>JAHFIK010000018.1 GCA_023246415.1 Candidatus Uhrbacteria bacterium
TCCTGCGAAACAACGATGCGATTCCAATATCTGACCGATCGCCACACAATATTCGAGCGTTAAATGAACTGATGAATCTATCACAAATCAGGAAATTTGTCAAGTCTAGCAGACCTTTCTGAGAGTGGTTGGGAAACGTCTCGAATATATGCGAAATATAGCGAAAAAATAGCCTCTTTTATTTTAAAAAGAAGGCAGTAGCGAGTAGGCGGTAGGCAGTAGGAACGCGTTCCTACTGCCTACCGCCTACTCGCTACTGCCTAAAAAAGCCCCCTGACACCTCAGAGGACCTCCGAATCCGATCTCTTTTTACTCCTCCCCGCCTACTCCCGGACCTTCCATAACACCCAGGCGAGCCCAATCAAGAATCCGGCAACCGCGCCGAAGATGCCATTTGTGATGAAATCCGGTTTTGCGATGAATCGCGATGGAATCGGGGCATCGATGACCTGGGCGCGCACACTAAATCCAAAATAGTTCGGTGCCTCGACCGCAAGTTCTTTCGCAGATCGAACCGCGAGCGACGTGGCTTGGTTTCGATCTGGGTGATACGCCGTGACCGTCATCACACCCGTTCCCGGAGTCACGGCTGTTTTAATCGTTTGCTCCCAGGCCGTGCGACGCTTTAAATCATCTGTTGGGAAGTAATCGATATTCACCGATGGATCGTTCACGACGGCATCAAAAAACGCAGACGTGTACACAAGCTCGCTCATGTTCTGCGCAATCCGTTCCGTTGACTTGATGGCGGTATACGGATCCAGACCCGTCGTATTCGTCTGTGTAATCAGAATTTTCACCGTACTCGAATACTTCAGCGGCTGAACGAGTGAAAATGCCAAGGCCAACACAATCGCCAACACCGTCGTCAGCGCCACCTGGCGCCACGAACGAATGATGAGACGAATGTAATTCGGACGGGACATGTTGCGATGCGGTCCCTCGAAGCGCTCTTCGCAGGGAATGACGAACGACTTACTTTAACTCTTTACTCACCTGCAAACTTCCAAGCGTCACGGGAATTTCGAGAATTTTTCCGGCACGATCAACCGTGAGTGTGACGTGCGAACCTGGTTTATACTGAACGAGCACTTCTCCGAGATCTGCGGTCCCATCAAGGATATCACGATCGACGCGAGTAATCACGTCGCCCGGTAACACCGTTGTTGCATCCGACACGCCAGACGCGATCACCGTCTTCGTAGATTGATCCGTTACGACCCACGCCCCAAGGAGCGGAAGATCAGATCGACGATTCATGAGTCGAAGCGATGCGAGGTCAACGGTTCGAACCCCGATATCCGCATGGAGAATTTTTCCATCAGAGAAAATGCCGTACAACGACGGTGCCCAGGCGCTTGATGGGATGAACGGAAATGTTCCGCCTGGTTTTCCTGAGGCGATCCCGATCAACGTGCCATTCGTGTCCCACACCGGTGACCCAACGTCCCCCACTTGCGTGAGCGACGTCACCGTTGGTCGGCGTGCAGCCACGCTTGATGGAACGCCTTTCAAATCTCCAACCTCTCCGTGGAGTAACGCGATGTTTGCTGGCTCAAAACTCCCCGCACGTCGTTCAATCCAAACTGGAACACCTGCGGTTATGTCCTCATATCGTGCAAATGCAGGTGCGGTGAGATTCGTGTAATCCGCCTTCAGAAAGACGACGGAAGAACGTTCATCTAAAATTCCGCGTGTTGCGGTCGCTGCAACGCCATCGTGCCAGAGGACGATCTCGCCTAATTTCATCCCATCAATGGCCGAGGCCGCAGTCACAAACCACCCATCGGTCGTCACGGCAACCGCTTGACCGAGGAGTTGCGCGTCAGACAATACCGGACTCGTTGCAGATCGACGGTAGATCCCCGCCACGGACGAAACGCGCCGAGACGTAAATGCCGGCGGCACAATAGGTTCAGACGGTTTTCGATCCACTGAGACGACTTCCACTTTCGGTACCACTGTCGTAGGAGTCTGTGTCGTTGTCGAGGTCGCCACCGACATGTGTCGCGACGGGGGCGCTGAAAATGGCATCTGATACGGGACCGCGGCATACATCCACCCAGCGGCGGCACCGGCCAATGCTCCACTCACGACAGAGGCGGCGATCGTAATCAACGTATGCGGAAATGCTTCGGTAAACTGAATTTTCATAAGAGATAGTATATCAGGTAAGGAGAACCGCCTGGCAGACATCTGAACGTGGAACGATGCGACACAGAGATCCTACGTCCAACGTGCAGTCGCGAGAATTAAAAAGAGAAGCAGGACAAACGTCACGGCCTCGGTGATCATTTGACGAGGCGGCACCTTTGGCGGAATTTCATATCGGCGCGTTCGCAGCACATAGGCCCCGACAAGCGATACGAAGGTTGATGAGGTCATTAAATCCAATGGAAGTGAAGTGATCAGAACGCCTGTCTGTGCCCCGATCCACGTCCCGATGATCACCCAGCGCGCACGTGCGGCCGGACCAACTTCCGGATGCGCCGTGGCGAAGAAAAAAATGCACGAAACGACCGTAATGATACAAACCGGAACAACGCGCGGGACACTTAAAAAAATCGTCAGCCCGAGCGCCGCATAGGTCGCGAGCCAAAGGGCGATGGGAACAAGCATGAGATTCACGTGCGAAAGGCCATTCGCGGGATATCGTGCCGGTGCATACAAGGAAAAAAATAACAGCTCCAAGACCAAAAAGGCCGTTCCCCCGGCGACGAGCGGAATCACCCAATGCGCAAGCATCCCTTCAGCGAGGACCAATCCGAATGCCATACAGACTAACGCAACCAACCCCGGAAGCAGGGGCCAGGTATCCCCAATATGACGATGACGACTCCAGGCGATTAGAAATCCTCCAACCGCAAATGTCAGCACGCCAATACCAACATACAGCGGGTATGTTGATGGCTCACGGGTCTGAACCGCAAATGTCATCGCAACCACGACGCCAACGATTGCGGACAAAAATCGAATAATGACGAACATGACGGCAGAAGATGTATCACAAAACCGCTCAATCGGGAAGGCCGGATGCTCGCAGGCACTAGTGCTGGGAGAGCTTCAATTGCAACTTCCCATCCTGAAGTTGAACATCTTTAATCAGATGATTTGCAATTTTCACATCCCATGTACTCGAATCGCGATTCAGTAATGAATCAATCGCAATCTTCGCAATGGCTGGAGCGATTGGAATTTCGCCGAATTTCGCTTTCGTGATTGTCGTGATCAGGATGTTATTCGTGACCGATGGAACCACCTCAAGCTGCGCGTCAACCATGACGCCTTTCACGCGAAATCGACCGGTGAGCTGGGCTGCATCGGGCCGAATAACGACTTGGGTTTTTGAGAGATCAACATCCCCGCGCTTCCCAGCGTCTGCGAGTGCGCCTCGAACCGCTGCGGTCAACTCCGCCTCGGTGTAAACGAGTGTATGAACCGTATCTGATTCATCAGGACCCATGGTCTTGATCGCTTCTTGAACAGAGGTGAGCAGCTGCTCCGGTTTTTCTTCACCTGCCTGAACCACACGTGTCGGTGCGGGCGGAGAATAGAATTGTGAAATAAATGGAACAGGGACCACTCCCGACTCCGAGACCGCAACCATCAAAAGCGCCGCGAGCGCAACAATCGCAAAGACGACATACAAAATGCATCCCAATGCGTTCTTTCCGATCTTCGGCTTCACGGTTCGATCTGGCGGATGATAAAACGGCCGACGATCCGGCGAGGCACCGGATGGCGACGCACTCGGCGTCACACTTGGCGTGATGGTGGCGGAATCAGGAACCCCCTTCTGATCTGGCATACAACAATATTATTTCTTTTTTTCTTTTTGATATCGAAAATATTCTGTGAGCGCCACAGAAACCCCAGTCGTAACCGGGATCGACAAAATCATGCCGACAAAACCAAAAATCTTCGCCCCGACTAACAGTGCCACAATGGAGAGAACTGGATTCAATCCGACCGCTTTCTGCATAACCTTTGGAACCAACAGATTGTTCTCAAGCCACTGGATAATCAGCATGAGCGCCGTTGCGAACACCGCAAGAAGCGGCGCCTGAGTGAAGGCAACCAGAATAATCACAATCCCGCTCAGAATGGGTCCGAGGTATGGCACAAATTCAAAAAATCCGGCGAGAATCGAAAGGGTCAACGCACCATCAACGCCGATAATTGAGAGGCCGATAAAATAACACAACCCGATGATGACGCAGAGAACAACTTGCCCAACGAGCCACCGGCTAAATTTTCGTTCGACTTCATACAGTAAATTCGCCGCAAACTCTTGATAGTCCTCCGGGATGATGTTTTTAAAAAATCGAACTGCCTCGCGTTCTTCAGCAACCATGTAGAATGCAAGCACAAACACCAGCACGAGCGCCGCAACCCCACCGATGAATCCGGAGATCATGTCGTACACATTCCCGACAACTTGTCCGATATAGGTTTCGATTGAGGAGATACTGTTTTGAACATTCTGTTCCAAACCATGCTGCACAATAAACGCCTTCACCACGGACGCGCGAGTCATCGCTGCAGTCCACGAGGACGTAAACATGGATCCGAGATCAGAAAGCTGACGAATGATTTGCGGGATCACGATTACGCCCACCAAAGCAACGATACCGATCAAAAAACCATAAAACAACAACACCGACACCGGAGAAGGGATCCGAAACTTCTTCATCCATTGAGCAAATGGCAACATGAGCGCCGCAAGGATGAGTGCGACGAAGACCAACGCAATGATATCGCGAACGATCCAAATAAAAACAAGCAGCAGAATGGCCGCCACGGCACGCAAAATGGTCGCCGTTGAAATCGTAATGATCCGTTCCTCGGTTTTCATGATGATCGGATTACAAGCATCGACAGGAATCCTGGTAAAGTATAGCATGACGGGAAGTTGTGAGTGATGAGTTACGAGTTACGAGTTCGGACGACGAGACGAAACGCAAGTACCCAGATCCAACCCCATAACGCTTAAACTCATAACTCATAACTCATAACTTGTAACTCATCACTCACAACTCTCCCAGATGTCCTTCACCGATAACCGCAAAGCCAAACATGATTATGAGATCCTCGACACCTTTGATGCGGGGATCGTCTTGCGTGGCAGCGAGGTGAAGTCGGTCCGTGCTGGTCAAGCAAACCTAACAGGAAGCTACCTCGCCTTCCGCGGAGGCGAACTCTGGGTGCTCGGACTCAAAATCCCTCGATATTCTAAAGATGGCTCTGCGACCGGATACGACGACACCCGAACCCGCAAGATCCTCATGCATAAACGGGAACTTAGCTCCCTCTATGGCAAAATAGAGCAAAAAGGCTTGACGCTGGTGCCTATTTCACTGTATGCTCACGGCCGTCACGTAAAACTGCGGTTCGGCCTTGGACGTGGGAAAAAAGCCCACGATAAGCGCGAAACGTTAAAAAAACGTGACATTGATCGAGAACTCCAGAGAGAGGACTAAAAAACCTCACCCCTGGGGATGCCGAGCATTGACGGCTCGTACGTTCGAATCCTGCAGACCGCGTGCCAGGACCCACGCGTAAATCAACCCTGGAACAAAGACAACTGCCAACGTCTTTAGCAAGGTGAAGTCCGCGGTCGCTTCGGCGTTCCGCGTTTCTGCACCTGCGATGGCCCTCGCCTAAGGCGAGCTCTGCCGTCCCGATCCCGCACTCCCCGCCTGACGGAATGCACGGATTGTCACTTTCTCGGGCTTGTTCGTCCGCACTCATCGCCTGCGGCCGAAGACCTGGTGGCGATGCGAAATCCGCGGTCCTCGTCTACTCGTTGCGCGAATTTTTGTACCCTCGAGTAGTCCAAGTCTGTGAATGAAGGGTCCGTTCGCCGAGACCGGACGGGGGTGCGACTCCCCCCATCTCCACCATGCCGCTGACCGCCGAAAGGCGCGACGCGGAACGTATCCATGCGCATCCATTATCGAAGAAAAAAACGGACACAGGTCGATCTCGGCCTGCAGTACCGTGCCAATGAATCTATTCGGGTTCCGGAAGTCCGAGTCATCGGCGCGGAAGGCGAAACGCTCGGCGTCATGCAGACCCGAGATGCCATCGCCTTAGCCCGCGAACGCGAACTCGACCTCGTCGAAGTCGCGCCGAACGCGGATCCGCCGGTGTGTCGCATCCAGGACTACGGACAGTTCAAGTATCAAAAAGAAAAGGAACATAAGGCCAAAAAGGTTCACGCCCGTAAAGTCGAAGTCAAAGGCGTCCGCCTGTCAGTCAAAATGGGACAGCACGACGTCGACATCCGGCTCGCAAAAGCAAAATCATTCTTCGACGACGGACATAAGCTCAAAATTGAAATCATCCTCCGCGGACGCGAAAAGGCGCATGGCGACATCGCCATTGAACGCATCAATGATTTCATCGACACCTTAAAGCAGTCTTACGACATCTTCGTTGAACAACCGACAAAGCGACAGGAAGGAAACGTTTCAGCGATCATCGGTAGGAAGTAACCCCCTTCATCATCAATTACGACATACTCACGCCTGGGCTTTCGGCCTTCGGCTATCGGCTCTCA
This sequence comes from Candidatus Uhrbacteria bacterium, assembly GCA_023246415.1. GTDB lineage: Bacteria > Patescibacteriota > Patescibacteriia > 2-12-FULL-60-25 > 2-12-FULL-60-25 > 2-12-FULL-60-25. The sequence goes on from JAHFIK010000018.1 coordinate 6,563, forward strand.
GCCAGAGGAATCTCTGAGCGGCCCATAGCCGAACGCCAATAGCCGAAAGCCTAACCACTTATGAAGCAGAAAACGAACAAGACCGTTGCAAAGCGGTTCCAAATTACCGGCTCAGGAAAACTCCTCCGACGGAAAGGTGGCAAGAACCACTTCAACAGTCGCGAATCCGGAAAAGTCACCCGCAACAAGCGCCGTGATGAAACCATGTCGCACTCGTTTGAGAAGAGTATTAAGATGCTTATCTCCAACTTTTAAACTGAAGTTCGTTGCGTCGAACGTCGTCGCGTCGGAAGAATCCGGCCGGACCGACACAGCCACGCAACGACGCAACCACGCAACGAAACACCTATGCCAAGAGTCAAACGCGGAGTCGGCCACGTCAAACACCGAAAGAACATCCTCAAGCAGACCAAGGGGATGATGTGGGGCCGCAAGTCCAAGATCAAGCTGGCGCGAACCGCCGCGGTCAAAGCGGGGGCATATGCCCGGATTGGTCGCAAACAGAAGAAGCGCCGCAATCGCGCGCTCATGAACATCCGGTTGAATGCCGCCGTTCGCGAAATCGGAGGAACCTACTCCAAGCTCATCAACGATCTCAAGAAGAAGAACATTGCGCTCGATCGCAAGGTCCTCTCCGAGATCGCCGCAAAACACCCAGCCGTGTTTGCAAAGATCGCGCAGAAGTAAATCGTTTCCAACGAAATCATCGGAAGCGCGCAGGAGCAATCCTGCGCGTTTTGCATTCCGGTGTATGGGCAATCAGCGCGTCCACGCATCCATTACACAGAATCGCTGACGCCGTTGCTTCGCTGACATCGCGCGATCCCTGCTCATCCCCCGCGCATCTGGTATACTGTTCGCAATATGTCGCAACGACGTTCGCATTCTGAATTGGATCAAATTGAATCCAAAATGCCATCGACGCCTCCGCCGTTTTCCGGAGAGCGATTACGAAGCGACCAGTCGGGTGAACACAATCTTTCCAGTATTCATCAGACTCCTGAATCTGGAGAGATGTCTGAAATTGAAAAAGTCCGAAACAGGCTTCCGTACAACGAAAAAAAATTTCTTGAAGAACTTGCCGCACGACATCCGGAACCGTTTGCACGCGTCCGTGAGCGCGTACGTCAAGAAGAAGTTGCTACAGTAGCACGTCGAAAATTGGATCGACCCGGACTCCCCGCCTCAGAAGTAAAAGCGTCCATTCCCATGGGCGAGACACCCGAGGCACTCAGTGCCAGTGAAGAGAAATACACCGCCCTTACTGAAAAGGGACGATATGAACGCGCAAAGCAGCGTCTTCAGCGGCCACGAAAAATCGAAGCAAGCGAAGACTTGCGGATAAGGGGCACGTTCGGCCCCGACAAACTCCCGACCCCCGAAGAAACCCATCAAGAACGCGTCGCCTTCTCCGCATCCGCTGTGCAGCGCGTGAAAGAACTGCAACAACAGATTCAGAACCGCACCTGGAACGAAGAGCAGGCGTGGCCGTTTATTCTTGAACTGCGCGATTATGAATTTCGGTTGGAAGAAATGAAAGCGGATGCGCTGGAAGAATCATCATCAGAGGCAGGAACGCTGCGCGTCAGTGAGCACACCGCCGGACTTGCGGCAATTACCACGGCAGAAAAAATTGTTAAAGATGCGTTACAGGAGATTGAGCTCTCGATCAAACTCCAAGGAACCTCCGCTGAAAAACGAGATCAGGAAATTCACAAACTCGCCTTCCAGCGGGGTTCGCGTGAAATCTCTAATCTCATCCAAGTCCGTGGTGAAATCGGATCAATCCTTCGAAACAACGAAAAACGCGAAGAAACCATTACAGATCTTGAAACGCGAGCGAATGGACTTCGAAAGAGCCTTGCCGGTCTTCAGAACTCGCCGGATATCGATCTGGAACTTCAGCCAGACATGAAGGCGATCTATGAGCTGACTGCCTATCTCCTCGCAGACACGAATTCGCTCATCGATCTCCTGAAGAGCGCTCCAAAAGAAGAGGTTGCAGAGATCCTGGACGATACCGACATCGAAGTCGTTGACGCGTCTGAACAGATGGGCGCTTCGAGCCGGAAACCGCCTCCCCCATCCCGCCGCAGCGATCGCGCGCCAGACTCGGGTCCGCGCAGCAGCCGCAGAAACATTCCGAAGCTAAATAAGGAAGATGAAGATGCGCTGCTCTTACAGTCAATGGCGGATCTCCCGGATGAAATTTCCGGCGTCGTTCATGAAGCGAAGCCTTCAAAATTCGCAGAACGCATTCAGAATGCGGAATCCGCGATTGAAGAGATCCGGACCTCCCAGGCCGCTAAACGGCTTGGTCGCCGAGCCGGAACGGCCATCAAGGCTTCCGAAGGCCTCGGCGAACGCGTCATTAGCGATCCCGTTGAAAACGAGCAGGCGGTGTACACTTTTGCGATCAATGCCGTTCGATCTGCACATGATCGCATTCTCGCCGAGACAACTGATCCGGAACTCAAAAAGGTGGAACTCGCCGCATTTGAAAAAGTCCAGACCATTCTTCGACGCATCCACGATGAACGCCTGAAGAAGTTGCAGAAAGATACTCGATCACTCGGAAATAAGGTCATCACGGATCCGGTCGAGAACGAAAACGCCGTGTACGCCTATGCCATGGATGCCGTCCGATCCGCCCATGAAACAATCCTTGCAAACACGGATGACGAACAGATCATTCAGCTTGAAGAACGGGCATTCGAACACGTTCAGAGCGTCCTTGCTCGACTGCACACAGAGCGATTGTCAAATCTTCGTGAAGGCACTGAACTGACAGGAAATGGAGAACTGACGCCAGATGAGCGCGAGGCGGTCGATGCAGATGCCGATGCGCAGTCCGCACGCGCGGAGCTCAAACGGCTCCATGAACGCCGACAGTCCGCACAAAAGAATCATTTGACTGACGAATCGACCGAGGCAGACATGGCGACCGGCGTTGCCGCAGAAATGGCAAAACGCAGAGCAGCTCGGGCGGCAGGCAAGAAATTCGTCGAAGACGATGCGCAAATTGAGCTTACGGGAAGCCAGGAACTGAGCGACGAAGAACAGCTTGCCGTTGATCGAGAATCAGAGATGCAAAAGCATCCTGATGATCGAAAAACAATTGAGATTCCGGCGCAGATGGTCACGAGTCTCGCGATGGTCGCTCGGGCGCACCAGTTAATCACAAGTGTCAACAAAGAATTCAAAACGAATCCCCCAACATTTGAAAATCGCGAACGATTCGATGATGCCCTGATTGAACTCTCAAAGATTTACGCCGACCTTGAAAAGCGGAGCAGAGAACTACAGGTCCTTGGGATTCGGTCGCCAGAACAAGCGGAAGAACTCAGCACACTATCCACCGTTCTCATGGATATCCAGGATACGCGGCGTGCCATTCATGCCTCGTTTAACAACCTTCCGTTTTCCGCAGACCAGCCGATTGGCCGTTCTGAACGCGAAAAGGCGGCGAAACACACAAGGGATACGGCGATCGAATCCGTCATTGAACACATCTCTCAGCTCTTGATCGAAAATAATCATGATGATCCAGAACAGTACCTCAAATGGGGTTCTGGCGGGCTCACGCACCGATTCAACCGGCTGCTCGGCCGCACAAAAAACGTCATTGATCCGAAAAAACTTTCAGAACTTCGAAGCAAGCTGATTCAGATCGAATCAAACTACCTCCAAACCCTGTACGGAACACCGGATCGCGCCAGCCTCCTCACGCAGGTTCGAAGCGAATCCCCCATTCTTCAGATCAATTCCGACATGGACGTGTTTGATCTTTGGAAGATCGCTCGCAAAGAGCTCGAACAAGACCAAGCGCGACCCGAGAAAAAACAGAAACCGCCACGGGTCATGCGCGAGATGGATCAGAAAGATGAAGATTCGGCTACGGAACGGACCGGTCGGAGTCGCAAGTCTCAAACAAAACCATCGTCAGCCGGACGCAAAGATCCGCTCCTGACGCGTATGATGAATGTCGTCTCTCCAAACAATGCACTGGAGCCCGGAGATGTTTTCGGATCACACATTGAGACGCCTTCACAGCCGCCAAAACGGAAAGACCCGCTCCTGACGAGAGCAATGAATGCTGTCACACCTGGACGAACCGTTGAGATTAGCGATTTGTTTGGAGATCGCCGTGAGCGCCCCGTGCATGTCCGTCCGGGATCAACAAAGGCGGTCGCCACATTCCGTCAGCAGCTTCATGAAGACGATCCCACGATCCACCTTGATCAGACGCAAATGATCGATCGAGCGGGATTTGGAACACGGCTTGGCGAAACCGTTATTCAGCAGTCGCGCGCCGCTGGATTGGTGGATGCGGAACATATTTATCACCAGCTCCTCGATGCCTCCGCGGCCATTGGAAATCCAGAACTTCAGAACGATATTCCGCGATACCTCCAAGCCATGGGAGACATGACCGCCGCACTCAAATCGGGGCAACATTCGCAAATCCAAAAAGCATACATGACGCTCCAGCCCGTGCATGAACTTTTTGAAACCACGCATGCCGGCAGCCCAGAAGCAGAACGTCTCAACCAACTCGCTCGACAAGCACTTAATCTCCCACCGCAATCACGTTGATCGATACACATCAAAAATAAGAGACGAGATATCTCGTCTCTTATTGATGATCTCTAAAGGCGCTTCTTTCCTATTTATGTTCCGCTGATTCCGATGTGACTCGCGCAATGAACGCGTCTTTCTGAAGCGCGAGCTGATCCTTCATTCCACGCACACGAACCGTGAGTTCAGTGCCATCAATCTCCTTATCGCCGACCACAAGGAGATATGGAATTTTCGCCATTTCGCCAGCGCGAATCTTCTTTCCGACAGACTCCGTGGATTCATCAACGTCTGCTCGGATCCCTGCCGCAATCAATTCGTCGCGAAGCTGTTCGGCGAAAGTGTTATGCCGATCGGCAACAGGCGCAACACGAACCTGAACCGGCGCCATCCAAACCGGAAATGCTCCGGCATAATGCTCAATCAGCACGGACAAGAATCGCTCAATCGATCCCATGATGGCTGCGTGGATCATGACAATCCGCTCCTTTTCGCCTTGCTCATTCACACAGGACAGATCAAACCGTTCCGGCATGTTGAAATCGAGCTGAACCGTCGCCACCTGATGCATCCGGCCAAGTGCATCCTTACCCATGAAGTCAATCTTTGGACCGTACATCGCCGCCTCCCCTTTCCCTTCCACATATGTTCGTCCGCGCTTTTCAATCATGGCGCGCAGCGTCGTTTCCGCTTCTTCCCACACCGCTTTCGTTCCAAGATATTTCTCGAATTTTTCCGGATCGTGCGTTGATAGACGCACATTCAGCTCAAATCCGAATGTCGAATAGAACGTGTCGATGATGTCCCAGATCGCGAAACACTCGGCTTCGATCTGACTCTTGCGACAGAAGACGTGCGCATCATCCTGCGTAATACTCCGAACACGGGAAAGGCCAGAGAGCTCACCCGACTGTTCATCGCGATAGACCATCGTTGTTTCCGCGTACCGTTGCGGCATTTCCCGGTAGCTCCGCAATCGGCAATCAAAAATTTGTGTGTGATGCGGGCAGTTCATCGGCTTCAAGGCGAATTCGTGCCCTTCGCGGCTGATGATCTTAAAAAGTTCATCCTGAAATTTTGCCCAGTGCCCACTCCGCTCATACAGATCCTTCTTCGTAATATGCGGAATCGTCACCTTCATGTACCCCTTCTGAGATCGAAGCGACCAAACATACGCATCAAGCAGATCACGGACTAATGTTCCGCGCGGCGTCCACAACGGCAAGCCGCTCCCGACGAGATCGGAGAACGTAAACAGATCCAAATCGCGTCCGAGCTTTTTGTGATCACGGCGCTCCGCCTCTTCCATCATGGTGAGATACGCTTTCAGATCCTCTTGCGTCGCAAAACATAATCCGTAAATCCGCTGCATCTGCGGGTTCGTTTCCTTTCCGCGCCAGTACGCCCCGGCGATTTTCAAAATCTTCCATGCCCCGATCTGATTCGCGTTCTCGACATGCGGACCACGACAGAGGTCGATAAACGTCCCCGTCTTATACAACGAGACGCGATCAACCGCTTCAAATTCCTCCCGCTCCGATTCCGAAAGCGACGTCGTCCCCTTCTCCTTCAAGTCTTTGAGGAGCTCCACCTTATAGACCTGGCCCGCCTTCTCAAACACCGCGATTGCCTCATCAATCGGAAGTTCCATCCGTTCAAAGGTCGGATGTTCTTTCATAATCTGCTTCATCTCCGCAGAAATCTTCTCGAGATCTTCCGGCGTCACCGCGCGACCGATATCGATATCGTAGTAGAATCCGTTCTCAATGGCCGGACCGACGCCGAACTTCGCCTCTGGGAAGAGGCGCTGAATCGCGGCAGCCATGACATGAGCGGCAGAGTGACGTTGGGTTTCGATAGTCATAGGGAAAGGCAGTAGTGAGTAGGCAGTAGCCAGTTGGAACGCACCCGACTGGCTACTCGCTACTGGCTACTAACTTAAAAATAAAAAGCCGACGCCTCGCTTAAAAAGCGATCGACGTCGGGACGGTTCCGTCGCAATGCGACGAGAGACCGCGGTTCCACCCGAGGTTCCCCATAAAATCGCTTACGCGACACGGGGCTCTTTTGCTTCGGATTGTGACTACCCGGTTCGTGACGCCGAGGAGCGATCTGTATCGCACTGGGCACAGTATCACAGGACCGCAAGAAAGGTCAAAAAGAGACGTCTGTACGTAGAGATTTTAGTCAGAACTGACGAATGCCCCCACCCACAGACGTCGCAGCTCACCTATTGGACCTTGATGGTAATGTGATCTTTCAGCGTCGGGAGACGCTTGACCCAACCTGGATGAATGGTGATCGTGGCATTATCGATCCCCGGCATATTCTTGACCCGACTTGTGGCCTCATCCACGGACAACCCGGCAATATCCTCTTTCGAGATCATCCCCTCTGCGGTCGTAGGTTTTGTCAGGACCTCGGCCGTTGCCGTGATGCGAGCGGTTTCCGTTGACGCATCCGAGGAGGCAATCGCGTAGGTGATCTTCATCCCCTCATCCGCAAGGAGCGCAAGCTCTCGTCCGGACGGAACCCGATCTTTGACGCGATCACGGACAAATGTCTCCATTTCCGATTTTGAATAGTAGATCGCGGTCACTTTTACCTTCGCGGAAATAAGAAAATCATCAACCTGATCGCCAGCCCGGGCGTTGGTGTTTGTATTCACAACCTCCGTAACATAAGTCGCGTCCCGGAATGTTGGATCGTTCACCTCTGCATTCAATGTCGTCTTTGCCTGATCTAAAATCTCTGCCTTAATCGTTTCCGTGGCTTTTGCGATATCTTCGTCCGAGACAAGATGGACCGTCCGCTGGCCGCCTTCGAACGGCGTCACGCTGACGGCGGTCACCAGTTTTTGCATGGACTCGGAAAGGCCCGGAATCGTGAATTTTACTGGGTCCGTAAAGTCAGACATCCCGCCCTCCACATCTGCATATGCGCCCACATCCACAGATCCATTCGCCGGGACAACAACGGTTTCATTAATTCGATATAAACGCCCATCTTTCGTCAGTAACCGCGTCTTCTGAACGAGTGTTTGCGGGCTTGAGTAGGTACTCATGATCCGCACCGTCCCTTTTGAGATCCCGATCGTCGTTTGCCCGTCGCCGCTTGAGGCTTTGACTGAATCTGATTTTTCAAACACACCCTCAAGGACACGCCCGGCAAGCTGGCAGTCTTTTGGCGTCTTCGCTACATCCACGTCAACGGTAACGCTCGTCGGCTCGCGTTTTACGGACACGAGGACGGTTGCCCGAACAGAGGAGAACCACAGGGCCGCAAAAATAATCAACACGGTGACGCCAACAAATGAATACGCAATCTTTTGATACATTCCGGAATTCATCGGCACGGGCACGGGAAACGGCTCCCGAACACGGCGTTTTTGCGTACGCACAGTCATAGTCGAATACGGTGAGTATAGCAAAAATTAGACGGACTGGGAATGTGCGTTCCGCCGCATCAACATGCGTATCCGATGACTGTGGATGCGCGACTACATCCGCTCCCCAATTCCGACGGTCCCCGGGCCAAGCAGTGCCTCAAGTTCATCTGCGAGCTCTTCGCTAAAGGCAACACGATACGATGACTTCACAAGACGCGATCCGCGGACATCGTCAATCTTGAAAAATACGACGTTCATTCCCGGATGTTTATCACAGCATTCGCGCAACCGGTGCAGAATCGTGTCCGGCAGATGCGCGCGCAAATGGAGCGTGATGGCACTCACGGTTTTTGGAACCGGATTCGACATCGACGGCTCTGCGGGAGATGTTCGCAAGGCTGATCTGGCCTGATCGAGAGTCGCGGCCGGCTCCGGATCTGGTTCAGATGATGTCAGCGATCCGTTCTGACGCGCGTCCTGTTCCATCCGTTCAACGACTTGAGGCGTCAGCTCGTAACATGTTTCTACGAGCAGCTTCATCTCCCCGTCTTTCTCCTGCGGTCTCGCGGTGACGGACAGAATCTTATCGAGCGTAATCAAGTCCCCGAGATCCTTTAACACCCGTGGGAAGACAACCGCCTCCACTACACCAGAGCGGTCTTCGAGCTTTGCGAACGCCATCGGTTCGCCATTTTTTGTGTGAATCCGTTTGACCTCCGTGAGGATTCCGCCGCATCGAATGCTTTTCGCCTTTTTATACTTCGGCAACTCCGCGATCGGGGTAAACAATTTTCCTACCCGTTCTGACACGGCCGCGTACGGGTGTTCGGAAAGGAACAGGCCGAGCAGTTCACGCTCCCACGTCAGCACCTCCTGCCGCGTTGCGGGCGGTGCAGGCTTCAAGGTGACGGTTCGCGCAAGATCCGCCACGGCTCCGCTCGCAAAGAGCGACGACTGTCCGCTTGCCGCTTCGGATTCAATGCGTTTGTGGAATTCCAGCAGCGTATCGATATTGAAAAGCAGAGCCCCGCGCTCCCCAAACGTATCGAGTGCCCCAGACTTAATCAGGGCTTCAAGGGACTTTCGATTCAGTGATCTGCCGGCAATCCGAGCGGCAAAATCCGAGATATCTTTGAACGGCCCGTGTGCTTTACGCTCCTCAACGATCGCTTCCGCCACATCTTCCCCCAACCCCTTCACCGCATGCAGTCCAAAACGAATCGTCGGGCGGACGTCCGTCCGATTCATCGTTTCTTTGACAATGCCGAATCCGGCGTACGATTCGTTCACGTCCGGCGTCAACACATCAATCCCCATGCGTCGGCACTCTTCGACTTCAATCGTGATCCGCTCAATATTCCCAATGTCGGAATTCATGAGCGCAGCCATGAAACATTCTGGATAGTACGCCTTTAGATACGCCGTTTCATACGCGACCAGGGCATAGCATGCCGCATGCGACTTGTTGAATCCATACGCAGCAAATTCTTCAAACTGTTGGAAAATCTTTTCCGCAATCTCTTTTGCCACGCCATTCTTCACTGATCCATTAATAAACTTTTCGCGCATCTCAGCCATCAGCTTGGCAATCTTTTTTCCCATCGCTTTTCGGAGCGTGTCAGCTTCACCGCCCGTAAAGCCCGCCATGTCTTTGGACACCTGCATGACTTGCTCCTGATACACCGGAATCCCATAGGTATCCCCAAGCGCGCTCTCCAGCAGCGGATGCATGTACTCGATCTTTTCTTTGCCGTGTTTTCTCGCAATGAATGAGTCGATGAACTGCATCGGACCCGGACGATACAGCGCCACCATGGCGATGATGTCTTCAATCCGTGATGGCTTGAGCTCTCGGATATACCGCTTCATCCCATCGGATTCCAGCTGAAACACGCCGGTTGTTTCTGCCTTCCCGAGCAGTTCGTACGTTTTTGCATCATCGAGCGGGATCGCGTCGATATCAATTTTCACGCCGTACACGGCTTCGACGATTTCAAGACAGCCGCGGATGATCGTGAGGTTCGACAGTCCGAGGAAGTCCATCTTCAAGAGACCGACCGCTTCCGTCGGGTGAAGCGAATACTGGACGATCTGCTCCACATCACCGCCTTGAGCTTTTTGGAGTGGCGCGTTCTTCACGAGCGGCTCCGCGCCGATCACGATCCCGCACGCGTGCTGCGAGGCGTGGCGCGTCGTCCCCTCTATGCGAATAGCGAGGTCGATCGTCCGACGCACGCGCGGATCGCTCTCATAGAGCGCACGCAATTCCGGATCTTCAGACTTTGATTTTTCAAGTGGGATATGACGACCCTGCACTGGTGGCGGGACGACTTTTGCAATGCGATCCACTTCCGGATAGGTCAGTCCAAGCACGCGACCGACATCGCGGATCGCGGCGCGCGCCGCCATCGTTCCAAATGTAATAATGCCCGCCACGCGATCTTTTCCGTATTTCTGCGTGACGTATTCAATCACATCTTTCCGACGCACATCGTCGAAGTCCATGTCGATATCCGGCATGGAGATACGGTCGGGATTAAGAAACCGTTCAAAGAGCAACCCGTATCGCAACGGATCAAGATTCGTAATCGTCAACGCATACGCCACGATGGATCCCGCCGCTGATCCGCGACCGGGTCCCACAATCACCCCATTCTCTTTTGCCCACTTCACGTAGTCCTGCACAATCAAGAAATACGTTGCAAACCCCATGCGTTCAATCGTCTTCAACTCAAAGTCGAGACGTTCAATCGCCTCCGCTGGAACACCATTCGGATAGCGCATGCGCAATCCGTCCTCGCAGATCGCACGCAGCTCGCCATCCGCCGTCTTTCCTTCCGGGAGGTCAAAACTTGGAAGCAAGTTCACCCCGAGCGTGAGTTCGACGTTGCATCGATCGGCGATCACGCGCGTATTCGCAATCGCTTCCGGGAGATCCGCAAAGGCCTGGATCATCTCTTCCGGCGCGCACATGGCATGATCAATGTTCGACACCGAATACCGATTCAGGTCCGTCAGTTGTTTTCCATCATGGATGCACTGCAACACATCCTGCGCTTCGCGATCATCCGGCGAAAGATAGAGCACTTCGCGCGTGGCGACGACCGGGGCACCGCATTTCTTCGCCAGAGCGGCGAGCAATGTATTCGCCTCATTCTGCGTTGAAGAATCCGGATGCGAAACAAGTTCGATAAAAAAATTGTCGACGCCAAAAATTTCCTGATACGTCCGCAATGCTTTTTCCGCACCCTCTTCATCATGCGACATCAGGAGCTTTGGAATTTCCCCTTGAAGCGTCCCGGAAAGCGCGATGATCCCCTTGGATTTTTCTCGAAGCGCCTCCTTATCGGTCCTGGCGCGATAGTAGAACCCTTCAATAAACGATTCTGTCACGATCTTGAGGAGGTTGTGATACCCCTCGATCGTCTCGGCGAGCAGGATCAGCGTATAGAATTGATCGTCAACGCGTGCACGTTTATCCGTCAGCTTCCCTTTTGCCACGTTGACTTCAACGCCCAGGATGGGCTTGATCCCCGCTTTTTTTGCTGCCTCATAAAAATCAACCGTACCGTACATTCCGCATCGATCCGTAAGCGCGACTGCATCCATCCCCAATTCCTTGGCTTTTTCAACGATCTGCTTTGCATCGCCCAACGCATCGTAGAGCGAATACATGGACCGGACGTGCAGGTGGACAAACGGGGATGGCATCGGAGCTATCCTAGCGGGAAGGGCGGGGGGAGGCAAAGGCTGGTGCAGCCAGTCGTAAGTTATGAGTTACGAGTTGTGAGTTGTGAGAAAGCATTGAGAAGGTTTGGCACATGATCAAAAAAGACGCCCTTTCTGGAGGCGCTCTTTATCAGACTCTTAACTCGTAACTCACGACTCGTCACTTCCGATCGCCTTACCGCTTGCGTCGCTTCTTCGCGCTCCGATCGTCCTCATCATCGTCATCTTCCATGGCGGCCTGTCGGGCTCTGATAAAACTTGCGACCGCTTTTCCGCCAAGCTTCAACGCGTTGATCGCCGTTGCGGAACTCTCTAGGCGTTCGCCAATGCCAGCAATGGTTTTTTCGAGCCACTCCACTTTTGCCTGAACGCGATTGGCGGTGCGATTCACCTTTCTAAAAAACATCGCGGCTTCGCACAACAGCCATGCGAGCATGGCGCCCACCCAAAGCACCGCGACCGCGATCACAACATACAACAGGTCTAGCGTGGTTCCTAATGTCATAGCCCCTTCCAATGGAGAGTATAGCAGACTTTTCGCTCGACGTGGGATGTTATGGTGTAGATAACTACGTTAGGGAGGTATGGCGGTATGGAAGTAGGGAGGTAGGCCGGATTCAGCCTACCTCCCTACTTCCATACCTCCCTACTTACCTGATGAGTCTCACCACATCTCTCACCGTAATGAGTGCTACGAGTGCGATGAGAATGATGAACACGATATTGTGTGCGATGGCTTCCGCGTTGCGATTAATCGGTTTTCGGAAAATTCCTTCGTAGACCAGGAAGACCGCACGTCCGCCATCAAGCGCCGGGATCGGAAGGAAATTGAGAATCGCAAGATTGATGGAAAGAATCGCAGAGAACTGAATCAGCGCGAGCACGCCCTGTGCGGCAAACTTGCCCGTCAGCACGGCGATCCCGACCGGACCGGAAACACTCTTCACGGCTTCTCCCCCGCCATGGAAGAGATCTCTGAACAGATCGTAGAACCCGATCACCGTTGCCTTGGTATATTGGCAGGTCAGCACCACGCCATTCACCACCGCAAGATGCGGAGGATAAGATACGTTGCCAATTTCTGCGAGCGAAATGCCGAGGCCGTACTTCTTGATCGCCTCCACATACTGCGGCTTCGCGGTCACGAGAATATCTTTTCCATCGCGCTTCAGGTGGACATCCACCGGATGCGATTCGTGATCCGCAATTTCCGTCTGAACATCCTGAACGGTCGCAGGAATCTTTCCGCCAATTTCCACAATCGCATCCATGGATTGAATCCCCGCCTTCTCCGCCGCAGATCCGGGCATGACATCGATGATCGCGACTTCTCGATTGCGAACCGTCGCCCCTGCAGGAATGCTGTCGAGCACGGTCGGTGCTCCAATCATGAGCGCAAACGATAAAAGCACAACAGCAAGCAACCAGTTCATGATGACTCCGGCCGCGATAATAATGAGGCGTTGCCAGACGGGCTTTTTCAAAAATGAATCCGCATCGTTTGGTGAATCGCCTTGCTCGCCTTTAATTCGAACAAACCCGCCAATCGGCAGCCAGTTCAGGGACCAGATGGTGTTTGTATAGTCTGTTCGATCTTTCCGAGTGACGCGCTTCCATTTCCCGTTCACCTTCACCATCCCAATCATCCGCGGTGGAAGCCCATATCCAAATTCATCTGCCTTCACCCCGAACATCCGCGCCGCCAAATAATGGCCGAGTTCATGGATCAGGATCAAGACAGACAAAATGACGAGGAACGCGATAACGGCAATCATGAGGGAGAGCGTAGCATAAGCGAGTGCGTGGTGCGTAGTGCGTGGTATGTGGGGGGGGTTGGAGCCGTATCGTAACGAGCACGTCAGGAGGCTTTACGATTCAATGATGTACCTCAATAAT
>JAHFIK010000019.1:0-7039 GCA_023246415.1 Candidatus Uhrbacteria bacterium
TGAGTTGTGAGTTGTGAGTTGTGAGTTGTGAGTTGTGAGTTGTGAGTTGCTTTGAGCGTCTGTGGACTCTCTTTGTACGGCAAGTTGCTTGAGCGAGAGTACCCCCTCTTTTGTCATTCTGAGCGAAGCGAAGAATCGCTTTCTAGAGGCGGATGACAGATGAATGAAGACAACCGAATTCGCAAACGGTCTCGTAGAGTACTCTACGAGACCGTTTGCGAATTCGGTTGTTTGAGACTACTCACCGCCTTCCTCTGGAAAGCGATTCTTCGCAGGCTCAGAATGACAAAAGTGGATGTTTTACGATTAAAAAAAGCGACCTATTGTTCGGACGCTTTTTTCGACTCTCTAAACTCGTAACTCTAAACCCTAAACTCTTACTCCGGCTTCACTGGCGTTGGGAGCGGAATATTCGGGGGCGGTGTTGGTGGCGTTCCTTTTTGGACCGTTGGAGATGAGGGCACCGTGGCCGTCCGAACCATCGCGACTTTCTTTGAACCACAGCCAGCCCCCAAGAGAAGCGCGGTCGCACACACGAGACCGAGAATGGCAGCACGTTTCATATCGGTGGGTATCATACTTCAAAAGTGATAAAAAAGGGAATTTGGAATTTAGAATTTGGAATTTTGGCCGGACCTAAATTCCAAATTCTAAATTCCAAATTCCATCTCTCAATCTGCATCCAACCACCCCTCTTCGCGAGCGGACTTGCTATACGCCTCTGACCGCGGAGTTGCGCTGCGTGACCGTGTTCCTGGAACCACGGTTTTTGGAAGCGTGAAGTAAAACGTCGTGCCGACATTTTCGATGGAGGTGAACCAGATCTTTCCGCCAAGCGACTCCACCGCGCTCTTACAGGCCGACAATCCGAGTCCGGTTCCTTCCGGGAATTTGGTGATGACATTATCGGCGCGGAAAAACTTTTCAAACACGCGCGACTGCTGACGCGACGGGATCCCGTAGCCATTGTCCCTCACCGAGAACAGCAACGCATCTTTCCGACTTCCATCAAATACGATATCGACCGTTCCGCTCCCCTTCGAATACTTTACGGCATTCGAGACGAGGTGGCGGAAGACTTCGCGAATCAAACTCTCTTCCACGCGCAGATAGAATTTCTTCGGCAACGACTCCCCAATCTCGACGGTGATGCGATTCTGCCGGATCAGATCGATATTTTCCGTAATGACCTCTTTGATAATCTGCACGATATCAACGGACTCCGTCGGCATGATCGCGCACGTTGTTTCGCTCTTTGAGATGGTCAGCAATTTTTCAACGATGCGAATCATCCGTTCATTCATCGCATTGATCTGCTCGAGGTAGCCTTTTGCTTTTTCAGGAATCTCGCCTGCTTTCCCTCTCAAAATCAATTCAAGATACCACTGTGCATCCTTGAGCGGCGATTGCATTTGGCGCGACGTAATCGAGGCGTATTCGGTTTTCACCATGTCCGCTTCGCGCTCAGACGACACATCACGGAATACGACGACGGCACCGGTTGTCTTCCCCTCAGATGATTTCAATGGCGACGCACTTGAGGACACGGGGATCCGCTTTCCTTCCTGATTCACCAATACGACATCATCGGCCGCTGGTGTCGTCACCCCGTTTTCTCTGGCGGAATGAATATACCCATCAGCCCGACGTTCATCCGCCCCAGCCACGAATCGTAAGACGGCGTCATACGGTTTTCCGATGGCGTCCGCAACCTTCACGCCGCCAAGCGAGGACGCAGCCTCGTTAAATAGAATGATCTTATCTTCTTTATCAACCACGAAGACCGCATCCGCGATGCTCTGCACGATCGTATCGATCTTATCGCGCTCTGCAATCACCTGGGCCACGGATTTTCGAAGATCCTCGCCGGCCTTCATGCGTTCAGTGACATTCTCAAATGTCGCCACAAGTTCGCCGGTCGGGAGCTTATACACGTAATCCTCCCACCACACATTCCCGACGCGCTCATCTTCGTAGAGCGTTGGCGGAAAATATTCCGGCTTCGCTTCTTTCCATACGCGCCGCAACACATTCAAGAAGCCAATCCGCTCTGCCCCAGGGAACACTTCCGTGATCGGTTTCCCAATCACTTCCATCCGCTTCACTTTGTCGCTTCGTTCGGCCGCCTCATTAAATTCCTTGATAATGAAATCCCGTCCGCCGTCGATCGCTTCATAAACAGCCACGCCGCTCCGCATGTTCTCAAACAAGGCGCGATAGCGAATTTCACTCTCTTCCAATTTCCGCATGGTCTCCATGCGATCCGTAACATCAACGTACACGCAGACGAGTTCACCGGTCGGCAATTTATACACGTCATTCTTCCGCCAGGTCCGGCCCAGCCGTGGATCTTCATACACCGATGGCGGGAGGTGCTCCTGTTTTCCTGTTTTCCAGACCCGCTTAAACACGTCGAGCAGCCCGAGCGTTTCGACGCCTGGAAACACCTGCGTCACCGGCTTCCCGACCACATCCACTTTCTTCAATCGCTCCATCGCTTCCGCCGTTTGATTAAAATCTTTAAAAACAAAGTCTCGACCGTTATCAATCGCTTCGTAGATGGCAACGGCACGATTCAAATTCTGAAACAATGAGTCGTAACGGACTTCATACTCATCCCGTTCCAATTTTGCATTTCGTTCCGCGCTGAGATCGCGAAGAATCACGATCAAAAATCGATCCTCTCCGTTCGCAAACGGATTCATCAGAATCTCAACGGTCAATTTAATGCCCAATTCATTCTTCAGGATCGCGATGCACGACGACTTTCGATCCTTCCCCAAGGCTTCTGAAAAAAAGGAACGGGTACAGGACTCACCGGATTCATCGTACAGCAAGAGATCGCTGAAATAGGATCCGACGATGTCAGACAACGGTTTCCCTGTAAACGCACTCGCTTCTTCGGAGGCGGAAATGATTCGGGCCGTGGAGTCCAAAATAAACACCGGAACAGGTGCCGACGCACACATAGGTCGACATAGTCCGATAATATCCTTCGCGCTAATGACCGGCGTCTCGCACGCAACACCCGCAGACGCTTTCACATCCGCGGATTTCGCCGACTCTGTCGCCTTACTCTTCGCCATAGCCCCTCATTGCACTAACACTAGTATAGCACGGGATTAAACGAAATTTTACGTCTGAATGAGACATCGTTCTTGCGAAACGGCTTCATGGCTATATTGTTTCATGGCTATAGATCGAAAGCGCTCAATAAACAGCAATGAAGCCATGAAACCATACAACAATCCGGCCATTCGACCGGATTGATTGTACTGCTATTTTCACGCCGAGCACTTACGCTCGTTCCACGTACTCACCCGTTTCCGTGTTCACCACGACTTTTTCACCCTGTTCGATAAAAATCGGGATACGAATCGTGAATCCAAGATCAACCTTCGCTTCTTTGGTGACGTTTCCGCTTGCGGTATCGCCCTTCACGGCAGGCATCGTTTCCACAATGGTGAAGGTCATCTTCTTTGGAAGCGTGAATGCGATCGGATTCCCTTCGTAAAAGCTCATGAGGACATTCATGCCATCCTGAAGATACTTCCCCTGATCGCCCACATCTTCCACGGCCATCGTGTACTGCTCGTATGATTCCGGATCCATAAAATTGAATCCGTTGTCATCCTTGTACAGGAACTGCATGGTCTTGAATTCCACACCGACAATTTCGATGGTTTCAGACACCTTGTACGTCTGCTCCAAGGTCTTGCCCGTCCGGACATTCTTGATGCGACAACGGACAAACGCCGCCCCTTTGCCAGGGTTGATGTGCTGGAATTCCGTGACAATCCACGGATCGCCGTTATGCAGGACGACGACGCCTTTCTTGATATCGTTTGGGGAGGACATACCTTGAGAGATGAGGTGATTCTTTGGCTTCGGCAGACGGTGAGGCGAGCGAAGTCATCGCGATCACGCATTTCGACATTGTTTCATGGCTTCATGGCGACCTCCTGAACACGTCAGTCGTACGCCATGAAACACTAAAGCGATGTCGCTATTTCTGCAGTTTGCGTGGAGAGTGTGCTGGAAATCGAGCCACGCGTCAAGTCGGAGACTCAGCACCGCTCCCCTCCACCCGCATGGAGGCGCGGTATTCTTTGAGGGCCTTTAGACGATCTTTCGCCTGCTGCCAGGCGGTCTGGGCCTCGGGGGCCGCATTCTGCTGTGCGACGCCCCAGGCCTGCTCAAGCTCCCGGGCAAGGTCAGCCTCAATATCCGTGATGATCTTGGCGAATTCCGGCGTCACTGGCCTGCCCATTCGAACGAGATACCGCCCGCTGATGATTTCTTCTGCCCGAAGCTCTGCTGCATCAATCTGTTGCTTCCACAGACTCATTTCCTGATCTTTGTGATCCTGCGCACCAGACACGTTGAAGTTCATCATCCGCATTTTCCCGACCGAACGCGATTGATCTGATTCCCTCCGCCGCTGCGCATCTCGAAGTGTCTCAATCGTTTTCGTGAGATATTCGCCGATGATTCGATTCGGATCCAGCTCGATCGGCTCATCCGGACCGCGCTCCGCGGGATCATATCGGCGAATGGACTGCTCGACCCGATGGAGTTCTTCGGGTGTTGGCGGCAACAATTGCTCAAGCTGAGATGGCATATGATTTATGCAACCTGTTCGCGGTCCGCGCGATCCCGCTTCCGATACGGGGGCGCGAACTGCGCCCGAAAATCGGTCAGACCGCGCAATCGCGCCTCCGCATCTCTCAGTGCTTCGGTTTTGACCGAGTCTTTTTTCCCGTTTAGTCGTTCGTACGCATCAAATGCAAATTCCAGTTCAAACGCGGCCTGCGCCTCCATCCGATCAATTTCGTCCGTAAATTGCGGCGATGGCATTTCACCGTCGCGCAATGCAATCAGTCCATCCTGAAGGACCACGGCATCATCCTCTAATCGTTGAATCTCCTGCTGCAAAAACGGCTTCTGCTCCTTCCGGAGTTTCCGTACCCCCTCAATAAGATGGTTCAACTGATCACGGACGATATCCGCCCCATTCTTCTCTTGCGGACTTTTAGAAAGATGACGCTCTGCACGCGGTGGCCGTCGAACGCTTTCATCGGGTCGATAGGCTTCAAATTTCGATTCCATAGGAAATATCGTAACCTACGGCACAAAAAAGAGAAAGAAAATAAACAGATTGACGCCGTTCCGCTTCGCGCGTTCAATATCCGTGTCAGGCGTTTCATCGCTCCTTCACCCCTGAACGAGGAATGACATGATTTCAGATATCGTTGAACCCAATTTGCCCGCCCGGCCAACGACCCCCGCGCAACTTTGGGAAGAATTTCTCACCGTCAATGCAACCGCATCCACGCCCATGGCATCCGACGACATGGGCGTCATCCTGGACGACATCCTTTCGCTCTACCTCCTCACCACAGAGCCAGAAATTCGATCGCGCGCTCGCGCCTACCTCGAATCGTTCTTGCCGCATCTCGATAATGAACAGATGTACTATCGAATCGCTTCATCCACAAAAAGCGAAACCGATTTTGCGGCATGGGCGTGTCACCTGTACGTCAATCATCCACGATGCACCGCCTCATCGCTTGAATCGCTCCTCGCTAAATCGTTCATCCCCGAGATTCAGACGTGCCTTGCCACGCGGCTCCGAGATATTCCAAATTGTCCGTTAACCGCCCTCGAGCTCATTGCGCGGCTCCGTCCAGAACTCCTCACCGCACCAGCGCTCGAGCGAAAACGGATGCTCGAAGCACGACGTGAGTATTTCCGCGGATTCCTGGTCCGAGTCGCACGACTCGAACCGAACGGTCCGTAATCTGCACCTCTCTGCAACGCCAAACGCGAGCAGTCGATAAGACTGCTCGCGCTCTCTTTTTTTAGAAAGGGATTATCCGTTTCCTCCGAATCGCTCCCTCGCGGAAAATGGGATCACCTCATTGATTGATGCTGCACCGGCGATCAGCATCACCAACCGGTCAACGCCAAATGCAATTCCAACCGCGTCTCCCATCTTCGGCAGATCTGCCAGGAACCGCTCATCAAGCGGCCACGCTTTTTTACCGAGCGAGCGACGCAGCGTTTGATCTTCGACGAATCGCGCACGTTGAACATCCGCATCCGAAAGTTCATGAAATCCATTCGCGAGCTCCATCCCTCCGAGATACAGCTCCACACGTTCCGCGAACCGTACATCGTCTGCGCACGGTTGCGACAGCGCCGCCATTGAAATGGGATAGCGATACAAGAAGCATCCTTGTTTGGCGAGCCCAGGTTCAATCTCCGAAAGAAAAATCTTGTAGTACAGATCGTCCCATGTATCACTGTCTGTCACCGTCTGCCCACGATCGCTGACGAGTTTTGCCATCGCGTCACGATCGCCGATGAGGGATGCGAGGTCGGTTCCGGTGACGTCGTGCCAGGCTTGTTCGCAGGTGATGCGAGGGATTACTAGGTCCGTAAGTCCGTAAGTCCGTAGGTCCGTAGGAAGCTCATCTGAACCGACGTAACGACGTAACGACGTAACGACGTAACGAGCCATCTCCTCGGTCTCATCCATGAGAGATGAAAGGCTGGCATTTTTGCGATACCACTCGATCATTAAAAATTCTGGATCATGGGTGCCATCCCAGGGTTCTTCGTTTCGAAAACAGGAACCCATATCATAAATCTTGTCGAAGCCGTTCGAGAGCAAACGTTTCATTGCATACTCAGGCGATGTGATAAGGGCGGCAGGATATCGCTTTCCTGATTGCTCAATCACCGTCGTCTCAAATGCTTCAAGATACGGTTCCTGTCCTGGGAGTCCGACGAGACGCGGCGTGTGCACTTCAACGTATCCGCGTGAATCAAAAAAGGCACGGATCTGCTTGACCACGTTGCTGCGTAATTTGAGAAGTTCGATATTCATCGGTCTGAATAGTACACCATTCTGTGAACGAAATCCCCCAGATTGCTCCGGGGGATTTTGTTCAATGTCGATTTACTGGACCACGTATGGGACGAGACCCATGAACCGTGCGCGCTTGACCGCGTTGGCGAGCTTGCGCTGGTGCCA
>JAHFIK010000019.1:7139-18320 GCA_023246415.1 Candidatus Uhrbacteria bacterium
AACGAAATCCCCCAGATTGCTCCGGGGGATTTTGTTCAATGTCGATTTACTGGACCACGTATGGGACGAGACCCATGAACCGTGCGCGCTTGACCGCGTTGGCGAGCTTGCGCTGGTGCCATTGGCACACGCCGGAGCGCTTGCGTGCCACGATCTTTCCGAAACTGGAGAGGTAGCGACGGAGCGTGTCCGTGTCTTTGTAATCAATCGTCATCTGATTCACTTTGCAGAAATAGCATGAATGCGGTTCTGCTTTCTCCTTGCGAGGAGCCATAATGGGGGGTCACGAGGGTCTATTTTCGAGATCCATCTCTAAGAGAAACGAATCGACGGAAATGACCTTGGTGATGGCATTGGTTTAGTGCGTCGTACGTAGTACGTGGTGCGTGGGATCTCTAAAGGAATCCTACGCACAACGCACCACGTACTACGCACTGTTTTTAGAATGGAATGTCTTCGACGCGAATCTCCTGGTCGCCCATGGAGGATTCCGTGCTCTGCGAAGGCGCGGATGAAGAGGCGGGAACGTATGATGGCTGGCCGGAACCGGAACCTCCGCCCTGCGGACGATCCAGCATGATCACGTTTTCGGCGACGATTTCGGTGCGGCGGCGCTTCTGCCCTTCGGGGGTTTCCCACTCGCGGGTCTGAAGACGACCTTCCGCGTACACGCGGCGCCCTTTGGCGAGATACTGGCTACAGATGTCGCTGAGCTTTCCCCAGGCCACAATGTCGTGGAATTCCGTGCGCTCCTGCTTCTGACCTTGCGCATCCGTCCAGACGGCGTTCGTGGCGATTGAGAAGTTCGTCACACTCTGACCGCTCGCGGTTGCCCGCGTTTCTGGGTCGCGTGTGACATTTCCGATGATCTGGGCACGATTGAGACTCATCATAGGAAGATTGATCGTCCGTCGTGGCGTCGTCCGTCGTGGCGTCGGAAGAAAAACCGACGGACGACGGACGACGGACGACGAAACGAAATTTAAAGTTGCTAATTCAGACGAGGGATCCCTTTAGCGTGGAGGAAATCCCATCCCGCTGTCAAGGGGAAAAAACTCTGCTTCGTTAGGCCTTTTCTTCCGTTGACCCCACAGCCGCCTCTTCGGCGCCTTCCGCCTCTGCGTATAACGCAGAGTCAATCTTCTTTTCGAGATCCTCGGCGGACAATGTCTCAATCTTGGCAGCAGGTTCCGCAACGCTCCCGTCCTCAAGCGCGGCAACGCCTTCCTTCATTTCCTTTTCATCACGGGTTTTTTCATCCGTCTTTTCCTCAGACTTCTCCTTCTGGCCCGGGCGGCGGCGGCGATCGCCTCCGTCCACCTGGACTTCCTGGAACTGCACGAGCGTGAACTTTCCATCGCCCACATCTTCGGCGCGGACAATGAGGTGGCGAAGGATTTCCTTCTGGTTCAAGCGAAGCCCTTCTTCGATTCCGGCGACGGAGGCCGTTTCGCACTTAAAGCGGGCAATGACGTAATGACCAAACCGTTCGTGGCGGATCGGGTACGCAAAACGGAGCTTGCCGAGACGGTTCGTCCGTTCAAGCGTGGCGTTGTACTTTGTAAACAGTTCGGCAACGTGCCCTTCAATCGTTCCGAGTTCCTCTTCGGTATAAGAGGTCGGGACGATATACATCAACTCGTACTCGTTCATAGATGACGCGACACGGCTCCGACGAAAAGGACCGGTGGATCCTTTGCTCGGAGCACCTCTCTTTTATTTAAGGGAAAGAGAGATATGGCCGGACGCGTGGTGAGGTTTTAAGTGGGATGAGCGTAATATAGAACGCCGAACGCGTCAAGATGGCTTTTCTTTAGAGCACAGAGCACAAGGCACAAGGCACAGGGCACGGGCTGATTCATTGTCAGCCTGTGCTCTGTGCCTTGTGCTCTGTGCTCTAAAGATAAACAGGCCACCTCAAGAGATGGCCTGCCGTAGCGAGTAAAGAAAACACGCAACTAGGTCGCACAGGTAAAGCTGTATGTCACCCCGTTCCCGTCGTAGAGGGTCCAGTTTGGATCCGGCACTTTCATGTCGATCTGCCACGAGCCACTCGCGGTACAGGTTGAACCGCAGACTGTTCGTGAGAATCGAGTTTCCATACCGACTTTCACCCAACAGACGCTTTCATATCCCGGCAACGCCGATCCGCAATTCCCAGTATCCGCCGAATAGGCGATGTAACCAAAATACCCCATGGGGGCATCGGCATATGTCCAATGATTCGTTCCGCATCCATCCAGCGTTGATGAAACCACGATGATTGAATGCGTCCCGATGCACTTCACGTTATAGAGAAACGCTTGTCCGAAACTCGCGAGACGAATCAGCATATCCGACCATCCGTTCGGGACGGTCGTCGCGGCACGTTTTACCGGAATGAGTTCGATCGTACAGGACAATGCGCTATCCGTCAGCGAATGCGATCCGGAATAGAATACGACACCATCCCCATCTGTTCCCGTTCCGGTAAAATTCATCGTCACGCTATCCACGTGCCCGGTCAGCTTAAGCGCCGTAAAATCCGTCACCGCCCCAGAGGCGCACGCTTCAATCCCAGTCGTGCCTGATGAATAGGTTGCCGATGCATAGTCCTTCGTGTCGATCACGACTGTCAGGGTATCGATGTTTGCAGAACCAGAGAACGTTCCTGTTCCGGTCGAAACATAATTGATCTGATCGCTCACGTTCATCTGGTAAATCCGAATCTCTGTTGGAAGCGGCGTTGTACTCCAGAACGTTATCGGATCAACGCATTTTCCTGAGATGCACCAGAGCGGATCGCTGCATCCAAATCCATCCGCGCATCCGTAGGTCGTTCCGTTTGATCCGGTTCCGCCGGTACCGGTTTTTGCTCCACCGGTTCCCGACCTTGTTCCCGAACTCGAACCCGTTCCGGTTGCCGTATTCGGAAATGACTGATTCTCCGGCGACGCGGAGCACGCGCAGAACGCGAACGAAAAAAGTACCATCAAGAAACGTGCGATCTGTTTGATCTTCATGACATGACCCTTGCGTGTTGTTATCGAATGTCCAACGGCCCATCGAAATCGTCGATGTGCGCGCAGGGTAACAAAGTGACGAGGTCCGTCAATGGGATGAGAGTACAGCGCACAGGCTGACATTGAATCAGCCTGTGCTCTGCGCCTTGTGCTCTGTGCTCTAAATCAAAAAACGCCCCAGCGATCGCAATGCGATATCTGAGGGCGTCTTCGAATAGGGCTTTACCACGGAAGGAGACCGCGGAAGGGATTCATCAGCTTAATGACGAACGCCTATCAATATGGAACGTGCGGTGGATTTTTCCCTGAGGAGGATCAGGGAAGGAATCT
This sequence comes from Candidatus Uhrbacteria bacterium, assembly GCA_023246415.1. GTDB lineage: Bacteria > Patescibacteriota > Patescibacteriia > 2-12-FULL-60-25 > 2-12-FULL-60-25 > 2-12-FULL-60-25. The sequence continues at coordinate 10,472 of JAHFIK010000019.1, forward strand.
GCCAATGGCAGACACCTCTTAAAAGGACGAGCAGATGATTCGTTCCGATCAGGATCACTGATTGATCCAGTCAGAACGGGATCCCAGAGGAGGGGCTGGGACCCCACAATTGAACAGAGAACAAACGCTTATCGATGCGCGGATGCCAGTTGTGCGCGGAAAAACGAATGCGGCGCCTGAACGAACGCGGTCGTCGCATGCCGAACTTCAGCGACCAGTTTCGACTTGAACAGTCTTACGGTCTGACTATCCGCAATATCCCGGAATGGAAACGCTGTGCCAAATTCTTTTTGATCCAGCGTTGGAAAAAAAAGCTGAAGTTGGCTGAGCTTTGCCCACACCCGAAATAGCGCATGAAGCTGTCTTGGCGAATCGATGACGACGTCGATACGATTTTTTGTCACCGCTTTGATCTTCCTGATGAACTCGCTGCCGACGCGATCTACCTCTGCCCAGCTCACACCGGAATCGTCCGGAGGTGGTAACCCGACGAGGGTAATGCGAGGCTTCTCTGGCTCGTCCGGATTGCTTCCCGGCGGATCGTCTGATGGATCCGAACGGGCGTCGAGCGCTTCCTGTGCAAGACGGAGGTGATGTCGCAGCGTTGCGATTTCCGCAGCCTGCTTTGTCACCTGGTCGCGATACATCGCCACCGTTCCCTGCTGACCCTCCGCGAGGGTCCGCAAATTCTTAAGTAACGGCGATGAGGACGGTTGCTGGCACAGAAGCGCAAGTTCTTCGTTAATATCCCGAAGCACATGCGCGACGGTGTTGATCCCAGTGCCATCGACGGCGGTTGAGACGGGTTGCGATTCGGCGCCAAATACAATGTCTGTCAGGAGCTGAATGGCTGTCTTCAATGATGCAATGAGTTCGTCTGTGGCTTGATGAACGGCGGCAAGCGCGGTTGCTCTTCCTTGCGGAATGGCATCGCTTGATCGACCGGTCAACTGCACATAGACATCACGCATCCCTTGATCCAGGGACTCTACCAGCACGCGATAATTCTCACATGCCGTTTCGAGAACCTGAATCCGACCATTCTGCTGTCCGTGCTTCAAGACGAGTGCCAAGAAGACAGCGCTGGCGCCATCCGTTGGATTCGTGCCCGCGGTATGCTCTGCGGTCCGCATGACATCAATCGTCCGACGAATCGCTCTGACGCAGGCTCTTGCATGACGAATCGTCTCCGTGGGATCCGACCCCTTCGGATCAGACGTCATCACTTCACCCGTGAGATCATTTGATTGATGAATGAGTCGATTCAGCCACGTCGTCACCTCGCCATACATACATTCGAGCGAGGTGTACTCTGCGGAAGCCTCCTTCACCCACTGGTTATGTTTCGCGACCAAATGACGGATCTGCCGACGCTGGGACACGACCATTCCGATGAGTAATGCGATGGAGGCGGCAACGCCGACTCCAACGAGGAGCGCAATCCACGCCCCAGCCGACATGATCGGCTCTGCCGCGATCGTCGGACGGGTCACCTTCGTCGGGAGTGGAAGCGTTGAGGCTGAATCTTTCTTTGTCTGTGCGGAGTCATCCTTTAAGACATAGATATGATCCATCCCTTTTGCATTCGGGGTCAGCGACTTCAGCAGTTCAATGCACGCATCTGCGTCCTGACACTGCTCGAGCATCGCCAACCAATTCACCCGCTGATTGAACGACATTAATGGCTTGTTCGAGATCGTAATGATCTCGCCTGGAACGAGGTAGGCATCCTGGAGTGCCTCGTCCGCGCATTCGTTCTTCCAATACTCGTTCGTTTTTCGCGAAAGGAGTCCGCCGATATTCGACTTCTTCCACCCGTTCTTTTTACAGATCGGAATGGTGACATCGGGATTCAAGGCCCGGATGGATTGCCCTGTCGTTCCAAACGACATGGCGAGTTCATTTGCGGTGATATTGTTCCCCTCGCGGTTCACAATCTGAACGCAAGTCCCCTCTTTTCCTCCCGGACACGTCACGACTCTGAAGTCGACTTTTTCGATCGGAATTCGTAGCCGAGCCATCACGGGATTGCTCCACGTGAACAGCGCGATCATGGTAACAATCCACGCATACACGGTGTGTCTGGTGCTCATTCTTCCTCCTGTGTGTTCTCTGCTCTTCTTCTGTCCAAGTTCCGAACCGCTCCCTCTCAAGATATGCGGCGGTTACGCACCCTTCTCCTGTACCACTCTGAGGGGAATAGACAATGACACCAGACAATCTAGGTGACGTCAAGGCGTGTTGAGGCTAAAAATATCTCTCTGTTTAGCAAAATTAAACACTTAAAGAAGAATTTGGAATTTAGAATTTGGAATTTGAGATCAGAAAAATCCTCTTTTAGAGCCCCAAATTCCAAATTCTAAATTCCAAATTCCCTTATCCCTAAAGCACTGCTACACTCCCCGGCATGACGCATTTCCTCTTCTTCGGAACCCATCCACGACTGTCCCTCGCGGAATTTAAGGCCGCGTCCCCGCACACAAAGGCGCCACTCACCGTCGCAACCTGTGCGATCGTTGATGATCCGAAATGGGATGGCGAACGGCTCATGCAAATGCTTGGCGGAACGGTGAAGCTCGGGGACGTCCTTGAAACGGTCGACGTTGAAGAATTGGATGCCGTTCATCTCATCGACCTCATCATTAACGCGACTGGCGTCACGCCTACGTCACTTGATTTCGGATTGACGATCGTCGGCGGATCGCCAGGCGTCCGGAAGACGCTTGAGAAATTCCCGATCCAACTCAAACGCGCACTGCGGGATCGCGAGATCCGTTCGCGTTGGGTGACCGCAGAAGATGGCGGCATGATTTCGCCGGCGGCGGTCGCAAAGCTCAACCTCACATCCGAAGGATGGGATCTGGTCCTCATCGTTGAACACGGGAATGTCCATATTGGAAAAACAACACACGTCCAAGATGCCGACGCCTGGAGCCATCGTGATTTCGGTCGCCCACAGCGGGACGACCGTGCAGGAATGCTTCCGCCGAAACTCGCGCGCATCATGGTGAACCTCGCGCACATCACGGATGGCGAAACGGTGTTCGATCCCTTCTGCGGAAATGGAACAATTCTCATGGAAGCGGCGCTCGCGACTCCGGCATATCTCATCATCGGGAGCGATATCGAAGCACGGCAGACTGCCACGACGGAAATGAACGATGCCTGGCTCGTTGAAGAAGGGATTCTTACGTCGGAAGATGCGGAACGATTCAAGACATTCACCTGTGATGCGCGCGGCGTTTCGCACGTCCTCCCGAAAACGAGTGTTGATGCGGTGATCACGGAAGGGATGCTCGGACCACCGCTTCGCGGGGGTGAATCATTGCAGTCCATTGAGCGAAACCAGAAAGATATCGAAGATCTGTGGCGCGCATCGCTCCAGGATTGGAAAAAGCTCCTCACGCCGCAGAATCGCATTGTCGGAATCTGGCCCTCATTTAAAACAGAGCACGGCCTTGCCCGCGTCGGGCTTGATGCCGACCTCGCGGACCTCGGGTACGAACTCGTGAATCCGCTTGATGGCTGGGACAACTCCAACGATCCGCTCGTTTATCATCGGCAGGGTCAGCACGTGGCGCGGAGAATCGTGATCCTCAAGAAGAGGTCGACGTAAATAAGGAATGGAAAAAGGAAAAGAGAAAATGGAAAATGGCTCTAAAGGCCATTTTCTCTTTTCCATTTTCCATTTCCCCATTCCCGATTGACAGAATCTCCTTTCCGTGCAAGATTCTAACGTTCCTTCTTCGCCCTTTTGACCCCAACCCACAACCACAGAGGTGACGCATGACTGACTCCGACTCCCGCGTCACTCGAACAGAGATGGCGCGGCAACAGCGAGAACGGATCACGGCGCTCAAGGCGCATCTTGTTGAAACGGGCACCGCACCCATCCATCTTAAACGCGGGACGGCACTGACGGTCCAAGGTGTCCTCATGGACACGGGAACCGCATTCTTCGTGGCGAGCGGATGTCTGCACGAGCAGGTCCGACTCGATCCGAATGGAACCAAGGAGACGTCGATCGGAACCTACCAATCCGGAAAGATCGCATTTCTCCAAGGACTGTTTGACGGAACGCTGGTCGGAAATCGCGCAAGAGCACTCACCACGATCATCGCATTCGAAGAGACCGACGTGTACCCGATCCGTCGTGAGATACTGGAAGCAGCCACGTTTCCAATCTCCATCCTCATCGGCGTCTACAATTCGCACACGCGACTCCTGCACATCCTCACGGATCTCTGCTCCACGAATCGCTACCTGCGGCTCGCGGCACAGTTCATCTTTGAGATGTACATGACACAACGGCGATTGTCGCAAGCGGAACAACGCGCAGAATCACTGGAAGATGAACGAGAAGAACTGACCGCTCTCCTTGTGCGGGAACAACGACAGATCGACGACCTCGAAGCGACCATCGCCCAGCAACGTCTGCGAATTCGATTCCTGGAAGAAAATCCGTACGACCGCGATGACATGCCGGAACCGTTGTCTCAACTGACGACCGTGCGACCAACGGCACCGATTTGCGATCCGGGATCACAGCCGTCACAGCCGCCGATGGCATCGGTTGTCGATGAACCCATCCGTGCAGGTGATTGCGATGAAGCAACCCACGCCGAATCGACCGAATCCATTCCACCGGCATCGACGCATGATCCCAGCGATGGGACGAGCATCATCCCCGGACCAAATCCCTTGGAACTTGATGCCCCGTTTGACTTCGATGCTCCGCCGCTTCACAGCGACCTGATGGATATCGATGGACCAGCCGAAGAACGCCCAGAACGAACCGGCATGATCACTCCGCCGCCGCCTGAGAATCTCGATGACGTTGAAGTCATCATTGATCTCAACGCAGACGAGGTCGAGCTCGTTGAGCTGGACGCGAGTGGTCAACCGATTCTAGCTGAACCGGACGACGCCCACTTCAGTATCAGCGCTCCACCGACAGAGATGACGCCAGACGTAGACGATCGGCCGCGCCACACGATGGAATATTCGGAGGGCGCGTTCCAAAACTTCGGTTCCACATCGCCAGAACCAGAACGGATTCCCAAACCCAAAACAACAACGTTCATGGGAATCCCGGGTCCGGTCACGCTCAACAGCGTTCCGGCAACAGGCGCGCAAGTGGTTGTGAGTACAAAAGAAAAGAAACCGTGATTCCAATCGGAATCGCCTCAACAAAAACCCCGACAACGACGCACGTCTGTTGCCGGGGTTTCTCTTTTCAGGTGAGTAGGGAGGTATGTGAGTAGGTGAGTAGGCCGGATCCGGCCTACTCACCTACTCACATACCTCCCTACTCACCTATGCTACGGGTAGATTTGTTGTCCGCGATCATCAAACACCGCGATCGCCTGCACTGGACAGGACTGTGCGGCAAGGAGAATCGTATCCGCATCTGCGCCGTGCTCATCGACGATGTACGCCTTGTTTTCATCATCAATCTGAAACACCCCTGGCGCGACGGTGACGCATGGACCAGCGCCGATACACGCGTCGCGGTCGACCACGATTCTGGAGATCTTGAGCTGCTTCTTTTTTAAGAGCGGGTCGTTTTCAGTGAAATCAATGTCGGACATAACGATGATGATGGCTTGATGGTTGGATTGTTTGATTGCTGTTTATCACAGACGTGCGTACTCGCACAAGGAACGGGACCGTATCCTCTTAGAGACTTCCATCTGATCATACGCGCATCCCTGTTTCACTTTCCCGAGGAGTCACCGACGAGGGATCCCTTAGAAGCGAGATTTGGATGATGGAGATGCAACTTCTCTTTCAGATATCTTTTCCAAGGGATCCCTCGTCGGTGACTCCTCGGGAAAGTAATAAAAACTCCGATCTCTTCATCACGCCTGATCCGCCCCGAAGAACTTCTCGCGATAGAATCGGATGAGCTGTTCCACTTCAGGGATACAGGAAGGATCCCCGGTGCCGACTTTGGTCTTTGCCTGGACCGCTTCGAGGGTGATGGCGCCATCAAGGACGGCTTCTTCGATGTCTTTATCCGTGACCTTTAGAACCGGGTCGATAATGCGTCCGTGCTCAATCTCGATCTTTTCGTGCTGATTCGTTCGGCGATAGAAATCATTGATTGCGGCGCGGAGCGCTTTGTCACCAAGGACCGAGCAATGAATTTTTCGATTCGGCAATCCGCCCAGTCGTTCCATGATGTCTTGCGGGCGAAGCTGGCGCGCGCGATCCAGCGTCATCCCGCCGTTCTCGGTGACGATTGCCGACATCATTGATGTTGAGGCGATCGCACTCGCGCATCCAAAGGTCTGCCATTTGAGATCTGTAATCTGCGTCGTGTTCGGATCAACCACGATCCACACTTTCATCATATCGCCACATGCCGGCGACCCCACCATGCCCATCGATGCATCGCGATACGCGGCAACCATGTCATCCGTCATAAAATTCCGCGGATGAAAGAAATGATCTTTCACCTCATCAGAATAGAACCACGACTGCGCGCGGTCACGGGAGGTAATATCAGGTGATGTTTGGGTGTCCATAGCGTGAGGGACTGTTTGATTGTTGGATTGCTTGATTGTTCTGTTTTTCAAAACTCAACAATCAAGCAATCCAGCAATCAAACAATTCTTATCTCTATATCTGTGAGGATTTCTTCTTCGCTGGAGTTTCTGAGAAGTGCGCCATATCCAGCCTGACCGGACTGATTGATCTCAAGAGTTTCAAAATCACCGGCATTTGCTTGATCACATACATCACATCTTCCTTTGTCGTCGCGTGTCCGAGCGTGAACCGGATGCTCCCATGTGCCGCTTCGTACGACAGGCCGGTTGCAAGAATCACGTGCGACGGATCGAGGGAGGTGGAGGCGCAGGCGGACCCGGTGGAAACACGAATCCCTTTCGCATCCAGATACAGGATCATCGCTTCCCCCTCGACATCGAGGAATGACACGTTCGCATTATTCGGAAGCCGTTCTGTCGGATGACCATTCAATCGCGCCTTTGGGAGTTTGAGCAAACCCGTGATCAAGCGATCCCGGAGCGCAATCAACCGCGTATTTTCCTTTTCACGTTCGGCATGTGCCAGTTCAAGCGCCGTCGCGAGTCCGATGATCCCTGGGACATTCTCCGTGCCCGCGCGCAATCCGCGTTCTTGTCCGCCACCAACCACCAACGGCTCAATTTTGAGACCGCGACGCGCATACAACACGCCAACCCCTTTCGGACCATAGAACTTCTGTGCGGATAGCGAAAGGAGATCAACGTGCAATTTCGTCACATCAATATCCAGTGCGCCTGCCGTCTGGCACGCATCGGTGTGAAACAGCGGATAGACGGTGTCGTGCGCTTTTCGATACGCCAGAATGGCACGCCCGATGTCAGCAATCGGTTGAATCGTCCCGATCTCATTATTCGCATGCATGATCGAGATCAGAACCGTCTGTTCCGTGATCGCTTTCTCCACGCTCTTTCGATCAACCATGCCGTATGCATCGACCGGAAGAATCGTCAGCTCCACTTCTCCCCGTTTTGCCAATCGTTCAAGCTGTTCGAGAACGGCGTGATGTTCAATCGCCGTCGTGATGACATGCGTTCCTCGCTCGCGATGCGCGCGAATCACTCCCGTGATGGCGATATTGTCGGATTCGGTTCCGCCGGACGTAAAAATCACTTCATCCGGACGACTATTCAAAATGCTCGCGACACGCGTCCGCGCATCCAACACCGCGCGCTGTGCCGCCAGCCCCTCAGCGTGAAACGACGATGGGTTCCCATACATCCGATCAAAATACGGACGCATCGCTTTGAGGACGCGCGGGTCAACAGGGGTTGTTGCGGCGTGGTCGAGATAGATCGTT
>JAHFIK010000019.1:18420-19612 GCA_023246415.1 Candidatus Uhrbacteria bacterium
CTATTCATATTCCTAGTCTATAAGTAGGAATATAGAAGAGAACGGGGGAAGCGTCAAATCCCCCGCTGTCTCAAGCCTCTTACCCAATGATTAAAATGCCATCGATTCCGTATCACTTGCTTTGAAATACTCCGATGCCGTCTTTATCGCGACCTCCGCATCAAACGACTTACACGTATAGACAATGATCGAAAAGAATTTCGCATTTGACCACACGTACAATGAGATCCCTGAATCAATCAGCGGGACGAACGCGTCAAATCCCTGATTCTCCTCCTTTCCCTCTCCGCCGGGGGAAAAGATAATTGGCTCCCCATACGTTCTGAGTCCAAGCGAGTCGGTCATCGTTTGAAAAAAATGAGCGACCGTCTCGCGATCGACTTCAATCGTAAAGTGCCCCTCAATAAGAAGTCGCTGACGAAGTACTTCTGGCGCGATGTTTTTCATATTTCAATCATTATCGTATCAGTTCATCGTGTTCCGTAAAGTCGCCCCTTCACCCCCCTCCCTGCTATCATACCCGCATGAAGCAACGACTTGCCGCCACACTCATCGCAATCATGCTGCTTGGAGCAGGGTGTCAGCCGATTCCGCAGTCCTCACAAAGCGCGGAGCCGTCAGGGATGCCGTCGCCGGAAGGGTATGTGGAATTTCGAAACGGGTTTGGAAAAATTCCGGGCATGGCGCCGCGGGCAAAGTCGCTTGCCGGCGGATCACAGATTTCCTGGACGATCGAGCCGCCAAAACCGATCACGGAAGCAACCGTGCTTCGACGCGAGCCAACGCTCACTGATCCGTCGTTTCTCCAGAACCTGACTTCCGCACTCCGTATTCCCGCCGGAGCCCTACTCGCAAAACCCATTGCAAAGAAAGCGATCGTGCAATGGGCGGATGAACGGGGATATTTGTGGACATTCGATGCGGAAACGAATCGCATCACCTTCTCCTCGAACACCTCCTCGAATGCACTGACTGTGTCATCGCTTCCGGACGACGACATCATCGTTTCGACGGCCTATCAGTTCATGAAAGATCGCGGACTTGCCGATCCATCCTGGGGGAAGCCGTCGCTCCTGTTTTCGTGGAACAGCTGGTGGCACGGTCAACAGAATGCGAACCTGTGCATGACCGCATCAGATATCCTCACCATTCGGACGCTCGCGACGCGACCAAACGTGTGGCCGCTTCTCCC
>JAHFIK010000020.1:0-10341 GCA_023246415.1 Candidatus Uhrbacteria bacterium
CTGCCATTTTGATGCCAGAAGTGCTACCTTTAAATTAGTGTTCGCTGAACAAGCCGTAAGAGGCCTGCAGCGACCCCATGGCCAATCGCGCATTTAACGCGAGAGACATGGTAAAAACGAATATCATCCATATGATGAAACGCCTTCTTCCCGCGCTCACGATTGCGTCTCTCGCGCTCTCCGTTGCCTTCCCGGCAGCCACGTTTGCGCATGACAACGCAGCCAACACGGATGCCACGAGCACCGCATCTGCGCAAGCGCGCTGCGTCAAAACAGCTGATCAATGGATAAAAAATCTCGCCGATACGCAGGCGAAGCTTGCGGATAAGCAAGAAAAAGTAAAAATCAACACCGATGCGCGCACGGAAAAGATGCGATCAAAGGTCGACAGCAGGATTGAAGACGTCCGCGCAAGCTCAACCGCACGGTTAACCAAGATGCGTGGAATGGGAAACATGTGGTTTGCCAAGCACGTAAACAGCGATGCACTAAAAGCCGCCATCACGACACACCAAGCAGCCGTTGATGCCGCCATGAAAGCGCGACAGACCGCTGTCGACGCGGCGCGTGCCACCTACCGCAGCGCAACCGACGCCGCCCTGAAGACGCGCCAGGATGCCGTTACCGCAGCGCTCAAGACGCGCCAGGATGCCATTCTTGCCGCTGCAAATGCCTATAAGCAGAGCTGTACCGGTTCCGCATCTGACATCAAGACCGCGCGCCAAACATTCATGAAGGCAGCGAACGATGCTCGCACCACCTACATGACCGCTGTGAAAACCGCGCAAAAAACCTACTCGGATGCCACAAAGCCAGCCCGTGAGACATTGAACGCTGCGATCAAAACAGCAAACACCACATTCAACGCCGCAATCAAAGCCGCGAATGACGCTTTGAAAGCAGCACTTCAAGCCGCGAAGAGCGCAACATCGACGACCTCAACGACTCCGTAGGGTGAATTTAGAGTTAAGAGTTAAGAGTTAAGAGTTTTGAAAAAACCCGATACCAATCGGGTTTTTTCGTTCCTCACTCTAAACTCTCAACTCACAACTCTTAACTCCTAGTACGCACCGGCAAGCTGCGGTCCCTCCGCCATCCTGAGCATCTTTCGCTCTGCCCGCTCGGCCGCCTTATCGATTTTCTGCAACCAGGATTCGAACGCCTCATTTGGTAAACGACTCGCGACAAGTGCGAATGCGAATCGTTCATGCGGACGCAGCGACAGCATGAGAATCTTTTCCCACGCGGTCATTCGGTCTTCCATAAAGGAGACGACATGATATCCATGTGTCACCGACCACTCCGTACACGCCGCAATAAACTGGTGACTCGTTCGTTTCACGCGAACAATTTTCGTGGTCGTTGTTCGTGCCTCGCCGTCCGCCTGACGGAATTCATCTGAGAGCATCGGGATCCCTTCTTCCTGCCATTCGGCAAGATCATCGCCGAGTCGCTCCTCGCCGGTCTGCGTCAGTGTTGCGCTGTAAAATCGGCCGTCTTCACAGACAATCTCGCCGAGGGGCTCGTACGCGTCAGAAAAAAGAATCCGTATCTCCTTCATACGCCGTGAGCTGTTTTGACCAATCGAGACTCCGCGCGCCGCTCACGCATCGCTTCACGCGCGGCCGCGATCTCTGCCGCATGCTGAATCATTCCAGGATACGCACCACACGCGCTCGTCAGCGCCGATGACGTCTCATGCGGCTGACGCATCTGCTCGGCAATTTCCTCAGTAAACCGCTGCACGTGATTGAGTGCATCAACCAAACGCGCGTGCTGTCGCAATCCAAAGGATCCCTGCCGAATTTCATCAATCCGCCACATTAACGCCCGAAATGTTTCAAAGCTATGGCGTTGGGTACTCTCGAGCGTTCGCTCAACACGCTTCAGTTCTTTCTCCAAATAATCTCGCCCCTCCTCATACGCCAGCTGTTCGGATTCCGAACCCAGCTGCGGCTGCATTCCCTCAAACTGATCCGGAGAGAGAAATAAATTCTCGTGTTCATTGAGCGATGACTTCCCCTCATGAAGACGTTCACTTAACACCGTCCGAATCACTTGATTTGGAATTGAAGAAATCCTCGCGGTCACGACGTCAAAGATCCGCTTTCGTTCCCCTTCGATGATAATTTGATCGCGTTTTGCGCCAGCCTCCCATGGCTTGAAATTCGGATCCATCGCCCGAAACGCGTCGAGCGCGAGCTTGAGATCGGCGCGGCCATCGCTCTCTTGCGTTGGACGATGCGTGCTGGATCGATTCATCGCAATCGCGCGCTCGATAAAGCGAATCTCCCACTCTTCTTGCGAGGATGCGGGAATCTGTAAGGCGAAATTCATCAATGACGCCCAATACTCGTGCATTTTTGCCGCAATATTCTCCTCGGGGTCCGTAAATTTATTCAACTCTGAGTCATAAAAACGAATCCGGTCCGGAGCATTCACGCGCTGATTCGTCCGATACGCCATCTCGATCACCGTTTCAGGAGACGTGTGCCCCGTTTTCGCAAATGCATTGGCATGAGCCAATTCATGATCCGAAACTTCATACGGTGATCGTGTGGAATCCGCGCTCACACGGATGTCGCTCGGCTGACCCGCGTGCCAATGACAATCCCCCACAATCGTTGGACCAAGTTCGTGTGGCGTCACGATGGAGACCGACCGGACCGCCTCCGGAGTAGCCCAACCGCGAGGATACGTTTGCGTAAGGAGTTTTTGAATAACGGCCCGATGTCCAGCCATCGATTCCGGTTCCGTAATTGAAATCTCATTGATCCGTGCTTCCGCATCATGCGATCCGCGATCAACACGGTCGAAGAGTAACTGCTGATAAAAATAGGTATGTCCAATCGCCTGTTTGAGCGCATTCTTCATCTCTTCCTGACTAGGAAGCTGTTCTGCCGAATAAGCGGATTCATCCACACCTTCCATTAATCGAGGCGACTGATGCTCCGCGATGATGCTTCCGCAGACCCCCATCCAAACCAGTGCTGCCGCACCCGTTGTTTGAAGCTCTTTTTTTGAAAATCCGATAGATCGCAACAACGCTGAATGCGCCTTCTCTGTTTGATCCGCGTTCTCCGAACGGCGCTCCGGATGCACGGCACCACCAGCTCGTTCAGAACGAGTCGCTGCGTGTCGCTCCAGATTCCGTTCATGCATATTCTATCGCTTCAAATACCGACCCGCGGCGATCCAACTCGTCACGGCCACAAGCAACGCAAGCGCCCCGCCCTCAATCGCAGCCAATTGTGGCCATGAGGTATAGAAAAATGCGGACAACCCAGAGTCTCCACCGAAAAGCGGACGAAGTGATGACTCGATGCTCGGTAGCGCCAACACAATCAATCCGCCAGTGATCGCCACCGCAAAAAGGGCAAGCAACAGTCCTTGGATCACATACGGCGCGCGGACATACAGCGAGCTCGCCCCGACAAGGCGCATGATCCCGATCTCTTCTCGCTGAGTATAGATGGCGACCCGAATCGCATTAAAGACGATCAGGATGGCGATCACCCCGAATACGCCGATCAGTCCCAGTCCCACGGTCCGTGCACGCTCTCCGATATGCTGAATATTTTCAATGGCATCCGCATGGTCATCGTACGTCTTTGACTCGATCGCATCCGCGAACTGCGGATTCTTCAGCGTCTCCATGATGAACGGATAATCCGACGTATTGCGTGCTTTGACGCGAACGGTCGCACCGAGCGGGTTATCATCGAGTTCGTTCAACGCAGCAAGCACTTGCGCGTCACCCGCATGTCGTTCTTTGAATTTTGCGAGTGATTCGTCCGCCTGCAGGAGGTCTGCGGATGCGACCTGCGGGAGGCCCGAAAGAAAAAACTTTGCTGAGGTCACCAGTTCCGGTTTCGTGTCCCGCTTAAAGAAGATCGTGACATCCACCTTGTCTTCCAGCGTCTTCGCTGCATTCACGATAAGGACGTTCACGCCGACGAGCAGATTCACGGATGTTAGCGCGAGGACAAGGACGATAATCGTCGCAATCGCAAGCCACGCGTTTCTGCCGAGGCTTTGGAACGCGGCCTTGAGAAGACGGTAGGAGGTGGTAATGACAGGCATGTGATTAACAAAGAAAAAAACAGACAGTCCTTACCCGATCCGATACTTCCCGTGTTTTTCATCGGACACGATTCGACCATCCGCGAGCGTGACCACGCGCCGATGGAGCGCATTCACCACTTCCCGATTATGCGTCACGAGCACAATCGTTGTTCCGAACTCATTAATCTTCCTTAGCAGATCAATAATATCCTGCGTGTTCAACGCATCCAAATTTCCAGTTGGCTCATCCGCAAGTAAAATCTTCGGTCGATGAACGAGCGAACGCGCAATCACGACACGCTGTTGTTCTCCGCCGGAAAGCTGCATCGGATATCGTCCGCCTTTTTCATCCAAACCGACAATTTTCAGCACCTGTGGAACAATCTCCCGCACGCGTCGCCCCGGTTCGCCCGCCACTTCCAATGCGAACGCCACGTTCTCGTACACGGTCTTCTTCTGCAATAATTTAAAATCCTGAAACACAATTCCAATCTGTCGCCGCAACATCGGAATTTCACGCCGTCGAATCCGCGTAATATCCCACCCACCGAGTTCAATGACGCCGCGCGTCGGCCGTTCATCCGCAATCAATAGCTTTGCAAGGGTCGTCTTCCCTGCCCCACTCTGACCAACAATGGAAACAAATTCCCCTTGCCCAATTTCAAGCGAGACATCAACGAGGGAGTTGATGTGCGGGGAATATATTTTTGAGACGTTTTTTAGAGAGATCATGAATTGCGTTGAGCCGCAGTTCCCGTTGCAAGCGTTGAGGGAACGATTTCAACCGTCACTGCCACAATGCCGCCGCGAGGATTTGCGATTTTTTTAAACGCGACCTTATCGAGATCGATCGCACGCTCCGGATGCTTCCGACGATCTGGCCCCCAATCATTCACCGTGACGATCACATACCGACTCGGATCATCCTGACGCGATACTTTGAGCTTCGTCCCCTTTGGAACATCCGGAGAGGCCGCACATAAGCAACGCTTATAGGCATACCACGAGGCAAGGCCGGATCGCATCACCCCCGTCGTAAAGACTGGAACGATTGCAATATCAGACACCGCTCCCGTTGAAAACTGAAGCTTCACCCCTTTCATCGTCCCCTGCACCGGATCGGATGATGTTGCCGTTGATGGAACAAAGCGATTCATCGAAACACGCTCCATCGCCGTCGGGAGTCGATCCGCTCTCAGTGCAACACGAATCGTTCCACTGGTCGAGATCACTGCCGGATCGTCAAAGTGGATCACGACGCCCTTCGCTGCTTCCGCATCGTCCCCGCTCGTTCCTCCATGCGTCCGCGTGACCGTGAGCGTCGTAGGTCCGGTCAGTGTTTTTCCATCCCATGCGATCGTCACATCACCGTTCAATAAATCAAAACTGACAGGATGTCCGACGAATCCCGCATCCAAATGAAGCGTGACAGATTGTTCTTGATACACAATCGGTACAGACGATGTCGCAACAGTCTCAACGATTATGTTTGACGTTCCCGACGTACTCAGGTTTTGCACCTCATCTGCCTTGACGACAAACGGGGTGATGAGTAGAATCCCCACCACGAATAGCACCTTACGGAACAACATGGCGTTACTATACTGGATGCGATTCTGTTCGACAAATCAGTGCGTCGTACGTGGTGCGTAGTACGTAGGATCTCTAAAGCAATCCTACGCACTACGCACCACGTACAACGCACTTCACCTATGCGGGCATCGTATAGTGGTTATTATGAATGCTTCCCAAGCATTAGAGACGGGTTCGATTCCCGTTGCCCGCTCCAGAGAAAACCCCCAGGATATCCTGGGGGTTTTCGTTATCGGAATTTAGAATTTAGAATTTGGAATTTAGGTTATGGATCCGAACCCAAATTCTAAATTCCAAATTCTAAATTCCTATCCCTTCTACAACAGATCCTCTCAGACGCTCTAAACAAAAGTCACTCGACTAACATCGAGTGACTTTATGTGGAGCCAGCTCCGGGATTTGAACCCGGGACCTCTGCTTTACGAAAGCATTGCTCTACCGCTGAGCTAAGCTGGCCTCTTGTAACGCGGCGATAAACTACCAAAAAAGATCATCTGTTGCAAGAGGGATAGCGATGGACGAGAAGAATGAGGCGCTTCCCGTCGATCCGCATCAACAAACCCCCGTCTGGACGGGGGTTTGTGACTAGTTCATCGATGGATGAATCGGATCCGCAGGTGAAGCGGCCGGTGGTGTCGGTGCCACTGGTGGGACTGACGGTGGAGCCGGATGCACCGGAGGAGTTGTCGGCAGTGGTGCGGCCGATGGCGTGACCGGCTTCATCGGCTCTGGCTGATGCGCCTCCCCCACTGGTTCAGATGGCGACACGGACGGGACTGGTGGCGTCGGTGACGATGACGTTCGCTCGACCTCGCACATGGCATGATCGCCATGCGACGGCATCAGCAGAAGAACGGCTGAAAGACCGACAAGGAGATACACCAACCTCAGCAAAAATGGCATGAAGCCGAGAATAAGACTGACGAGATTGAGGTTGAACAGGCCGATCAGGCCCCAGTTCAACGCTCCAATCAAGACGAGCACAAAGGCCGCTCGATGGAGCGGGTGCTTCGTACAGCAGAGCGTGCACATAAAAGATGCGTGCCGTAAGGAATAAGACCCCTTTAGTGTGCGCTTTTTCGCTTCACACCACAAAAACACCGTCAAGTGCCGCCAAGCGACACACCAAAAACGCCGCGAAGCAAACACATCGCTCCGCGGCTTCAATGTCAGCGTGACCTGTTAGGGCGTCGTCGCAACCTGAAACGTCAGATAGCGCACAACATCCGAACGCTTCATCCGCTCAATCATGTACTGGTTCAGGGCATCCTGCTGATTGGGATGATCGACCGCAAATGATGCGGTCAGATACCGCGTCAGCAATGCAGGACGGGCGATGTGCATTTTAAAATCATCGAACGTCCATCCGTAATTCGTTTGGATGTATTTCTCCAGATCGCCCCGCGTGGTTCCCGATGCGTTGAATTGCGAATCGATCAGTTGATCAAGTTCCCCGTCTTTAATCGTAATATTCCGCAGACTCGCCGCTTCATTGATGGCATCTTCAGCGATCAACCGCTCAAGGACCTGTTTCCGATCCGCATCCGTGACTGAACGCGCAATCCCTTGCGATTTCGCTTCATCAGAAGAGAGATATGTTTTCACCGCCTTCACATCACGATAGTAATCGCGCAACAAGACCGGATGGCCAGCGAAATTTGCTGCCGGAATCGGAAGTGCGTTTGCCACGGAAACGGCAAACGGCGTTTCCCAATGCCACCGATACACCCCGATCAAAAAAATGACGCAACAGAGCGCGATCACGCTGACCGCAGCAATACCGACAATTGACGCAATAATCCATTTTGGACGCATACGATTCACAGTTATCCTTTCGGGTGAATGAAGTATCGAAGCCACAACTCCGGATTCGAGTAGGCGATCTGCGGTGTCTGTTGGGCAACATCCATTTTCATCTGATCTTCCCATGTTCCACTGGCTGAAAAACCGTTCAAGACCACCACCTGTTCACCCGGCTGACGCATCCCCAACCGTTTTCGCGCTTCTACATCAAGACGGTCTGGCGACTGCAGGGCGTTCGCTAAATCTCGAAGTCTCGCATTCCGGCCCTCCAAATCATTCGCCTGCGCTTCAAGCGAACGAATTTCTGTATCGGCCCGCCACCCGCGATAGCTTTCTCGAATCGCGCCCACCCCAAAAATAACGATAACCAGGATCGCGCCGATGATCGCGAACCGCCATTTCATGACAGGTGTGGACTCGGACTGTTCATTCATACATCGGCTTCATCCCCTTTGGATCATCCGCTGCAATATGCCGCACCGGAATCGTATCACCCGCGCTCGGCGGCGTGGAGACAGGAATCTGGTCAACCTTCAAGGCCTGCTCAACCCGTTGAAGACTCGCGTCATCGAGCAGCGACAGCTGCCGCTGAAGATGCGCAATCCGTTCTGTCTGAGCAGGTTCCGTCTGAACAGAAACGGAGGGCACCAGTTTCACCGGCTGCTCTGCGTGCCGTTCAATCGACGGTGGCGCAGGTGGAGGCACCGCCATCGCATCCTTGAGCAACGTTTGGACATATTGCGGATGCGCAATCCGCGAGGCCACGATCTGGCGACCGCCGGGAGCGGTCACGGTCACGTCACCGATCTGAAGCAGGCGTCCCAGCAGGCCACTCATCTTCCATGACGATTCCGGATGATCGGAAAAATGTATTTCCGTCACCGTGCGCGAAAAAAGACCGGTCTGCACAACGGCAACGAACCGCTGATTACTAATGACCACGGTATCGCCATCCCACAGGATCAACGTTCGACACGCAAGATAGATTCCAACACCCACGCTCGCAATAAACACAGAAGCTCCGGTTGGACCGGTTTGAAACAGCGCAAAGACGAAAAAAAACGGAACGACGATCAAGATAAAAGAAAGCAATAACTTCGGCAGGATCGTTGCCACATGCCGCTTCGTGACCAAGCGAACCACCTCGCCGGGCTTCAATTGCATAACATCTTCGAGCTTAAACATCGTGAGAGTGTAGCGTAATTGGAGACGAGACGTCACGTGCGTTTAACGCCTTCCGAGCTGCCTCGCGATCATCGAACGGCGTCTTCGACCGATTCGGACCGGCGATCACCGGTTCATTCCCCTTTCCCGTGATCAAAACAATATCTCCGGTTTGAGCGAGCGAGATCGCTTTCTGAATGGCCGCATTCCGATCAAGGATCGAAAATAAATCTCTCCCCTCCTGTTTTCCGGCAGCCACCGCCCCTTCTGCGACCTGCCTGATAATGACATTCGGATCCTCGTCATACGGATCTTCATTGGTCACAATCGTAATATCGCACCGTTCCCCGGAGAGCCGTCCGATCAGCGGCCGTCGGGCCACATCCCTCCCGCCGCCTGCAGAACCCGTCACATGAATGATTCGGCCCGTCCCCTTTCTCGCAGTAATGAAATCGAGCAATGCGGTCAACGCCGTCGGCTCATACGCATAATCAACAATCACGGTAAACGGCTGACCTTCGTTAATCTGTTCGTATCGTCCTGGCATGCCAGGGAGGTTCTTCAGGAGGGACGCGATCTCGCCGTCGCCAATCGCAAACACTTCCGCTGTTGCAATGGTCGCAAGCGCATTCAACACCGTGACATGCCCAGGCGTCTGAAGTGAGAATGCCGTTGACCCAACCGTGAACGCAACTCCCTCAAGGGATTCGGTGATCCCTGATGCAGTAACATCGCACCGATGTTCCAGACCGAACGATACAATCCGATCAAATCCGTGAATGGAAAATTCTTTTGCATACGGATCATCCGCGTTCACAATGGCCACCCGCGGAATCATTTTTCCGGCAATCACTTTTCTTGGGAGTGACGCCGTATGACGGAAGAAGTCGATCTTTGATTGTTTGTAATTCTCGAATCCCCCATGGGCCTCAAGATGCTCTGGCGTCAAGTTCGTAAAGACACACGCATCATACGCAACAGCACGATGGCGATACTGGACAACCCCCTGAGACGACGTTTCGACCACCGCATAGGTACACCCCGCATCCACCATTTGACGAAGAAATTTCTGCAATTGAAATCGTCCAAGCATCGTCATCTTCCGATCATTCGTCCATTCTTTGTCACCGATCTTAAACAGCGCGGTACTCGTCATCCCGGTTTTCGATCCTGCGGCCTCAAGGGCATGCGCCAAGAGATAACTCGTGGTCGTCTTTCCATTCGTCCCGGTGACGCCGATCACGATCAGCTGGCGGCTCGGATGCCCGTACCAAACGGCCGAAAGCCATGACAGCAGCCGATGATAGATCTGAAATGCCCAATGGGGCGTGATTTTCCGAAGGAGATGAAGCATGGGAGAAATCGTAGCGGGTTTTTTAAGCGATGTATAGGGAAAAGGGACATGGCTTACCTCACCCTGCCTGCGTGTGTTAGGATGATCCTCATGCGTCAACGCCTTGGATTCATTGCCGTTCTTGTCGGAACCATCCTCGCCCTTCTCGCGATTGAACTCTTTGATGTCACCTGGTCCATTCGGACCTGTGTCACGGTATTCTCGATTGTAATCGCCGCTGATGCCTGCGCATCTTCATGGAAAATCCTTTCGCGTCCACTCGCCTACGCCTGGGGCGTGCTCACGACGATCGCGACGCTCATGATCATTCGGACGCTCTGGTTCTATCTTGGATTGAATCTGAATGGATGGGGAGACGCGAT
>JAHFIK010000020.1:10441-16917 GCA_023246415.1 Candidatus Uhrbacteria bacterium
CAAAACTCACAGAGATTGATATCACCCTCATCGATCGCTGGCTCGTTCCGATTGCCGCCGCACTCCTCATTCCGCTCGTCCTTCTCCTCGTTTCAACCCGCGGAACGAAAACTGTTCTCGCCGCCATCGTGCTTCTGCCACTCAGCGCATTCATCACCACGACCCCGAATGGATTCGCAATCATCCTTGCCATTGTCGCCGTCCTTGCATGCATTTCGACCACAGATGGAACAACGCCGCGGATCATTCCCCTCCTGTTTGCGACGTGGTCCGCCCTCACGCATCCACTGATCGGACTGCCGATTTTTTGTGCGGTCGTCGCTGATACCATCGTGAAGTCACGAGTGATGAGTCACGAGTTGCAAGATTCAGAAAGCAAAACGACGACATCAAAAAATTCCGCGACAGGAATTCAGCCATTACGAATTCTTGCGCTCCTACTCGCGGCATTCTCTGGATTCACCGTTCCGATCATTTTTGGACTGTCATCGGCGATGGGATCGCAAGGCGTCAATTTCGCCGCTGGGAAACTCGGGGATGTTAACGCATGGATCGCGCTTGCTACGCCGTGGATTCCCTTTGTCGCAAATCATTTCGCATTGTGGCCAGATGCGAGCGCCTGGATTGAAAAACTGATCCCATTACTCATCCTCTTCTTTGCCATCGGGGGCACGATTCAGCGCTATCGCGAGCAGCACACGATCGAACCATGGCTCATCGCGGCCGCGAGTGCCGCTGCGGCCGCATCACTCCTCCAAATTGCCGGAGATTTTGGATTCCTGATTGATTACGAACGTGGAAATTACGCCGCACGTCTCTGGATCGTGAGCGCCATCCTTCTCCTTCCTGCGGCAATTCCGTGGTGGAGTCGATTTCTCGACCGTGCCAAGCGTGCCGCTCCGGCATCTTCGATTGCGATCCTCTTCGCGATCGGCATCCTTGGCGCCGGTTCCGCGTACGCCGCACTTCCACGACAAGACGCCGTCAGCTCCAATCGCGGGTGGAGCGTTGGGATCACAGATATCAATGCGGTCAAACTGATTGATGAGGACAGCGCAGACACCCCCTATACGGTCCTCGCAAATCAATCTGTTAGCGCCGCCGCAGTGAAGACGTTCGGATTCAAACGATACCACAACGATATCTTTTTCTACCCTATTCCAACCGGCGGTGCACTGTACGATCTCTTCCTCACCGCAAGCTATGGAAATCCATCACGCGACACCATGACAAAAGCAGCCGCTCTCGGCGGATCAGAACTCGTTTATTTTGTGGTGAACGACTACTGGTGGAAATCAGATGAACTCATTGAAACCGCAAAAGCCTCTGCAGATCGCGTCTTTGATATTGGGAACGGGAAAGTCACCGTTTTTAAGTACGAAATCAAAAATTAAGTCCGTAGAGCCTGCCCTGAGCGAGCCTGACGAGTCGAATGGGTGCGTAGGTCCGTACGTCCGTAGGTTCGGAACCGGACCTCTGGATTTACGTGTCTATTCCGCGCCTGATGCGATCACCCGCTCCAGCGCCTCAACATACCCTTTCATCCCATGTCGCTGTTCAGCGCGTTGGCGTTCAGCGATAGAGATCGCGGACCATCGTGCTGCATCTGAAAGCAGTGTCTTCATCTCACTGATCAAATGCTTCGCAAGATCATCATCGACCGGAATCAGACTCGCGCCCGTTCCGTCCAGCATCTCTGGAACCCCGCCGACGGCGGTCGCGATGACGGGCGTTCCTTCTGACATCGCTTCGATAATCACCGTTGGCTGATTCTCTTCAATGCGCGATGGCATAACGAGGAGGTCCGCTTGTGCGATCGCTTTATGAACGTCTTCATTCGAGCAGGATCCTCGATAATCGATCCGCGGATCATTGAGTAATGAGATGTCGCTCCGCTGCGGTCCATCGCCGATCAAAATACATGATCCAACGAGCGAAAGATCAAGACTTGGAATCGCACGCAACAAATCACCAAACCCTTTTTCTTCGGCCATGCGACCAACGTACACAATGGTCGCCGGTTCATAGCGTGAGCGCGTCACACGCTCCCCAATCTCGACCGGATTCGGCAACACCATCTCCTTCGAACCACGGAATTCATACCGTCGATGCCAATCTAAGAGCCATTGCGACGGACTCACCATGACATCGGGGGAACCGAAGAATTTGAGACGAGTCAGCGACCAGCAACGGCGCCATAGCTTCAAACACAATTGCTTGATTGCTTGATTGCTTGATTGCTGCGATCTCACCTGACCAGAAGGTTCGGCGAGTTGAACATCGTGGAGGATGTGGATCCAGCGGAATTTGGAATTTGGAATTTGGAATTTGGCGACTCGACGCGGCGTCCCGATTCCGCAACCGGTGAGATTGTGTGAGATGAGGACATCGGGCTTCCAATCGATGATTGCTTGCGCAACGCCTGTTCGTGCCAAGAGATCACTCAAGTGAAAAAAGAGACGCAACACCGGATTCGAATCGTTCAACGATGCGAATGAGGATGCAAATCGACGAATCGTTGGAGGCGCGCGATGGATTCCGCCCTCGATGACACTCCGTTGCGCGTTTGACTCCCCGCGTTCTTGATCTTCCTCTTGCGTTTTCCACGTCCGATCGTCCGAGGGTGCCCAGACGCGCACATCGTGCCCGCGAAACGCCAACATCTCCGCCTGAAACCAGGCAATGCGTTCGGCACCGCCGAGACCGTCGGGCGGAAAAGCGTTGGTGAGAATCGCAATCTTCATAGATCAGTTTAGAGTTTAGAGTTGTGAGTTACGACCTCTGAGACATCCGTTTTCACTCATTCACACGCGGATCGTAACTCTAAACTCTTAACTCTTAACTCTTAACTTCCTCATAGGTGCGCATCAGCCTGTCCACATGCCGGTCCCAATGATAGCGCTCACGGGCGTCCGCTGCGGCGGCGATGCCGTACGTTCGGCGCTGATCCGTATGCTCGAGGAGCGATGTGAGCGCGGTCCGTAATGCCGAGATGTCTTTCGGCGGCACGAGCGTCCCTGTCACGCCATCTTTCACCACCGTCCGCACGCCAGGAAGATTCGAGGCAACGACCGGGATGCCGCATGCAAACGCTTCTGCCGCAACGAGTCCAAATGCTTCCGCTCCATTCGTCGACGGAAATGCGAAGACGTCCATGCTGCGATACGCAAGCGCAAGATCGTCTTGCGAAACGCGGCCAGCAAAATGACAGCGATCCGTCAGTCCCAGGTCATTCGCCTGCGATGCATACACTCTTCGTTGATCTCCATCGCCAACGAGCAAGAGATGAATGCGTGAATCCATTTTTGAAACAGCGTTCAACAATTCCGTGACGCCTTTGAACCGATGCGCATGATCCATCACCCCCGTGAATCCGATCACCTGCGCATCCGCAGGGATTCCAAAGTGTGCACGATCCCCTTCACCCGGATGGAACTGCGCGTGATCAACGCCAAATGGGAGTTCGATAAAGCGATCCGGATGAGACACCTTAAACGATGCGAGCGATGACTGATTCGTATAATCGAATGATGACGTCACGATCTTTTTACACGCGCGAAGAATCGCTGGCTGAGCGAAGATGCGATACAGGTCAAAAACCATCCCAAGCGGAAACGACGCTTTCGAATCCATATGAAACGTCATCACGAGCGGCTTCTTGTGCCAGAGACAAAACTCAGCAACTTGTTCCGCCGTCCCATAGAACGGATAGTGAAGATGAATGACGTCCGCTTCATTAAGGTGCGGTTTCAGATCCGTGAGCGCTGCCGCATTCCCCCATCGCGGAAACGCAGGCAAACGCTTAATGAACGACGCATCCGGTGTTTCGAGTTTCGACTTCAGTTCCGGGGCGATGAGCGTCGCCTCCTCCCCGCGGTCCACCAACCGCTGCACGATTTCAAACGCCACGCGGCCGGTACCGCCGGTCTGTGGGGGCGCAACGCAGGAAAGGTGGATAATCTTCATGAAATCACTGGAAAGCCTAGCAGTTTTTAGAGGATAAGGACAACTCGCCACGTCCCACGCGCATCGATCTCTAACATTGACGCGATCTGGGCAAACGCACCACCCTCAACTACGATGTCAATACATCTCACACCCAACACCGAACACTGTTATGAACGAAAATGGATGGCGCCCTGAATCACCCCCTCAACACGCAGAATTCAACTTCGAAAAAGGGACGACAGAGGCTCTTCACCGAATCGAAGAGCTCCTCGCTTCACAGGAGTACGTTGTTGTTGCGGTTATGGGGAGTTCAAACAATGTTGGAAAATCAAAAGTTGCGAGCGAAATCATCCAGCAACTCACAAAAAAACAGATCTCAACCAGTTGGGGGAGCAGTATCGATTCCCTCACGCAAAAACCAATCTTCACCGATGAGCCTGGAACGTCTGGACACGTTCTCATTCTAGGCGCCGAACAATCGACAAAGTTTGGAAAAGAAGAACAAGACGCACGCGTTGCGAAAAAAGGAAAAACATTTGATCTCCCGCTTTCCAAAATCGATCTCCGTATCTATGTCTATCGGCCAGATCGTCCATTTACCAACGAAGAACTCAAATTCGCCGACATTATTATCAATAACGAACACGCAACAGATAAGCGCGTAAAGACGCAATAAAACCCGTTGATGCGATCTCGGGGTTTACTGCGCAGCCCTTGAGGTGGGGTGCGTCTTATCCAGTTTGTGGGAGGTTTGCTGCCTCGCGAGTCAAAACAATCATCGCCGCATTGGTCAGATAATCCTTCATGACAGCATTGACTTCGTCGATCGGAATTTCCGATTCAATGGAAAGTTGTTGAATCTCCATGCTAAGCGACCCCGTGCTCGTCGGCAAAAGATGCCTCAACACGATCTGTTCCCACATAGCCTTGAAAAGAGCTTCTTTGATTTGAGCTTTCCGTTGGTCGTCCACAATATCCTCCTTCTGTCTCGGGATCAGAATCTAATCACAGACATCAATACTGTCAAGGGAGAACGGTCGCCCCTCTCCTACCACCACACGATTGCTCGCACGATCGTGATGTAGGCGCGCATGAGCGGGTTTGCGACGGCGGTGACGAATCCGTTTTCAACTTCCTGATGTGCAATCACAGCCACGAATCGTTTCAGAATTTCCCGATCCCCGCGCCTTCGTAACTTCGCGACCTCGTGCCGTTTCTTCGAGATATATCGCCATGACGACCCCTTAAAGAACCACGAGACGGCCCGCCATTTTTTATCCGCCCATCCGCCTTTGATGGCGAACAGCCACGTTGCGAGTTCGATCGCGATCAACCCTGGGAGCAAGAGCACGAGTGTTGGAATCTGATAGAGGGTCAATAGGACAATCCCGCGATTTCGTTCCATGAGATACCACTTTGAAATGGTGCGCGGAAATTCATAGTGATGGTAGAGAATACTCTTCGGCGCGATGAGATTATCGTATCCCACAATCATCATTCTCCAACCGAGATCAAGATCCTCATGATAGGCAAACAGTTCATCATCAAAGAGTCCGATCGTTCTAAGCGCGCTCATCCGATAGAGCGTCCCTGCGCCGGACGCATACGAAATCGGTCGAACCTCGGTCGGCGCGTTTGCGATCGGATCCATATTGCCGCGGCAATATCCAAACCCGGCGAATTGAATGTCATTTCCAACTGAATTCAATTTCGTCGTGTCTTGCGCAAGCACAAGCATTGATTGAACACTTGCGGCATTCTGATGCGACTCCGCGACCGCAATCACCTCTTTCAAGGTGTCGACCTCAAATGATGCATCCGGATTACACAGATACACATAGTCCGCCGTCGAGTGCGCCATGATGAGATTATTTCCCCCGGAGAATCCCAAATTCTTGCCAGACTCATAGATGAGCGTCTTCGGCAATCTCCCTTCATGCTGAGCAATAAATGCCTTCACCGCATCAATCGATCCGTCTGCTGACGCGTTATCAACGATATGGACCGTGAGTGCGTCACGCGGATATTCAACGCGACAGAGTCCTTCCATCATAAACTCCACGAAACGCGCGTGGTTCCAGGTGACAACGATGACATCGATGGTTGGAGTCGTAGGCATACGATCAGTCTGTTTCAATCAGAAACCTTACGGCTTATCCGATTGTTTGATTGCTTGATTGTTTGATTGCTGCCGGATGGCGGGATCAATTTGAGCGAGCGCATCCTTTCTGACGACGTCGGTGATTTGGCGTTCAATACGGTCGAGCTTGATGAAAATTTTGAAGATGAGGAAAAAGAGAAGCGCGACAGAGGCGTAGAGAATGAGATCAACACCACGACCAACCCCGACGAGATGCGCGATGATTGATGTCGTATCTGGCAGAACGATCACCACGCCAGCCGCGATCCAAATCACGGACCAGCCGATTGCTTCAATCGGTCGAATGACACCATCTCGCACACGACGCCAAGTGATGACGAGGGCGATGACGAGGGCGATGGTAAGGAGAAATTGGATGGGGAGCATA
>JAHFIK010000020.1:17017-19018 GCA_023246415.1 Candidatus Uhrbacteria bacterium
CCATCATCAACGACAACCACCACGTCCGCATACTGGCGGACGGCTAAAACGGTCTTCCGGACCCGTGGCTCTTCGTTCCAGGCAGGAACGACAGCGATCAATTTCATGGCTCGTACGTTACGCGAAAATGAGGAAATTGGGTAGGGATTACACAGCAGCTGTCCGTTTAGCTTCAATCACCGTCGACACCTTCCAGAGATATTCAAAGAGTGATCGAAAACTCTCTTGTGAATGCGCGTGCGTGATCTGAACAGCGAAATGATGCGTTCCGGAAAAAATGACCACCGAATGTCCGAAGATCCACATGGAAACTTCAATATCCAATCCTTCCGGAAGAACGCGCATCGCGAGCGATTGATTCAGGGTAAATGGACGGATGAATCTTGTATGACCAGAAGGGATGAGTGCACGCGTTCGAATGGCTTTCGCTTTTTTGCGATCCAAAAACACCTTGAACATCTCATCAGACATCACGGCTTGATAATGACCGACGCCTGGGGATTCAAAGACGAGCATCTCTCCCCCATGCTCCATCTCCTCAATCGCTTTGATCATCAATGTAATGATTCCTTCTTTCGTATCATAAATCTCACTCACCGGCTGTTTATCCGCTTTGTGATATTCCGTATGCAACCGTCCGGCGAGCTCTTCAAAGACCTGAAGACGCGCGCGCTCTTTTTCCGTCAGGAGATGCGGATCCTCGACCCAGTACACCCGCTTGCCACGATGCGTTCG
The DNA here is from genome assembly GCA_023246415.1 of Candidatus Uhrbacteria bacterium. Taxonomy (GTDB): domain Bacteria; phylum Patescibacteriota; class Patescibacteriia; order 2-12-FULL-60-25; family 2-12-FULL-60-25; genus 2-12-FULL-60-25. The sequence continues at coordinate 17,753 of JAHFIK010000020.1, forward strand.
GATCGTCACAAATCCTTCTTCTTTCAGTCGATCCAAAATACTCGCCGCCGTGGTCCGTGGGAGCTTGGCTTCGTGAGCGATTTCATGCGCCGTCGCTTCTCCAAGTCGGAGTGATGCGAGGTACACATCGGCCTCGGGCTTTTTCAGGCCGAGTTGTTGGAGGAGGGTTTTGAGCGGAGTAGGCATAGGGGGGCGGCTTATGGCTTATGGCTTTTGGCCACTCATCCGGATTCTGGCCAAAAGCCAATAGCCATAAGCCAATAGCTTTTTTTATTCCTGCCGACGAAAAAGTTCGTCAGTTTTCAGGATGACCATACGCCGGGTATTTCGCTTTGTCCAGCCCTGATCTGAACAGCAAACCAAATGCTCAAAAGAGGCTCTTTTTCATTTTCCATACGAAAACGGCGTCACGAGATATCTTGTTAGTGTACATTTGACAACAACATTCTCCCCCACGCATTTGGAGGCACCATGTCACTTCGAACCTCATCAACGGAACACGTCCACCGCGGCATACTTCCCTGCTCAGCCGACCCCGTGACCAACGGACATCTCGACCTCATCCAACGTGCCGCTGCACGTTGTGACGAACTCACCGTTCTCATTTGCCGCAATGATCGCAAACTTGGAAGCGAATGCTTCTCAATGGATGAACGCCTCAGTCTACTTGAACACGCCATCCATCACGAAGGTCCCACCAACGTCCGCGTCCGCATCCATGAAGGACTTCTCGCTGACGCGGTTCTCCGTGAACAGTGTGACGTCATCTTTCGCGGCATGCGGTCTGAACACGATGCGAAAGACGATGACGTTCTCATGAACATCCACGAGATGATTTGTCCGGGCATGCGCGATCGATTCCGTTTCATCGAGAGTCGCGAAGAGCTGAAGCTTGTTTCATCCTCGCTCGTAAAGGCGCTTGTCCAATACCACGCAAACGTTTCGCCCTTCGTCCCCGTTTTCATCAAAGCCGCGCTCGAAGAACGCATCGTTCGGCAATGGAAGGTCGGCATCGTTGGCGGCATCGCCAGCGGAAAAAGCACGACCGCACGCGATCTCATAGCTGAACTGAATCGTCGCAACGTCCCAGCGCATCTCATCAATATGGATGAACTGATTCGCAAGGCGATTCGCGAAGCAAGTCCGGCCGGAGCTCACATCCGAGCAACCTACGCACGACTTCTTGGAAACGACGTCCTCACCAACAACGGGAGCGACGTCAATCTCGAAGTCATCAAAGCCAGACTCTTCAGCGAAACGTGTCCG
>JAHFIK010000021.1 GCA_023246415.1 Candidatus Uhrbacteria bacterium
GTCCAAAGAACGCCTGGAGTGCACAGGACCAACTCGTCCGTGTACGCGAGGAAGCGTTTGGACGTACAGAAAGCACGGAGGTCTTCCGGCATCGAGCATCAAAATAATCTCGGCGCTTCTGCATAAAGGCTTTTGGCTTATGGCTATTGGCTGTTGGCCAGAGGGGTGCTGAGTGGCCAAAAGCCATAAGCCAATAGCCAAACTCAATCTCACCAATTCGCAAAAAAGGAGTTCTATCATGAGCGGTTTCATCGGTTGGCACGGAAATAACAGGCAATCTTCTTCACCGAGTACCCCAACGCCATCGGTGACTCCCGGCTATTTCGGGAGAGGGGCTTCGAAAGATCAGGATCCGGTCATCGTGACCGTAAAGTCTGATCCAACGTCCGTACCTCAGTCATCGCGTCCAGCATCCAAGTCCACGCGATCACGTGCCGCCTCTGCCGCACGTCCATCGATCGCATCTGTTGCGGCAAGCGCACGCCTGCCGATTCCAGACGCGATGCACTCACTCGTCAGCACGGCAGAGATCGTCGTCATCGGCGTTCTCGACATGACTGGTTCCATGAGCACCTGGCCGGAAGAAATTCTTAAGCGGCTCCCCCGCCTTCATGGTGATGCGTGCGAGTACTTCGGCACACAAAGTGTCGAGATTCTCTTCATCGCACACGGTGACTCGCGGACGGATTCGCACGCAATCCAAGTCGCTCGCTTTGGAAGCGGACCAGAGCTCGAACCCATGCTCGCCTCGTTCACAAGCTGTGGCGGTGGCGGACAAGGGAGCGAATCACAGGAGATCGTCGCAACCTATCTCTTGCAACAGGTGAACACCGCTTCTGCCCGACAGGTCTACACGTTCTTTATCACCGATGAAGCGGCGTGCCCTGAGGTGGATGAGCAACTCGTCAAACGAGACCTCGGGATCGGTGTGAATCCAAATCTCCGCAAGACACAAGCGGTCTTCGACCTCTTGAAGCGACGGATGAATATCTACACCGTCCTGTGCGATACGCAATACTACAGCGCAGGGATACGAGATGAGATCCGCTCATTCTGGCAGACCACGGTCGGTGTCGAGCACGTCCTCCCATTAAACGATGCCCGCCGCGTCACCGACGTCATGATCGGTGTCTTTGCCAAGACCACGGGCCAGATGGGTCGCTTTACTGGCGATCTCCAAGCCCGCCAAGGCGGTACGGTCCACGGCAAGCAAAATATCGCGACCGTCATGCACTCGATCAGCATGGTTGGAGGATCGGTTCACGCCCCGCAGGTCACTGGGCCAGGGACGCGGCCGCTCCTTCCCGCAGGCGATCCGAGTCACCCATCGAAGTAACAACATCCGCACCTTCCTTCCTTAAACGTAAACGCGATCCTCAGTGAGGATCGCGTTTCCTGTTGATCAAAAATCTACGACTTCATCGTTCGTCCATGTGCCTCCAGATAGGAAAACAACTGTTCTTTCACACGCGGAAATATCTCATCCAAACATGGCTGCAATGCCTCCAGTCGAACCTGATCAATCGGGTACCAATGCGGTTCATACGTTTCCTCGTCCGGGATCAGTTCGCGATCTGAAATAAATTCTTCAGTCAACGCGTCACAGATATAAAAAACGAGATGATTCTCATATCCCTCATCGAGCGGATCGTAAAAGAAAAACACGTGTTCTTCGTGAATTGGCTGATGGATCCCGGAAATCGTAATTCCCGTCTCTTCCCACGTTTCCCGCTGAAGCGCACGCTCCTGCGTTTCCCCGGCTTCAACTTCCCCGCCGGGAATCCATTTCTTTCCCGTCGTCTTCGTATTCACGAACAAGAGATCCCTGCCCCGAAAAATAAACGCATACACCGACGTCCGCGGACGAATCTTTTCCCGTGGGATCATCCGCTTTTCCCCGGTCGAGGTGAGGCACTCGATGAAATTTTCCATTCAAAAAACGGTACGCCCAGACGTCTAAACGGTCAAATATGAAGGGCATTCGATCACATCAACGGCCGGATCTCAATTTCACACCCATCAGATAAAACATCTCATCTGGATATCCAGATGAGATGCGATGTCCTCCTTTTTTGCAAAACAGTTAGCTCCTCGGCGCAAAAGCCAAGAGATGCTTATGCGAAATGGTGTAGTCGATCGTTCGCTTCAACCCTTCATCGAGCGTCACGAGCGGGAGCCACGCGAGACGTTCTTTTGCTTTTGCGATATTCGGAACACCCAGTTGTGACATGAAGAGGAGCGATGGCTGGAAGGAGATATTCGATTTGGATCCGGTCATCTCGATAATCCGCTGCGCAACATCGACGATCGGGATATCAAGATCGGATCCGATATTCACGGGGCCGATATTTCGCGGAGCCGCCATGAGTTTTACAAGAGCATCAACAACATCGTCGACAAAACAGAGCGTCGTCTTAAACGTTTCATCGCCAAGAACTTCCAAGGTCTTTCCATCAAGGGCATTCAGAATAAAATCCGGAATCATATGCCCATCAAACAGCGGCATGCGCGGACCATAGGTTCGAAAAATGCGCGCAATTTTTATATCAAGATCATGCACGGCGGAATAGGTCGTGCAGCAGGCTTCCGCAAACCGCTTCCCTTCGTCATAACAGGCCCGCGGCGACATCGTGTCTGACGTTCCCGTCTCTGACTCTTCAAACGAGTGCAGATCCGCTGGACGCGGTCCGTACACAACAGAACTGGAACCGAAACAGACTTTCGCATGATACTTTGCTGCAATATCTAAAACATTCTTGACGCCGATTGAATTTGCGTACAACGACTGCATTTTGTACTGCTCAAATTTCTTCGGGCTCATCGGGGCCGCAAGATGGTAGATCTCCTGAATCCCTTGAAACTTCACCTTAAACCGTGCGAGTTCTGGATACGCTTCCAGATCAAACGGCGCGCACACATCCTGCCGAATAAACTCAAAGTCGGAATTCTTGAGCAAAAAATCGATATTCGCCTCAGAACTCGTAATAAAGTTATCGACACAGATGACGCGGGCATTTTCCTTTAGCAACCGTTCGCTTAAATAGGATCCAAGAAATCCGGCCCCGCCGGTCACGAGGATATTCTTCTTTTCAAAAATGGGTTGCGTAGACATACCGAGATGATATCACGACCGCCCGGTGGGGACGAAGGCACGAGGGCCCGAAGTCAGCGTAATCGCGACATCGTGCCCTCGTACCTTCGCGACCTACTGCTGACCTTGCTCAGACGGCACAGCAACGGGAACTGCGGTCTCGACGACCGTTTCTGGAACGATCGGGCACGTTTTCTCAAAACGACGGTTAAATGTAAATTGACGATTCACGACATACTGGACGGCGGCCATAAATGGAACGAGGACCACCTGAACCAAAAAATCATTGAACCCAAGGACGCCATTTCCAAAATGAAAGAGCACGGTTTGAAGGATACTCGTGAGAACGACAGCGAGAATGTATCGACTGATCATCCGTGTGCTGTGTGTCCCCGCCTTAAATGTCCAAATCCGATGCAAGGTATAATTCACAACCGCACAGAAACAGAGTGTAATCGCATCAATCACCGTCCGATTCCCTGACGGCCAAATGAGACGCGAAATCAACGCGTAGATCGAGAGAAACATCCCGAACGAGACGACCCCAACGATCCCGTATTTAAAGAGGCGCCAAAATTCATCCCGGAGCCATGCCGGATCACGAAGCTTTTTAATGAGGCCAGACATCATATGCGCGTGTTGACGTTGTTTCGCCGAGCATCCCCACTGAGGAGCGAATCGCCATCTGTTCCAGCTCTCCGAACGTCACATCCTGCCAACCGATCTGGCCGAGCGTATCAGATGCGATCATTTTTGTCCCAGACAGGCCACTCATAATGAGCATCGTTTTTCCGTTCATGACAGCGGTGGCAATGGACCAGCGTCCAGATGGCGTCATTCCGAATGGAAATGCGGAGACGAGCTGGACGCCATCCGCATTCGAGACAACCAATCGTCCTCCCCCATTCCGCGGAACAAATCCCGCCTCGCCGCCGATCGCGACAAGGTCCATCCCATTTTTATAGTTCGGTCCGTATGGTAAAAAAGGATGAACGACAAACGACCGATCAATCCCCCACGCCTGCCCGGTGTTCGGATCCGCTGCCACAAACCCATCGACCGTTCCAACGATCACCGCACCATCCGCTGCCGGATACGGCAAACTGATCCGCTTGCGTTCCTGGCCGTCTCGTCCGTAGATGACCATCTCCGTCACCGATCCACTTGCGGGGATCGCCGCGATCTCTGGCGTTCCGTCCCCATCAAGATCAGAGAACGCCGTCATGGCACCGTGCGTATCAGACACGCCAAATGGCGAGACTTCAAGGATCTCTGTATCAGACAACCAGCGCACGCGCGTCCGTTCGCCCGGAATCGTCGCTTCCAACGACAATTTCTCGGCCGTTGACGTTACAAACTTCGCATCATCTAACGCATTTGCGGCATCCACGCGTCCAGCACCGAGCTTTCCGCGAAACGCGACTGCATTCAGCTGATCAATCGGCACCGCGGACGCGATGAGCCGTTGACGCAGTTCTGATGCACCCCAGTTTGGATGAATCGATTTGAGCAATGCCGCAACGCCGCTCACAATTGGCGCGGCAACGGACGTTCCGTCAAACCCACCGATATAAATCGGCGTCGAACTCGTTTCGCCTCGTGCGCCGGATGCTTCTGGACGCGCCCCAAACAGATCAACACCCGGAGCAACGAGGTCGACACACGAGCCATAATTCGCAAATGACGCTTTTCGATCCTCTTGATCCGTCGCACTCACGGTGAGCGTGCCGTAGAGTCCATCTGGCGCTTCACAGGCGGGATAGACTGGTGCCTGATCAAGGTCATTCCCGACCGCTGCCGCATCGGGATTTTTTTCATCAACATGTCCATTGCCGGCGACGGTGACCGTTAGAATTCCCATTGATCGCGCATACGCGATTGCATTATCCAGTTCCGGATCACGGATATCGCCTTCGATGCTCAAATTGATGATATTCGCACCGTTGTCAGCCGCATATCTGACCGCATGCGCGACATCTGTGGTGGATCCGGTCCCGTACGCGGTCAACGCAACAAGCGGCATAATTTTGACGTTCCATGCGATCCCAGCGATCCCAATCCCGTTATTCCCCGTTGCCCCAATAATGGAGGAAACAAGGGTTCCATGAAGGAACGCATCCGTATCCGTAGCATTCCCCCACGGACGGACATCGTTTGAATTATTGACAAAATTCCACCCATGAAGATCGTCGATATACCCATTTTGATCATCATCCAGATGATTCCCCATGATCTCTTTTGGATTCGTCCAGATATTCTCTTTCAAGTCCGCATTGTAAATATCAACACCGGTATCAATCACCGCAACAACGACATCGGGTGATCCGGTCGTCCGATCCCACGCCTGGGGGGCATGGATTTTTTGAAGCGACCACTGCTCATTTAAAAAGGGGTCATTTGGAACAATCGCTAAGGCAGCATACGGAAAAAGAGCGCCTGCGCAGAGCAGAAATGCAGTGATCCAATTGAGAAATGACTTCATCAGATTTTGAGTCTAGCATTGACCATTCCCATTGCCAACAGAGCTGTTTTTCTGTAATCTCAACGCGACATGTACAAATTTGGATTGAATCTCAAGCGCCTCCTGCTCGTCGCGGGAGATTTTATCGCGTTCCAGGGTGCACTCGCGTGTACGCTCGTCCTGCGGTACGGATCCCTCCAGCCGGCCACCTGGTCACTCCATGAACTTCCGTTCGTCATCGTGACCATTGGCTGGATTATCGGACTGTACGTCTCCGGACTCTACGATCTGACGCGTGCAAAAAATACGCTCATCCATTTCCGGACATTTCTGGAAAGCATGCTCGTCAACCTCCTTATTGCGGTCGCCTTCTTTTACCTCGTGCCGGTATTCGGGATCGAGCCGCGAACAAACCTGTTTCTCTTTTTCGCCATCTCGCTCTTCCTTATTTACGCCTGGCGCCTCGCATTCAATCGATTCATTACGCGCGGCCTGTTCCGAACACGACTCTGCTATGTCGGTCCCGCCGAAGATGCCACCGCATTCCGAAATCTCATTGCACAAAACACGCTCGGATTTCAATTGGTTGCGATCATCGCCACGACCCCGTACGCCTCTCGCGATGCAGACGGGATTATTTGGACGGATCATATCGAATCGCTTCCGGAGTTCATCGTGACCCAACGTATTGATGCCGTCGTCCTTGGACATCATGTGGATGAAATCGAAACCCTCCGTGAAGCACTTTATCGAGCACTCTATACCTCCGTGGCCCTCATTGATCGACGGGATATTGAAGAACTCCTCACTGGCCGCGTCCCGGTCGCCTCGGTCGACAAAGCCTGGTTCTTGCGGAATCTTAAAGAATCCGAGAAAGCGTGGTTCGAAGCCGTCAAACGCGGAACGGATATTCTGCTCGCCATTCCATTCGGCCTCCTCACGATCGCGCTCACACCAATCATTGCCATCCTCATGCTCACCACGTCCGAAGGTGGTCTCTTCTTTCGGCAGAAGCGGGTTGGAAAAAATGGGAAGCTGTTCGAGATTGTTAAATTCCGAACCATGAATCATCCGGGTGGCCGGTCTGATGCGGAATTGCATGGCGCGCAGTTCGCCGTGAAAGACGATGCGCGCGTCACACCGATCGGACGATTCCTACGTGTCACGCGGATCGACGAACTTCCGCAGGTCTGGAATGTCCTCAAGGGCGACATGTCCTTCATCGGACCTCGTCCGGAACGTCCGGAATTTGTTGCACAACTCACAGAACGAATGCCATACTACGCGCTTCGTCATCTCACCCGTCCCGGACTGACCGGCTGGGCACAGGTCAAATTCGCCTACGCAAGTACCCTCGACGACAACCTCGTGAAACTTCAGTACGATCTCTATTACGTCAAACATCGATCACTGCTTCTTGATTTCACGATTCTCTTGAAAACAATCGATACGATCTTACGACGAAAAGGGACCTGATGCAGTCATGAGTCACGAGTCACGAGTTCTGAAAAATATTGACGACAGATTTCAACGACATCTCCATCTATGAGCGATCTGCAACCGACCTTGCAACGAAAACAGAATGATTGGGAGTGGGAATGGAACAATTACGATGGTGAAGACGAGTGGCTGTTTCATGATTGGATTTTGCCGAATACGCTTGAAGATTTTCGCGGGAAGCGCGTCCTGGATGCCGGATGCGGAGGCGGCCAACATCTCTCCATCCTTGCACGCGTTGCGCGGGAAGCCGTTGGCGTTGACCTGAATGCATCAGAAATCGCAGTGAAGCGTAACGCAAACGCGGCAAATGTTTCCGTTGTCGAAGGTGATATCGCCACCGTTTCTTTTCCAGAGCCGTTCGATGTCGTGACCTGCATCGGTGTCATCCATCACACGGATGATCCGGATAAGACGTTTACAAACCTTGCACGGCTCACCAAGCCAGGAGGGAAAACGATTGTCTGGACCTATTCGCATGAAGGAAATTTTCTCAATCGCACACTCGTCGAAGGATCAAAGAAAATCCTTATCTCACATCTTCCAAAACCGGTGATGCGTGCCATCTCCATCGTGCTCACCGCCCTCATCTACCTGCCGGTCTATACGATCTACCTTCTCCCTCTTCGATTCCTGCCGTACTACGAGTATTTTGAAAACTGGAGAAAGCTGACCTGGTCCACCAATGAGCTCAACGTCTTCGATAAGTTAAACGCGCCAACGACGCATTTCACGACAAAAGCACGCATTACGAACTGGTATGCGAATAACGGATATCACGATGTCGTGATTACGCCGTATCGTGGAGTGAGCTGGAGAGGAACGGGAGTGAAGACGTGAGTTAAGAGTTAAGAGTTAAGAGTTAAGAAAAGACGTGGCGTTTGGCCACGTCTTTTCTTTATGCTTCGACTCACGACGAATTACTGACCGCTCTTCTCAATTCCCCACGCCTTCAGAAGCTCCGCGAGCCCATCGTTAAACTTGATCTGCGGTTCCCAGTCGATCAATTCTTTTGTTAATGCGATGTCTGCGAGCGTGTGACGCGCTTCGTTCTTCCGCCCTTCAACGAAAACGGTTGGACCGCCAAATGCCTGCGCGATCTTATTCATCGTATGTGCCTCCCCGGCCCCGACATTCACGATTTCGCCCTTCCCAACCTTTGGTGAAGTCATCGCCTTGATGTTCGCGTTCACGACATCGAAGACATGCGTAAAGTCACGCGTCTGCTCTCCATCCCCAGCGATGGTGAGCGGCTCTCCGGCCTCGGTCTGGCGCTTAAAGACACTGATCACGGTCACGTATGCTCCTTCATCCGCCATATTCGGACCGTACACGTTGAAATACCGAAGTGAAACGGTTTCGATTCCATACAGTTCTGCAAACTTCTGACAGAAGTGTTCTCCGACGTATTTCTGCAAGGCATACGGGTTCATCGGATTCGGCCGCATATCCGGTGTCAGCGGAAGTGTCGGCTGCGATCCGTACGCAGACGAAGATGCGGAGTAGACCAGTCGCTTCACGCCCGCATCACGCGCCGCAACGAGCACATTCAACGTGCCCATAATATTCGCCTGCGTTGATTCGATCGGATGGTCAATTGAAAACGGAACACGTGGAAGCGCCGCCGTATGAAACACGCCGTCAACACCCACGAATGCAGGTCGGATCGCATCCACATCTGTCATGTCGAGCTCAAACAGCTCCGCACCTGTGGGGACACGCTCTCGCTTCCCGGTCGAAAAATTATCAAGAATGCGAACCGTGTGCCCATCATCCAACAGGCGACGAACAATGTGATGGCCGATGAATCCGGCTCCGCCGGTCACGAGATACGTAGACATACGAATGTGTATTGGTCTTTAAACAGAAATGTGACTTTATCGCTCAATCGCCGGATCAAAATACTGCTTCTTCTCTTCTGACTTTTCCGGAGAACCCTCTTTCCATGCCGGATCAATCCCCTGTTTTTTCTGGAGGTTTAAATTATACTCCTCAGCGGCTTTGAGGACTGAGAGCTCAACGCCAAGCGTTTCCCCAATCTGAATCAAACTCCGCGTATCTTTCGGCAAACACTTTCCTCCGTACCCGCGATACCCTTTGTGATAGATATCCAAATGCTGTTTGCCGATCCAGGGTTCCGCTTGTCCGCATTCTTTGACGTGATCATAATCAACCCCCATGGCCTGACAGAGGTCGTACATCTGATTCGCATATGAGACCTTTAGCGCATAGAAGGCGTTCCCAAAATATTTCACTAATTCCGCAACCTTCACGTGCACAATCTTTTCAAATGGGGCGTGAGGCAGGAGCCCCATAATTTTTTCTGCATCGCGACGCCCTTCAGCGGTATATCCGACGATCTGACGATTCGGAAATTGCATATCCTGATCCACCGTCGTTTCCGTTAAAAACTCCGGATTGAACAGGAATCGATGCTGCGGATAAATCGCTTGAAGTCGTTCTGTGGTCCCCGGTTGAATCGTCGACTTCAAGACGATCGTCTTTCCGGAATTCGGAATCGTATTGAGCGCCGCGCGAATAAACGAATCATCGAACCCGCTTTCAAAATAGTATGGCGTCGGGACCGCGATAAAGATGATCTGCGCATGCTCAAGCACGCCGACATCCGTATGCCCTTTCGCCGGATCAAACAATCCGGCATTGATATCCTTTGTTTTGAAGTACCGATCTAATGCGCCACCGACCATCCCGGCACCCATGATGGCGATGTCGCTATACGCCGGCTTGACCGGAACCGTGACGTCGATCCCAACCGAAACGTCATCCAACATCCCTGTCGCCTCCATGAGTTGACGAAGGCTCATGTCAAATCCCTTGGCGAGCTGTCGACATGTTTCAATAGAGAGCGTCTCGTACTCCCCCGCTTCAAGTTTATAGATAAACGCCGGAGAGACGCCTGAGCGTTCCGCGAGGGTATTCTGCGTCATTTCCTTTTGCTGTCGGATTTCACGCAATTTCTGAGCGATTCGTTGCATATATTTAGTGAATAAAGAGATAGTACTGCAATACTGTTTTTCGTACAAGAGTAGAAATATTCACAATTACCTATGTAAAATTAACTTTAAATACCCACCTTTTCCGTATCCACGACCCCAAAATAACGGAAAAACCTAAAAGAATACTCCTTTTCCTACCCGACATCTGGTTGAAAACCAGAAAGAACGCTACCCTTAGACGCACATGCGAAGCATCAAAGCATACGGGAGCAGAATCGCAGACTTCCTCACGCGGAAACTCCGACTCGATGTCCGTTTCTATGGGCGGTCCGCCTCTTGGCTGACAATCGCACAGGCCAGTGCCGTCGTGCGTGGGATCGCGACCACCTTCCTGATGGCACGGTGGCTCGCGCCAGAAACGCTTGGCCAATTCCGATATGTCCTTGCGATCTTTGGCCTCGCGGGGATCTTTTCAATGTCCGGCATGAACTACGCCATCATTCGTGGCGTATCAAAAGGAGATACGGCGGTCGTCCGTCCGGCGCTCAAACGAATCCTTCTGATCGCACCATTCGGCGCCCTCCTTCTCTTACTTGCGGCCGGTGAACGCTACCTCCACGGAGAAGCCGGTGTGGCACTCGGACTCGTCATGGCGGCAATCGCCTATGCGCCCTATAACGTGGTCGGAACCTACGGCCAAATCCTGACCGGACAACAAAAGATTCGTGAGCTCTCCATTGTCGCCATTTTGAATAATCTTATTTTTGCCGTGGCGTTCTTTACCGTCCTCGTCGGACACCGCGGACTGCTCGCCATCACCATCGCATATTTCGGATTCGACATCCTGCTCCGCGGGAGCCTCACGATCCGCGAGCTCCTGAGGATGAAGGTCGCAGGATCTGCCACCGCCCACCTCTCGCTCGGGAATAACATGTCCGCCATCAGCGTCATGCAGACGATTGGGTGGCAACTCAACCAAATCCTGGTTCAACGATTCTTCGGATACGCATCCCTCGCCTCCTTTAGCGTGGCAACGGTCATCCCAGAACAAATCAAACAGACATTTAATAATCTAAGCGGAATCTTCCTCCAACGATTATCGCGGCATGAACGAACAGAAGCGCGATTACAAGCCACACGCCGACACTACTGGATCTCCTTCTGGATCGCGCTTGGGATCGTCCTCAGCTACGCAGCGGTTGCTCCAATCATTCTTCCATGGTTCTTCCCTGCGTATCCGGACTCCGTCCTGCCGAGCATCGTCTACGCGATTGGACTCATCGGACTCACAGGAACCGTTGGCGTCAACTTCCTCCAATCCCACAACGAAGAAATGAAGCCGCTGTGGACGTATTACGTCATCAATACCGTCCTTCAATTCACGACCAGCTTTGCCCTCGTTCCGTTCTTTGGAGCCTGGGGTGCCACATGGGGACAAACAATCACACGCATCGGCAGTCTCCCTTGGACCTATCCACGATTCGGAAAGGGGAAAAATGACGTACCACCAACAGACTCCACAATCAGCGCCGAAGCCCTCCCCGTACAGGGTTCATAAGATCAGTCTATGGATGCAACTCCTTCAGCGGCGATTGAGATTCTCGCCCACGAAATAGAACGTTTTCCGCAAAACACGGGCAGCGAGCACGATGATCGTCTGAAGGCCTATCAGGCAGAAGTCGAACAATCACTCGCGGATCCAAATGCCTATTGGCTCAACCAGGCGAATCGGATCGAATGGATGCGCCCCCCAACACAGTCACTCACCTATGAGTGGAACACTGAGAAACGAATTATTTCACACACGTGCTACGCCGACGGCATCTTAAACGCCACAACATCTTGTCTTGACCGTCATGCGAACGGTGAACGCTCCGAAAAGACAGCGATCATCTGGCAAGGCGAGGAATCGGCCGATGTCCGACGCTACACCTACACCGAACTTCGCGATGAAGTCTGCCGATGTGCGAATGTCCTCAAGCGCCTCGGTGCAAAAAAAGGCGATCGCATCGCCATCTACCTCCCGCTCATTCCTGAGGCGATCATCGCGATGCTCGCCTGCGCGCGAATTGGAGCGATCCACACGGTCGTGTTCGGTGGATTTAGCGCAGAATCCCTCAGAGATCGCATCAATAACGCCGAGGCACGCATTCTCATCACTGCAAACGCTGGCCGTCGAAATGGAAAAGTAATCCCATTAAAAACATGGGCCGACGAAGCCCTCCGGGACGCCCCGACCATCGCACATGTCGTCGTTGTCCGCTCGACGAGCGACGCTGTTCCGATGACATCCCCCCGAGACCACTGGTATTCAGATCTCACCAGCAACGAATCCACGATCTGCGAACCGGAACCGATGAACGCGGAAGATCCCCTGTTCATCCTCTACACCTCGGGCTCCACAGGAAAACCAAAAGGCGTCCTCCATACCACCGGAGGCTACCTCGTTCAGGCCGCACTCAGCCATGAACGCGTCTTTGGAATGCGTGAAGATGATGTGTACTGGTGTACAGCAGACGTTGGATGGATAACCGGGCACACCTACGTCGTCTATGGACCGCTCGCGAATGGATCGACCGTCCTGCTCTATGAAGGCGGACCGACCTATCCAAATCCAGGACGAACATGGGACATCTGTGATACGCACCGCGTGACCGTGTTCTACACGGCCCCGACGCTCATTCGCTTGCTCATGAGTCATGGTGACGAATGGCCCTCGACATTCAACCTCAGCACGCTCCGGATGCTCGGATGCGTTGGCGAGCCGATTAATCCAGAAGCCTGGCGATGGTATTTCGACATCATTGGTAAAAAACGATGTCCGATCATGGACACCTGGTGGCAAACAGAAACAGGCAGCATCCTCATCTCTCCACTTGCCGGAATCCATGATCTCAAACCCGGAAGCGCGCTTCGGCCTTTTTTTGGAATTGAAGCGGCTATTCTCAAACCCGATGGATCCGTCTGTGGCACGAAAGAAGGCGGCGCGCTCTGCCTCACACGCCCCTGGCCCGGAATCACTCGAACGCTCTGGGGTGATCATGAAAAATTCATCGATACCTACTTCACGGCCAACCCAAACGTCTATACCGCCGGAGACGGGTGTTATCGCGATGAAGATGGTGATCTCTGGATTCTCGGAAGACTCGATGACGTGGTGAATGTCGCCGGACATCGCATCGGGACTGCAGAAGTTGAAAGTGCGCTCGTGAATCATGACACCGTGGCCGAAGCGGCCATTGTCCCAATCCGAGATCCGATCAAAGGACAAGCGCTCGCCGCATTTGTCACGCTGATGGACGGCGTGACTGCGACGCCCGATCTCAAACAACAGCTCCTGCTTCACGTCCGAACCTCCATCGGACCGATTGCCGTCCCGGCATCACTGACATTCGCCCCCGCTCTTCCAAAAACACGATCCGGAAAAATCATGCGCCGCATCCTTCGCGCGATTGCGGAAGGAAATACAAATGATCTTGGCGATGTTTCGACCCTTGCGGATCCGGGCGTTGTCGACACGCTCCTCCGTCTCAAAGAACCTCGAAATTCTTGATCTTTTCGACTCATCCACGTACAGTGCTGTCAGACATCACACCCCACGATCCGCTATGGAGCATCCTGTCATTTCGAAGGTCAATTTAGGTGGAGGAAACACAAAAATCGAAGGGTTTACCAACATCGACATCCTTGCGCTCCCGGAGGTCGATATTGTTTGCGATATCAGCAAGGGAATCCCGCTGCCCGATCATACCGTTGAGGAATTGTACACCGCTCACTTCCTCGAGCATCTCAGCGACACCGTTCACATCATGTCGGAGATTTATCGTATCTGCGCCCCGAACGCGCTCGTCAAAATAAAAGTCCCCTACTTCAAATCCATCGGGGCGTTTAAAGACCCGACGCACAAGTCGTTCTTCACTGAAAAGACATTCGACTACTTTAATAAGGAGATGACCAATGGACAGCAACTCCCCGATTATCAACTCGGTGTCAATTTCAAGGTTGAAAAAATCGGCTACATCTGGTCAGCGCCATGGATCCGCTACCTCCCAGCCAAAAAAATCTTTTTCCTGAAGCACTTCTGGAATATCGCACGAACCATGTACGTTGAACTGCGTGTCATTAAATAATTCGATCTCTATGGCAACAAAAAAAATATTCATCACCGGAGTCGCAGGCTTTTTAGGGAGTCACTTGGCAGACGCATTCCTGAAACTGGGATACACCGTGGCCGGGTGTGATAATTTTATCGGAGGCTACAAGGACAATTTGTCACCCGAGATCGAATTTCACGAATGCGACTGCGTTGACTTCGAACGAATGAAGACGCTCCTTGCGGGCGTCGATATTGTCTACCACTGTGCCGCCACGGCGTATGAGGGGTTGTCTGTGTTTGCGCCGAATTTTATTACGCAGAATATCGTCCAAGCCAGCGTGTCCATGATGAGCGCCTCCATCGCGAGCGGCGTAAAACGATTCATCTACTGCTCCAGCATGGCCCGGTATGGCGAAAATCAAGTCCCATTCACCGAAGACATGATTCCGCGTCCGCAAGATCCGTACGGTATTGGAAAATACAGTGGTGAGCTATTCTTAAAGAATCTCTCCGAGGTCCATGGCATGGAGTACGTCATCATGGTTCCGCACAATATCATTGGTCCGCGGCAAAAATACGATGACCCGTACCGCAACGTCGCGTCGATCATGATCAATCGCATGCTCCAAGGCAAACAGCCCGTTGTCTATGGCGATGGTGAGCAGATGCGCTGCTTCAGCTTCATCCAGGACGATATCGACATTCTCCTCATTGCTGCAGAAGCGCCGCAAGCCGTGGGAGAAATCATCAACATCGGTCCGGATCACGAATTCGTCTCTATCAATACGCTTGCGACCACGATTGCGGATCTGCTTCAATTTCCACTCGATCCGATCCATGTCCCGGGACGTCCTCAAGAGGTCAAACTCGCAAACTGCTCTGCAGACAAAGCACGAAAGCTGTTCGATTATCAGCCAAAAACATCGCTTCGTGACGGACTCTCCGCGATGATCGACTATATTCGAACGCGTGGCCCAAAACCATTCGAGTATCATATCGGATTGGAAATTCTAACGCCGAAGACCCCGAAAACGTGGTCCGAAAAAATCTTCTAGCCGTATGATGATCCACTTTTTCACCAAGGGGGATGAAACCATTCCAAGTTCCCGGCAACGGGCACACCTTCTGGCGACTGAATTACAGAAATTCCAAGTCGATACGATCATCCATACCCCTCCCATCGCCGTCATCTCGCAAACGCCGTGGCCAAAAAAGCTTGAGTTGATTCGAAAAATTTCAAAAGGACTGTTCCAGGTCAAAAAAGGCGACATTCTTTTCCTCCAACGGGCGATTTATAACAAATATTTCTTCGCCCTTGTCGTCCTGCACCACCTCATCTTTAAAAATAAGATGATCTTCGACTTTGATGACGCAATCTATCTCCACTCGCCATTTAAGACAAAGCTTCTCACCAAGATGGCAGACATCGTCATCGTTGGAAGTCACGAACTTCAGCAATGGGCGGTCCAATACAACAAACACACGTACCTCATTCCGACCTGCACCTATTTCACAAACTTTCCGCAAAAGAAATATGCACCGGAAAAACAGGGCGCATTCATCTTAGGCTGGACGGGCAATGCCCCTGCACATCGTGAGAATCTCATGCTCCTCGTGCCTGTCATGCAGGAGCTTGCTCGTCGTGGCGTGCCCATCCGATTCGTTTTGATCGGCGCACAAGGCGACAAGGCGATTACTGATGCGTTCACCTCTATTTCAGGGATCGAGACCGAAATCATCGACTGGGTGGATCCAGAAAAAATTCAAGAACGGATTCAAACATTTGATGTCGGACTCATGCCGCTCACGGACACGCCATGGAATCGCGGCAAATGCGCTCTGAAAGTGGTCGAATACATGGCCTGCGGCGTTCCGGCAATCGCGAGTCCCGTCGGAGAGAACGCCTATGTGATCAAAAATGGCGTCAACGGCTTCCTGCCAACAACGACACAGGATTGGGTTTCCGTCATCGAAAAAATAAACGCAAACTATCAAACGCTTCAGACTATGGGCACGCAAGCTCGTACAACCATTGAAGCGTCATACGTCTACGGCGTCCAACTCGTTCATATTCTTGACCTCATCGGCAAATAACAGTTCGCGGCCATCATCAACATAAAGGAGATCACCGTCGTGATCTCCTTTATACTTCGGCCGGCACAACCTTCGCGTGTGGCGGAGGTGCATGACCGAACACACGTCGGAGAGAGATCAAGACGATCACAAGACACACCATGCGCCACGGCGTCACTGGGACGGCATACCGCTCGATCACATCAACAGGCATGTGAATCAGAATCGTATATCCCAATAAGAGTCCCGGCATGAACAGCACGCCGTATCGTCGAATAGCGAATACGAGACCAAGCAGCGTGCCGCCAACCCACAACCATTCCATGAGATGCGCCAGGATCAACAACCCGATCACCGGAATCGACAATGGACCCGCAGTCGCCCGCTCAATAAACATCGCCTCAATACGGAACGTTGGACTGAGCGGCGACGGAAGCGCGAGCAATCGCCAAACTTCGATCGGCGTCCAGACACAATATCGAATAAACTGAACCGGATTCGACGTGATCGACTGAACCGCGAGATGCGTCATCTGCGCATCTGCATGCGAATCATCGAGGCCGCTCTGCTGAAGACGTGCGTACGTATTCCATACCTCCGTCCAGTGCTCCATACGGACAATCGGGTGTGCCGTCGGATCGAGACGCGCGATCGTCGCCTGTCCGAATAAGGCAGACACATAACTCGCACCAAGTGTTTTCCATGACGCCTCGGCCTTGAGGGCGCGCGCGTACAGCGTGACTCCTGCGCGTTGCGTGAGCGCAAAACTTCCAAACTGATACTCATTTCGAATGGCCCACGGCAGCATGACTGCGGCGGATGAGACAACGATCGTTAATCCAATTATGATGCGACGACGCCAATATAACGATCGCGCAAACACGATCATGATCACTGCGATGAACAAGCCAAGGAACTCGTACGCCACGCGTGTGAGCGCGAGGACGCCGCAGGCGAAACCGAACAACATGAACCACCATCGTTCCGCGCGACGAGCACTTGCCGAATCCGAACAGATCTCTTGCACCGTCGATCCCTCATCATGCGGTGCGGTGGCGATCTCACATGCACGCACCCCGAGATACCCCACAAGACTCACCAAAAATGCCGCAACGGCTTCCGAGTAGTGGCTCGATCCATAGACGAGATAGCCATATGCCACGGCGGAAAGCCAGGCGGTCGGAAGACACAGATGACGATCAATGCGTCGAACCGCACTGGCCGCCAACCAAATCGCGCCCACGAGCAACGCCACCTGTACCCACAGAATCCCCGTAGGCGTCAGCCCGATCGCATACATCGCAGCACGAAAAAGCGGATACCCCGGCTCACGAAGCATCGTCGGCACGCCATCAAGCGCATACTGACCCCTCAGAATGGAATGCGCGATGGCATCATATTGTGCAGAATCTTTCGCGATCGGCTCTGGCGCCGTCACGACAAACCAAGATGCCACCAGTCCTGCCACCAGGAGCGGCCAGAGTAATGATGTTCGCGCAAATATCGATCGCTTCATCGTGAAGATGATAGCTTAACACGTAACAATTCTCCAACGCACCCGAGCATGAAGACAATTGGCAATCCAATTAAAAATGCATTTGCGAACGAGACAAGAATGGTTGCAATGATGATCGAGAGATACGCAACAACCGATGCCAGGGCAAAACAGACGATTGCAAATAACACGGCGAACAGATCCACGATCAACGCGAGTTTAATCGGATTATGAGTCGCAATGACCGACGTCATGATTTGCGCCGTTCGAAGCGTATCGTGAAAATGCCGGATTTTCGAACTCCCAATGCGTGAGTCATACGAAATAGGTCGATATGCGACAAAGTGGCCATTCAACATCAAGATCAGCGTAATCGACGTCGTAAACGAAAATCCGAGACAGGTTTGCGAGAGATACGGCAGAATCGTCGTCCGCCGCATGATCCGAAGCCCGGAATTGATGTCCGGGATACGTCGGCCCGCCACGAACTCGGCAATGACTCGGAACATCACACGGGCCGGATTTTTCCACCAGAATTTCCAATATTCCCTCCCTTGTCGCGCCCCAACCGCCATATCGAGCCCCTCATCCATCATTGCAATCAATTTCGGAATATCCTCCACTGGATATGTGCCATCAGCGTCTGTAATCGCAACAAGTTCATGCGATGCGGCCCGAATTCCACGCTGGAGCGACATCCCGTATCCGCCATTGATGGGGTTTCGAATGACACGCGCCCCTTTTGAGAGGGCGATATCGCCCGTTCGATCTGACGATCCGTCATCGACCACGATCATTTCGATCTGGAGCGATGATGCATCAGCGACCGCCTTGATCCGATCAAGTGTCGGCCCGATCCCCTCCTCTTCATTCAATGCCGGGATAACAATGCTACATGCAGTCGTGTTCATACGTGTGGAAAGAGAAGATCAACCCCTTCTCGGATGGATGCGAATAACTCGTACGGCGTCCGTACCGTAAAGATACGACGGAGGAGATATCCGGGGCGCAAATAGAATGACGTGATTGCAAATCGCTGCAGCTGATAGATCATTTCATTCGGAAGCGTGTCTCCGTCCGATTCCGTTTCTTCCAGCCATGCCGGCTTGGTCCGCGAAGAATCAAGCACCATTCGCGCCGCATCAATCGTCCCCTGCTCTTTCATGATCTTTCGGAACGTCGTACCGAACCGCGGAGTCGCGATATTAAAAGAGGCGAAATCGAGCGGGAGCGTTTTTGCAAATGCAACCGTGTCGCGAATCGACGCTTC
>JAHFIK010000022.1:0-5231 GCA_023246415.1 Candidatus Uhrbacteria bacterium
GGCTCGGGGACGTGGGTTCGAACCACGATTCACGGCTTCAAAGGCCGCTGTCCTACCGTTAGACGATCCCCGAAGGGGTAGTGCGTTGTGCGTGGTTCGTGGTGCGTGAGAGCGTGGTACCCGAACCTTCGCGACAGGAGCTTACTGGAAAATGGGCGGTTCGGCAATACATCTGGGCGTATCCGCGCTACAATGGGGAGACCCCCCTTATGCGCCTTGAAGTGACCGTGCGCGATATGGGCGAGGTGGAGGAAATTGCCCGTTTTTTAACGGCGCAACGCATTTCACAGGTCAATATCAATCACGTCCGTGCGGACGTGAATCCGGTTGATGTGGCAAAAGAGCTCAGTGCGAAGGTTCCTGGGCTTGATCTTGTTCTCCATCTTTCCGTCAAACACTACGCTCGCGGATCTATCGATGTCGCGCGGGCTGAGTTTCGGCGTGCGGTTGAAGAGGCAAAGCGCATCCCTGCCAAGCATTTGCTCATCGTCAGCGGTCATCCCCGGCAGACGTTTGAAACAACGGATGCCCTCCGCGTCATTCAGGAACAGGGTCTGGCCAAAGGCGTGGATGTTTTTTGTGCGTATAATCCATTCTTTGATCCGGCACGCCAGCGCGACGAGAATGAGCGGCTTCGCCAGAAGATGACATATCCATTTGTGAATGGGATCTGTCTGCAGATTGGAATGGATACCGAAAAATTAAAAAAGGCAGTTGAATACATTCGTTCGATTCGACCGGAGATTGCTCTGTATGGCGAAATCCCGGTGCCGACCGATGCAACGCTGCAGCGGCTGAAGCTGGCGGCACTGTATGGCGTCTTTCTCCCGAATTGCTATTTCCTTTCCGCAGAGACCGCCGAAGAAATGACTAAATCATTACTGAGCGCGTATGCGGAGCATCGGATTGAACCCGTCCTGTTTTCTGCGCATTTGAATGATGTCGCAGCTTCGGCGAAGCTCTTTGGGGTTGCGACATAGGAGATATGCGTGTCGCTCGCGCATCTCTCATGTTGATCGTCGGACTGTTGATGGTCGGCGGTGTGGCGCTCATCATCGCAATGGTGATTTGGAACCTGCGTCCTTCATCAATCCCTGTTTTAGTCGCCCCTCAGCCGGCGACATCGACCTCGCAACACGGTATGAATATTTCAAGCTCCATGTTTGGACAGGGTCAGGCGATTCCCTCGACGTATACCTGTCACGGCGCAGGAAAGCACCCGCCGTTGAAGTTTTCAGACGTCCCATCGCACGCGGTATCGCTTGCGCTTGTTGTGAATGACCCCGATGCCCCAAGCGGGGACTTTGTACATTGGGTGATCTGGAATATTGATCCGAAGATCGGCGCGATCAACGAAGGCCAAATTCCATCTGGCGCGATCCAAGGGCGATCAAGCGCCGGCACCAACGCCTGGGTTCCGCCGTGTCCTCCTTCAGGATCGCATCGATACATTTTTACGCTCTATGCCTTTGACGAAAAGGTTGCACTTGAACAAGGGGCTTCGCGTGAGATGCTTCATAGTGCGACGAATGGTCACGTGATCGCGACGGCGACGCTGACAGGGGTTTTTACAAAACAATAATTTCAGCCATGTAGCCATGAAGCCATTCCGTCAGATGATCGGATGGCTTCATGGCTACATGGCTGTGATTTTGAGTTCGCCTTCGGATATTGTCTCTTTCCGTCTGGTTCGCTACGCTTGCGTCCGATATGTCTTCACGCCAACCATACGAATTTACCCAGCAAGAAGGAAAGCGGTGCATCCTTGCGCGCGGACGAACACGTGCCGGTTTATTCACCTCAGCCATGCAGGGCGTTTTTGCGCTCATGCGTCCAGGTCAGATTCACGAAGGGACAAAGCGGAACGAGCGTAATTTCTTGTTCGAAGCAGAGTCTCCGGAGCATCTCTTGGCCGGTCTGATGAATGAGGCAATCTCCGTCGCGGATACGCATGGAGAAACCTGCGAAGAGATTAAATTCACACTCATTACGGATAAAAAAGCGGTCGGATCATTTACGAACTGTGGTCACACGACGTTCGAAAAGCCGGCAGTTTCCATCCGAGGAGAAACGCTTAAAATTACAAAGAACGACGTCACCGGAGACTGGGAGGCGGTGATCTGTCTCGAATAATAGAATTTGGAATTTAGAATTTAGAATTTGGGTCCGGGCTCAAATTCTAAATTCCTCTACAAAATTATGTCATCGTCACACACCGATCCGCTTCCATACTGGGAAGAACAAATTGAAGTCATTCATGCCATTCGCGAACAGGGGATGCAGGCGTACGCAAGTCAGATTGCTGATCTGTCATCCTCATTTGAATTGAAAGACCGCACGGTTCGCTGTATCGATGAAGGGACGCCGGGAGGCATCCATCTTGCCGGACAGGGGATTCTGATGACGTCGGCGCAGATTGCGGATTTTTGCGCAAAGGCGCTTCCGGATGGTGTTGTGAGTCATGAGGAATGTGGCGCCTGTGGTCTCTACGCAAAACGTCAGCAGCTTGATCCAACGGATACGGACGGCTATGGAAAGATTTGGGTCACGAAGTTTGCAGAAATTTGTGCAGTTCCCGTAAAGGGACACGTGGCGGTCACGGAGATGGCGCGACCGTCCGGGATGCATATTGCACGCGTTGCGTATTACGACGGAACCGGATCATTTGATCCAACGCGATGTTCGCCATTTCCGCCAGGATTCGTGATCAGTCGATTTTATCTTGACCCTGCCTATGCAAAAGAAGAAGCGGGGATTGCGGCATCTATCGCCATGGGCGATCACGGATTCGGTGGACTCATCACCTCAGAAGAGCCGTTCCTCTTCATTGCGGTTGCGCATAAGAATCAAGGCGTCCCATTGGAGACATTGCTTACCGAACTTCGTGAGGTCGTTTCTGGTGTTGGTGGAAAAGCGATCGTTGATGGATTCGTCGCGTAAGTTGAGAAGAAAATGGAAAAGAGAAAATAGAAAATGGCTCTAGAGCCATTTTCTATTTTCTCTTTTCCATTTTCTAAACAAAAAAGTTCAGGCCGTCCGCATCGAGTGCGTCCGGCCTGTTCTTGAGTATCAAAATACGATTTATTCCGTTCGTGAAGCAAAGAAACTGGCGAAGGGTCGAAGGAATCGTTCGAGCGCGGTCTCCGGAATGCGCAGGGACTGAACGATATATGCCGCATAACAGGACTTTGAACAGAACGGGAGCGGCACTCCGTCCGTCCGAGCAATTTTTCGATAGTGGAGTGATCTGCCACTGCTCACGCGGCTCGCATCTCGCCAACAAGCCATGAAGGTCATTCGTGGTTTGACGATAACGTGGTAGGTGAGCTGTGTTTGTCGGTTGCAGATCGTACAGGCAGCCGGGTGGTCCGTTGGTGTGCCATGCTCCTCAATCAAGACGTGCCATTCGCAACATCGTCGTAGCGGACTATTCGTATCATCTGGATTAAATGGCCAGAAATTCTGCGGTTCTTTCGTTGTACAATCATCCACATCGGGATTCATGTTTGCCTCACTGTATCGGATTGGAAGGTCCGAGGTACAGCGAGAAATGATGCGCCGATCTCAAGATTTCGTCAAGGGTCGTGGGGAAGCGTCGTACAGAGCGGCGTACGTGACTCCGCCCTGCTTTCCGGCCTGTTCCGCATCGCGAAAATAGGCAACGAGCGGGTTGGCGGCAAGATGTGCTCTCACGGCTTCACGCAGGATTCCAGCACCCCGGCCGTGGATGATTTGAAGGACTTCCGTTCTCATGGCGGCCTGATGACTAATTTCTGTATCGAGGCGTCGAATCGCTTCGTCCGGCGAGAGTGCGTGCAGGTCGATTTCGGGGGCGGTCCCAAGCTCTGCAGCAAGGATCGCTTGCTCAGAGGCGCGTTCTTCTGGTGACTGTTTTGGAGAATGCTCCTGAGAAATTGGGATTTCAATGATTTTTCGGCCACCCATAATAGGTCTAGCGTAGCGTAGGACGTGAGTCCTTGTCACGTCTGAGAGGCGTGCTATCCTCCTGAGGAACTCGGAGCGCTGAATCTATCTTAGCGCTTCCCTTCAACCTCTCAGACCTATGAAAGTGACACGGATTGCACGATCGTTTGCGATTTGCGGACTGGTCTTTCTCGCCTTCGCGATCGCGATTCTTCAGCATGGACAAAATAATGCACCTCAGCAGGTCGTCATTTCATTGCTCCATTCATCGACGTCACCATCAGTCACCCCGTCGACGATCGTGGCGAAATCAGAGGTATTGATTCGTGTCGCAACATCCACCATTCGATTAAATGCAATCGTCACGCACGTGGTTGATGGAGATACACTTGATGCGACGGTAGATGGCGGAGAAAAGGTTCGTGTTCGATTTTTAGGCGTGAACACCCCAGAGGTGGTTGATCCACGAAAGCCGGTTCAGTGTTTTGGGAAAGAAGCATCCGCATTTTCAAAATCACTGCTGAACGGAAAACGGATCATGCTGAAAGCGGATCCGCAGGCGGACGAACGGGACAAATACGGCAGGATCTTGCGTACGGTGTACCTCGAAGATGGCACGGATGTGAATGCGACACTGGTGGCGAACGGATATGCTCAGGCCTATACGTCGTTTCCATTAAACCCGATTCGTAAACGTCAAATTATTTCGCTTCAAAATGATGCGAAAACCGCTGGCCGCGGCATGTGGGCGCCACAGGCGTGCCCGTAATGTGAACCCTGGTGATCCCGCAACGGCGTCTCGCTGAGGAGGTACGATGATACGACGTCACCGTTGCCGTTTGGATCTTTTCTTCATAATCCGATACGCTTCTATCCATTCCTTGATTTCAACTCCTGAATGATTGTATGTCCCATCACTCGTTAGATCGTACGCATCGCCGAGTCCTCCTGATTCGTCGCGGCATGTTCCTCTTTGCGTGTCTCGGCCTCATCGTTGCGTCGTATCTCACGGTGACGTATCTCAGTGCGGTGTCGATCGCCTGTGGACCGCTGCATGGGTGCGATGTCGTTCGAGCATCCCGATGGGCGAAATGGTGGGGGATTCCAACCCCGCTGTTTGGCCTGGCCTTTTACGTGGCGTCGATGACACTCCTGGTGGTTCGAACGGCTGTTCCGCATTGGAAACGGATCCTGTGCTATCGGCTGACCCGCATCATGGCGACGCTGGGATTTATCGAATCCGTCTTTTTGTTCGGTATTCAGCTGTTTGATTTGAAAGCCTTCTGCACGTGGTGTCTCGGATCCGC
>JAHFIK010000022.1:5331-18665 GCA_023246415.1 Candidatus Uhrbacteria bacterium
GTGTTTTTGTTGTTATCCACATCTCCCTGTCGACTATGCTATACTTGGAGCAATCAACTCCAATTCGATCACTATTTCTATGAAAATAAAAGTGTATTCAACGCCGACGTGTCCGTACTGCAAGCTCGTCAAAGAATTTCTCGATGGGCAAAAAATTGCGTACACGGAAGTCAACGTCGCCGATGATTCAGCTGCCGCCAACGAAATGGTGAAGCTGTCCGGCCAAATGGGTGTTCCAGTGGTCGACATCGATGGAGATGTCATTGTCGGATGGAATAAAGATGCGTTGGAAGAAGCGCTCTCAAAGGCCGGTGCCGCCGCTCCTGCAAAAGCCGCCGCATAAATTAAAGGCAATTCGCAAAGAGACGGGAAATCCCGTCTCTTTTTTCTGTCTGAACGAATGTCTTATGACCGATGTGCGGATTCGTATTTTGCGTTTGCAGCGTCCCAATTGAGATTTTTCCAGAACTCCGCGATGTACGCTTTGCGATCCGAGCCCGTATCGATGAAGTAAGCGTGCTCGTAGACATCGAGGACGATGATTGGGAATGTCCCCCAGACACCGCCCTGATTGTGCGCGTCGCCGGTGTAGACGCGAAGTGCAGCGGCCTGCGGATCGTAGGCGAGCACCACCCATCCGCGCGCGGCCATTCCGCAGGCGCTCATATAGGCGATGAAATTTTCGATCGAGCCGAATGTGGATGCAATCGCGTCCGCGAGTGCGCCGCTTGGTTTTCCGTCGCCGCCTAAGACGTCGAAATACGCCTCATGCAGATAGACGCCATTTAAGGCAAAGGTTTCACCGTCCTTCAGGGCACGGAGTTCTGAATATGATTGGTTGGCGGAAGACACATCGCCGCCATGTTCAAGTGATTCGAGTTTTGTCCGAATTTCGTTCGCTTTTGCGACGTATCCGGCATACAGCTTATCGTGATGAATGGAGATCGTTTTTTCTGAGATCCCTTCAAGCGGCGCGGAGAAGGGGAGTGGTTTGGATTCCATATAGTGTTGACGTCATGAGTTTTGAGTTAAGAGATTTGAGTGACGTCACGTACAGAAAGACACCTGTCCTTCTGCGGCGGTACGTCACTCCGAGCTCTCAACTCCTAACTGCGGGCTAAGACTTG
Source organism: Candidatus Uhrbacteria bacterium (assembly GCA_023246415.1). GTDB lineage: Bacteria > Patescibacteriota > Patescibacteriia > 2-12-FULL-60-25 > 2-12-FULL-60-25 > 2-12-FULL-60-25. Next base: position 6,459 of record JAHFIK010000022.1, read on the forward strand.
AATGCTTTTAAGATGTCAGTGTTTTTTGGGATCCCGTGTCGGTAGTAGACGATCGTTCCATCTGTTGAGATTCCGACGACGGTACGCTTAATAACCGTTTTTCGGAATATTTTTTTGATCGCTCCATATTTTTCGCTCACGGACAGATCGGCATCGATGAGGAGTGGAAACGGAAAATGATATTTTTGTGCGAATTTGTCATGCGAGACCGCATTTGCATGATTGACCCCGAAGACGGAAATCCCCGCTTGCTCGAAATTTTTCCAGTCATCGCGAACGGCGCAGAGCTGCATCGTGCATCCCGGCGTCATGTCACCGGGGTAGAAGATGAGAACGACTTTTTTTTCTTTCACGAGATCACGAAGGGTGACCTTGTTCCCTGCAGCATCGGAGAGTGTAAACGCCGGTGCGATTGATCCGACGCTGAGATCTGATGTTGTTTTTGACATAACGTGTGTGGACCGTATTGCCAAACGGTCCCATTAGAGACAGAATACCAAATAGTTTTTCCTATGCAAGTCAATCCTGTGGAGGATGTTGATCGGGAGATTGAGGGGCGATCGTTCAGCGCATCGTGTCTCGTTGCCGTGATTATTGCTGCGCTTGCGATCGCTGGGATTTTGTTTTTGTTCATCCGCGCGGGGATTTCGCCGGGGCCGAAACTGATCCATCAGATCCCTTCGAACTTTCCTAAACAGTTTACCCTCTTTCAGCCTGAAAAGATATACGAGATGTATTCCTATCCGGCGGCAGCAAAACAAGGGATTACCTCATTCGCCCTGTCTCCGATTCGGTTGATTATGCGCGCCACGGGGCAAGGAGACCTTCCACCGGCATTCCAGAGCGCCGTCAGCAGCGTGACGGATCGTGATACGGTTTCGTTTGCCTGGAAGGATGTGAGCGCGTCACCGGATGACATCTTGCGTTTTTACGCCGGATCCTTTAAACAGGTTGGACTCCTGGACCCCTACGTCCGACAATTAGATGATCGATCGGCCATTGAAATGGCGGCGACAAGTACGGCAATCAACGCGAGTCTCATCATTATTGATAAGCCGAATACCCAAACGCTCGATACGGTCACACTCGTTGTGGAATATCCGACAAAGGGGATTGGAGGAAATTGAACTATGTCCACACCCCTTCGAACTTCTCGCCGGACCTGGACGGCGATCCTCGCCGTTTCGCTGATCGTTGTGTTAGTTGGGTTTGGTTGCGCGAAGAAACATCCAGCCGGAACCGGATCCAGTGCAGCAAATGGCTCAGCCTCGCTTGTGTTTAAAAAAGATTCCAAGATCGTCCTTGAGCAGACGGCCTTTTTATTTGAAGGGGCACCGCAGATCGTCGATCCATCCCACGACAAGCGAGATATAGTGCTGACGGCATTTCATCCTGGAATTGACGCAGACCTGTCTTGGCAGATCACGCAGCTCGTCCTCACGGACGAATCGAAGAAGGCGCAGCAAGCATTTGTCGACCACGGATCGACCGGGACGGCACCAGAGGCGAAGTATGGTCAGCTGATGGGCGCCGGGACGCTCCCAGGCGTTGATTTGAGGTCAACGCATCACCTGGGAACACCGCTTTCATGGGCGATTGGGGAAGGTGCTCCATCACGATCAAGCGAAATTTGGGTGAGTGAAGATGTGTATCGCGAACTCTCGCGCACGCAATCATCGACCGTATACTTAGATATCCCGCTTGAAGGTGTGTTGTCCGCAGCCGCGGGGAGCCCCTCGCTGCTGAAGCTCGTGACGGATATCAAAGCGCATGCAACCTCTGTTGGAGATCGTACCGATGCGGATCTCATGAAGGTCACGGAGAAATTGGCGGCGTATCCCATCAAAGTGAACGGGAAGGATGCGACGGTTCCAGTGATCAAAGCGAAGAATTGGTATGGGGAGATCACGGTCTTGGATACTCCTCAGAACCCGCTCGTACTCGCGTTCGATTTCCATCCGCCGATGGATGGGATTACGGCAAAGCCAGAAGATGTGAAGCTTCTCAACGGATTGCTGAGCTATCAGATCATTGAGATCGACCCGTAAAAACGGAAACAAAAAAGAGCGTGGTGAACACGCTCTTTTTTGTTTATGCGGAACGGCGTCGCGGCGTCCGCTGCTGATTATCATTCATTCTCGCCTGATTCGGGAACAGGAGACGAAAATAGATTTCGTCGCGAACCAAACGAAGATCGGTGAGATCTTGCTCTGCTTTTTCTTTTAAGCCGTCCGTGAGATTTTGATTAACGACACGGAGCGCCTCGGAGTACTCGCTTTCTGCTGTTTCGGCATGGGGCGTGAGATCTTCTCCGGTCACGCCATAGTGCAACCCTTCTTTCATCTCGGTGAGTCGTCCAATGCGATCATCAAGCTCTTCCGTATTTCCAGCATTTGCAATCGCATCGTAGGTCCGTTCGGTATCGAGCATCTGGAGATGCCTGAGAAGCGCCGTTGTCGCAAGATTCGGATCGTCGTTGAGATTGATCTTGCGAGAAACGGCCCAGATGAATCGCCGGATCATGTTTCTTTTTTCCGCCCCATCTTCCTCGGTGTAGGTCTGAAACAGGTCGTCCATCAAGATTTTTTCAACTGCGCGATGACGTTCCATTGGGGAGAGGTCGCGTGACGGGATCGGATGACCGTGTTCCGTCAGATATCGACCGACGTCTTTCAGTTGTGGCGGCATCTCGACATGCGGTAATGATGCGAGCCAATCTTGATGATGTTTCTGTGCGTGACGCGCAACGGCACGACCTTCCGGCGTACTGGTGTACGGAATGTAGGTGGCGTTTAACGCAGATGAACCCTCTCTTCTCATGGATGTGAGTATTCTACGACGTTCGATAAAAAATAGCACGACAGGAAAGCGGAAGTGGTGAGTTAAGAGTGATGAGTTTTGAAAAAGAGCGTCCACAGTGATGTGGAGCTCCTCAACTTCTAACTCTTAACTCTTAACTCTTAACTCTTAACTCACAACTTCTAACTTGTTACCGGAAACGTCTCGGCCAATCTGGATCGACATTCACCTGTAGTTCAAGGAAGACTTTTTCTCCGGTCGCGGCTTCAATTTCTTTTCGAGCGGCCGTGCCAATTTCTTTGAGCTGTGATCCGCCGCGCCCGATGATCATCCCTTTGTATCGATCTGCGGTGGTCGAGATGGTCGCGTGGATGATTCGCATGTTTCCATTCTGCTCCACATCGTTGACCGTGACGTTGATGGAATAGGGGAGTTCTTCATTGAGGGCGATGAAGCACTTTTCACGGATGACTTCTTGGAGCCAATCGGTCTGACTCAGGTCCGTGAACTGCATGTCCGGGTAGTGTGCCGGGCCTTCAGGGAGCACGGCGAACAGGGCATCAACGATTTTGTTCAGATTGCCGTGTGTCCGTGCGCTGACTTCAATGATCGTATTCTGTCGGACGTCGACATTCTGTGCATCTTCAAGAAACGGTTTTTCTCGTTTTGAGAGATCTGATTTGTTGATCGCGACAATGACTGGAATGTTTACGTTTTTGAGCAACCGCTGGATTTCTTCCTCTTCTCGTCCCGGTGCGCGCGTCGGATCCATGACGTAGACGATGGCGTCGATCCCTTCGAATGATTCTTTGACGATCTGGTTCAATTTTTTCGACAGGGCATCCTTTTTTCCAAGAAAGAGCCCCGGCGTGTCGACGAACACGATCTGACCGCGCGGATCATGAAGAATCCCACGAACCGGATGGCGCGTGGTTTGCGGTTTTGAGGTCATGATGGCCACTTTTGTGCCAACGAGCGCGTTGATCATCGTCGATTTTCCGACGTTGGAACGGCCTGTGAGAATAACGAATCCTGATTTCATGTGGATGGGGGAGTTGAACTAGGGGGCATCATGACAGAAAACGGCGATTTTGTCGATGGGGGAGAGGGAGAGGCGATCGGGAAGCGGTGAACGGGAAGCAGGAAGCAGTGAACAGAACGGAAATCGGTAAAACACCCTCTTTTGTCATTCTGAGCGAAGCGAAGAATCGCTTTCCAGAGGGAGATGCGATCGTGCGTGAACAACCGAATTCGCAAACGGTTTCGTAGAGGACTCTTCGAGACTGTTTGCGAATTCGGTTGTTTAGGTCTGTCTGCTATCCGCCTCTAGAAAGCGATTCTTCGCTTCGCTCAGAATGACAAAAAAGTTTGCATTTATCACGATGAATCCCGATCATCCCATGCCCCATGCCCCATGCCCCATGCCCCATGCCCCATGCCCCATGCCCTACGCTTTCGCCACTAGCCTCACAATGACCTCAACGTGCGGTGTATGTGGAAAGAGATCAAGCGCTCGAACCTCTTTGATCTCATACGCTTCTTTCAGCAGTTTGAGTTCATCGACGAGACGATGGAATTTGCAGGAAACGTAAACGAGTCGGGGATAGCGACGTTCGATGAGCGTCTCGATGACGTTCGGATGCAATCCAGCGCGCGGCGGATCGACAATGCACGTCTCTGCCTCAATTTCTTTCCAAGAAAGGTCTTCTGCTTTCCCGCTTGTGAAGTCGCACTGTGTTGAGAGGTTGTTCTGCTCTGCGCAGGTTTTTGCGAGCGCGATCGCGTGTTCGTCGATCTCGAATCCGCTGACGTGGAGGTGCGGATTGCGTTGCGCAAAGTTGATTCCGAAGAATCCTAGTCCGCAGTAGAGGTCGAGGAGGCTGTTGGCCGGATTGGATGAGGAGTCAAAAGCTAGTTCGTATACGGTGTCTTGTAACACGGCGGCCATCGTCGAGTTTGTTTGGAAAAAGCTGTTGAGATGAATGGTATACCGTGTGCCGTTAATGATTTCATCGAACGTCGTTTTTCCCTTGAGCGGAACGATCGTCGTTCCGAGTGAGAGGTCGGTGATGAGCGGATTCTCCGAAAGACAGATGCTCGTTGCGATCGGATTGAGTTTGGCGATGAGCCATGTTCGCATGTCTTCTGTGATCCGCGTGAGATCTTTGACGACGAGCGCGACCATTTGATCGCCGGTATTCATCCCGCGTCGAACGAGAACGTATCGCAGATCACCATCATGCCGTTTTGCATCCCAAGGGTGGAGATCGGGAAACGTCTGTTTGAATGTATGGAAGATGCGGAGAATTTCTTCGGATCCCTCCATGAGCGGACAGTCGTTGAGATCAAGATAGCGATTCCACATCCCAAGCTCTTTCATGCCGATTTCGCCCTTCCATCCAAAACAGTAATCCATCCGATTGCGATAGAGGAGTGGCGTGGGGCAGGGGACGACCGCGCTGACACGTTCCGGATGTCCGGCATTCTCAAATGCACGATTGATGAGATCGCGTTTGAAGCGGAGTTGGTCTTCGTACCGGATATGCATCCAGGGTGCGAATGGCAGCGCATTCGTTTCAAGCGATCGTGAGGGGCCGGCGGTCGTGATCCGTTCAAGCCTTCCGATATATCGTCCCTTCATCCGTTTAATACAGGTTGTTTCGATCTGATCCCCAATCGTCGTGAATGGGACGGAGAACGGACGCTTCACGTTTGCGCCGTTTAAAATATCAAACACCCCTCGACCATCATCGTCGAATCGGTTAATGGTGCCGCTGGCCAGGTCGCCGAATTTCATAGAGGGCTGTATAGCGGATTTTTCAAATAAAAGAAAGTAGGACGAATGAATGGCTTCACGGTTACATGGCTACATTGCTGATGATGGGGTTTGTTGAGTTTGATCACTCCAATCTATAGCAATGAAGCCATGCAGCCATGTTAGCCTTTTCTTCTCATATTTACCTTCGTTGGTTTAATCGCTAATCTCCTCAGATGTCTGAAGTCCACATTGTTGCCATCAACGTCCGTTCGGTTCTGAATGTCGGTGCATTGTTTCGAACGGCGGATGCGCTCGGGATCGAAAAAATTTGGATTACTGGATACACCCCGACCCCGGATCATCCGCGGATGAAGAAGACGTCGCTCGGCGCTGAAGCGACGGTGCCGTGGGAGCAGGTAGTGGATCCAATTGAATGCCTTGATCGCTTACGGGCATCAGGGATTCGTGTCTACGGATTGGAGCTTGCGGAGGATGCGAGCGATCTTGCGATGATCGCACCGAGCGGCCCTTGTGCGATTGTCGTTGGAAATGAAGTTGAGGGATTATCAAGGATGCAAATGGATCACTGTGATGAAATCGTCATGATTCCGCAGGTGGGAACAAAAGAGTCGCTCAATGTCGCGATCGCCGGATCCATCGCCATGTGGCAGTTCAAGAAGGGGACGTAGGGGCGCGATTCATCGCGCTCTCTCCCTGAAAACAATACAAGGCCAACATCGAGTTGATGTGGCCTTGTCTTGGTTGGAGGTTGAGGGGTTAGCGCTTCGAATCGTACACTTCGTCCATACTTCGTTGCATGTACAGGAAGTGTAGAAACGTTACCGCGTATCCGACGATGGCGTAGATCACACCCATACGGATATGGATGATGATTTGGCTCTGCCAAACGAAGGAGGTGAGGGAATAGGTGATGATGCAGGCGTGGAGCCAGAAGTATACCGTGTGGTATTTCCCCGCAATGGAGATCGTCCTGGATTTGCACCACTGCCATCCCCAAGAGGTGATCTTTCCTGATTCATAGTCGCGCGTTGCGTTTCTGAACCAGAAGAAGGTCACGACGGAGCCGATGAGGACGGCGAGGAGTGCGCGGATGATGTGTGCGTCATTCCATGTGAGTTGCGAGAACGAAGCCGCGATGAGTGCATCCATCACGGAAAAGAAGAGTGGGTTACCGACGAAGAGCGTCGTTTCTTCTTTCCAGTGTGAGAACCGGCGTCCGTGCCAGGTGTGATACCCGGGATTGGGAACCTGTCCTCGACCGCAGCCTTCCCAGTTGAGGAGGCTGAACATGGGGGCGCTCAGGACGACCGCGGATCCGAAAACGATATAGAAGAGTGTCCAGTTCACGTTTCACGTCTCTTTCTTTGCTATTGCTAGCGGTAAAACTGTTTTGCGCAAAGACGCGCTTTTCGAAGGTATAGTCCAGAATAGCACGTTTTTGCTGATTTGTCAAGTATGCTTGCCATTATCGAAAAGGGGCCTGAAATCAAGCTCTATTTCGAGAAAAATGGGGTTCGATCTTGTCTGACGCGTGACGCCGACCTTCTTTTGTGCGATTCTATGGGGGATTTTTATGAGTGAGGACGTGATCTCGATCATCATCCCGACCCTAAACGAGGAACGGTATTTGCCGACCTTGTTGGAGTCTCTTTTCCGGTGTCCGACGCCACGGATGGAGATCATCATCGTGGATGGGAAATCGGAGGATAAGACGCTGGAAGTCGTGGAGTACTATCAGAAACATTCTCCAAAGCACATCACCCTGAAGAGCATTAAAGGCGCGAAGCGGGGCGTGTCGGTTCAGCGTAATATCGGAGAACGGCATGCGTCGCATGAAATCTTGATGTTTTTGGATGCGGATACTTCGATTCCAGAACCTGATCGCATTCAAGAGCTGGTGACGGCGTTTGTCCGCGGTGGTCTCGTTGCCGCCTCTTGTCGCTTTCTCCCGATCGATAAAGATCCGCGCGCCTTGTTGTACTACACAACGCTATACGGGTTTCATAAGCTCGTTGAAAAGCGTGATCCCTACGCGCTCGGGGCGTGTATCGTGACAACGAAAACGGTGTTTGAAAAACTGCACGGGTTCGATCCATCCATTCGAGTGAACGAGGACGCGAATTACTGCTTACGAGCCTCGAATCTGGGTTCGTTCAGGGTGCTTCCAACGGTACTCCAAATTTCAACACGACGATTTCGAAAGGAAGGGTATATCCGCATGGGGTTCACGTATGTGTGGCTATTGATTACGCGGACGATTTGGGGTGAACGTCGAGATGATAAAATTCCATACGAATGGGGAAAATATGAAACCTGATGTCGCACACGATCCGCGGATGTTGGTCGGATTTTTTTCGATTTTTTTTCTGATTGGGGTGTACGCGATCCGTTCCCAGCTTCCGAGCGCACTGCCGATGATTTTTTTTCATGCCACGCTGCTCGTGAATACGTTCTATTCCATTGAATGCTTCGGTCCTCGGACGCCCGTCTTTGCGCATGGGCAGGGCATCGTCGATTTTTTTCTCGTGTCGATCTATGTCCTCTCGCCGTTTTTTCTTGGATCGCCTAGCGTGTATCTCTTGTCCGTGACGTTGTTGTTTATCATCGCTTCACTGAAGTACACCCTGCTCATTCGCGTCATTGCGGATCTTCGATTGATGCAGCGAAAGCTTGTGATTGATCTCTGTGGTGTCCTGTGGAATTTTTGCGCATTCCTTCTGCTGAGTTCTGGGTTGATTGCGCCAGCGTTGTTGTTGTGGATTTGGGCGAGCGGCTTTGCTGGGATGAATATCTATCTGCTGAAAATAAAGCCGATGTACTGTTTGACGGCACCATAATGAAGTACGTGGAATTTAGAATTTGGAATTTGGGATGAGGGTCGAAGTCCTCGGATTCCAAATTCCAAATTCCAAATTCTTTTCCCCATGATCTCTTTTTTTCGTCGCCTCTGGAATGGCGAAACCGAGCATGTAACGACTGCCGCGATCATTGTGTCAGTCGCCTCGCTCGTTGCGCAGCTGACGGCGCTGGTTCGCGAACGCATGCTCGCGTCCACGTTTGGTGCAGGGGATGTCCTGGACGTGTATTACGCAGCATTCAAGATTCCGGACTTCCTCTATAATCTCGTGATTCTCGGGGCGCTCTCTGCGGCATTTATTCCGGTATTCACGGAATACCTCGTGACCAAAGAAAAGAAGGCGGCGTGGGAACTTGCGGGGCAGGTCCTTTCGGTGATCCTCGTCGCCATGCTCGTCGGATGTGCGGCGATTTTTATCGCCGCACCAATGATTGTGCCATGGATCGCGCCTGGGTTTACGGGCGCGAAGCTTGCGATGACGATCCAAATGACGCGCATCATGCTTGGGTCGACGTTTACGTTGGCACTTTCAGCCGTGATGGGGGGCGTTCTTCAATCCACCCGGAGATTTTTCGTCTTCTCGATTGCACCAGTACTCTACAACGTCGGAATTATTCTTGGCGCCGTGTGCCTCGTGCCGCTCATGGGGCCGATCGGTCTGGGTGTCGGGGTGGTGCTTGGTGCGGTGTTCCATTTCCTCGTACAAGCGAGCGTGGCGATCCGTCTCGGCCTGCGACGCATTCCGTGGCCATCGCTGAAGCCGGACGGTGTTCGCCGAATTTTAAAGCTGATGGCACCGCGTACGCTTGGACTTGCGGTCACGCAGATCAACCTGACGATTATTCTCGCACTCGCCTCGGCATTGACCGCCGGTTCTGTTGCGGTCTTGAACTTCGCGATGAACCTTGAATCCGTGCCGCTGAGTATCTTCGGGATTCCATTTGCCCTCGCGGCATTTCCTGCGATGTCACGCGCGTTCGGTCGTAAGGATGAGAAAGAATTTCTTGATGTGTTTGGGGGTGCGGTCCGCAAGGTGATTTTCTTTATTGTTCCGTCTGCCATCGGATTCATCATTCTGCGTGCGCAAGCGGTTCGTCTGGTGCTTGGTGACGGACGGTTTGATTGGACGGCAACCATTCGGACGGCAGATGCACTCGCGATTTTCGCGCTCTCGCTTCCGGCGCAATCCATTACTCCGCTCCTGTCGCGTGCATTTTATGCGATGCAGAAAACATGGACGCCGTTGTGGATTGGATTGATCTCAGAAGCAACGTGTGCGGTGTTCGCGTTTGTTCTTGTTCGACCGTTCGGACTTCCGGGACTCATTGCGGCATATTCTATCGCCGCATGGGTTGGGATGGTCATTTCATGGATTGTGCTCCGGGCGATTCGAGGGAAGCTTGGGACGCGCATGGTTTGGATTTCATTTTTACGAACACTGACCGCCTGTTTCATTATGGCGGGCGCGATCATTCCGGTTCGGAATTTCATCGGAATGGTGTATCCGCTTGAGCGCGTCTGGCAGATCGCGATCCAAACGGTTGCATCCATTGCGACGGGCGTAGTCGTTTTTTACCTCGCGATGCGCATGATGAAGTCTCCGGAGCTTGCGGAATTCCAAGGTGCCTTCATTGCGAAACTGTTTAAGCGCGGTCCGGCCGTGTCTGAAGGGGCGGAGGCAGCGCGCGGGGTCTAATGCTGCAACCCTTGCTCAAAACCGCGTTCCCCCATACAATCGCCCAGCACTGAGTGATCTCATTTCGCGAAGCGATCGTGATCATTCCTCTGGCCAAACGCCAATAGCCAAACGCCTTTCCGCATGGACCTCTCTCGCATCAGAAATTTCTGCATCATCGCTCATATCGATCATGGAAAGTCGACGCTTTCTGATCGATTGCTTGAGGTTACCGGAACCATCGAGAAGCGGAAGATGAAAGAGCAACTGCTCGATACCATGGACTTGGAACGGGAGCGGGGGATTACGATCAAGCTCCAGCCGGCACGCATGTCGTACACGGCGAAGGATGGCATCACGTATGAGTTGAATTTAATTGATACGCCGGGGCACGTGGATTTTAATTACGAAGTCTCCCGGTCGCTCGCGGCGGTTGAAGGGGCGATTCTCCTCGTAGACTCAACGCAGGGCGTCCAGGCGCAAACGATCGCAAATCTCTATCTCGCCATTGAGCAAGGGTTGGAGATCATTCCGGTTTTAAATAAGATCGACCTTCCGAATTCTGAAGTCGAACGCCGTGCCGAAGAATTGATGAAATTGATCGGGTGTCGACGCGATGAAATTTTGTCTGTCTCAGGAAAAACCGGTGCGGGCGTTTCAGAGCTCCTCGAGCGGGTTGTACAGAATATCCCTCCGCCGGTCGGCGATCCGAAGGCGTTACCACGCGCGGTCATCTTTGATTCAAAGTACGACGACTATCGTGGCGTCATCGCATATGTTCGCGTCGTGGACGGGGAGCTTGTGAAGAATGAAAAATTGATTTTTAAAGCAACGGGAGAAGATGGCCAGGCGCTTGAAGTCGGTTTTTTGAATCCGGGATATGTTGAACTTCCGCGGCTCGGGACCGGGGAGATCGGGTATATCGTCACAGGTCGTAAAGACATTATCGCGGTGCGTGTTGGGGATACCGTCGCGCTCGCGTCACATGTTGCAGAAACGAAAGCGTTACCGGGATACAAGGTGGTCAAACCCATGGTGTATGCCGGCATTTTTCCAAAAGAGGGGAATGAGTATTCACGATTGCGCGATGCGATTGAAAAGCTTCAGCTGAGCGATGCGGCGCTTTCATTTGAGCCGGAGCAGTCGACAGCACTCGGATTCGGATTCCGTTGCGGGCTCTTAGGGATGCTGCACTTGGAGATCGTCCAGGAACGATTGCGGCGCGAGCATCATCTTGAAGTGGTCGTGACAACGCCGTCGGTGGCCTACGAAGTGTCGAAAACCGATGGGGAAGAAGTGATCGTCACCTCGCCGCTCGATTTTCCGGATCCATCCACCATTCGAGAAGCGCGTGAGCCGTGGGCGAAGGTGGATATTGTCACGCCATCCGAATTTTTTGGAAACGTCATGACCGTTGTGACTGATCGTCGCGGAACATTTGTCACCACGGAATGGCTGGACCCGACGCGCGCGGTGATGCATTTCGAGATGCCACTCTCTGCCGTCATTGTCGACTTTCACGATACCTTGAAGAGCGCCACACAAGGATATGCCTCGATGAACTACGAACTGATCGGGTTTCGACCCGGGCATATCGTGCGGTTGGATATCATGGTCGCAGACTCGCCGGTTCCATCGCTCGCAACGCTGCTTCATGAGTCGGATTCGCAACGCCGCGGACGCGAAATTGTCGAAACGCTGAAAGAAACGCTCCCGCGTCAGCAGTTCGTGATCAAGCTCCAGGCGGCCATCGGTGCTAAAATCATTGCGTCTGAACGGATCGCGGCATTTCGAAAAGACGTCACGGGCTATCTCTATGGTGGCGATGTTACGCGAAAAATGAAGCTGTTGGAGAAGCAGAAGAAGGGAAAAAAGAAGATGTTGGCGCGCGGTGTTGGATCCGTTGAGATTCCACCCGAAGCGTTTATCAAAGTGTTGCGACGGAAGTCGTAATCCATGGTCGTTGCACGGTCTGTATACTCTCTCTATGAAAAAGAAAGGAAAAGGGCGCGATCTCTTGTGGAAAATCGCCGTCATCATCGTCGCCTTGTCGATGATTTTGGGAACGGTTCTCCCATTCTTGCGATTGTAATCACC
>JAHFIK010000023.1:0-2151 GCA_023246415.1 Candidatus Uhrbacteria bacterium
TATGACATGTACGGCAAATACATTCAAGAATGGTCCGACATTCACAACTTACCAGGAGATAATTCTAAACGACTGCAGACATTCCTTTCTTTAAAGAAACGCACCCCAGACGAGGAGACCAGGGTGCGGTTCTCGTGGGGTGCGTAAACGCCTGCGTTAGAGGCTGCAGAGACGACGGACGAGACGGTCGGTATTTTCATCGCCAAACCGCCACTCATCGCAAAAGGACTTTGCTTCATCAAGCGATGCAGCCAGCGGCCAGCGGTGTTCACTGAATTCCGTCGGCGAAATACGGATGGAACCCATGATCGAACAGATCCGAATATTCGGATTCCCAATAGGCCGGTCAATAAACTCGAGCGTTCGATCAGCGATCGAAAATCCGGAGCATTCACGGCCAACGAGTTCTGTGATGAATGCCCGGATGTCGGGATACTCACCATCCGTGACACACACAACATGCTCATCCCGCATCCGATGATGGATCGCGACAATGTCGCGCGCCACTTCTATTCGACGCCCTGCAAATCCGCCGCAGCACTTGAGAATGACTGCATTGGATTCAACACGGCGATCAAGCCGAAGCGCGATTCGCGCACCATCGGTGATCGCAACCGTGACCCCAGGTCCGCTCTGATGGCGCGGATACCGATCTCCATTTTTGAGTCGGAGACAGTATTGCAGTCCGTATGGATTTAAGGGCTCGATCAGTCCTTCGATCTCGGCCCCGTCTGGAATCGTCTGCGGTTCCAGCCCTGGGGCAAACTGTTCGTGCCAAAGACGGATCAATTCTTTATTTGTATCAGAAGACATGCCACGCTCCTTCGTCTTTTAAAATGAACGGTGTCGCGATTCCAAAACGTCCATTATTCTACTCTCCCCCAAATCATCGCGAGACTGTCTTGTACCAAAAAAAGGCCGAATCGTCCATGCTCTCCCAACCTCCGCTCAACAGGGCGAAATACTGCCATGTTGGATTGACGAAAATAAAGGTGTTCAGTAAGGTCGCCGCGGAACCTTTTACATGACACACGTTTTCATTGCATGACGCGAATCGCGCAAACCGAATGCGATGTCGGGAAAGGGTTCTTGGATGCAGAGATTCGCTCTGCGTTCAGTGCATTTAACATCTCGCCACTCTGGAGTTTTTCCATGTCCGTATCCCTGCCTGTCATCTCCGCTGACACGAACCATGAGATCCGATTCCGTCAGGTTCAGATCGAAAACACTGGACGATGCAACATGCATTGCCACCACTGTCGGATTGCACACCGTGCGCGAAAAGATCTGGCACCCGAACAGATCGTGAAGGTCCTCGATTTTGCCGCACGACATTGTACGGATGATTGCGAGATCGTCCTCTCTGGCGGCGAACCGCTCATGGACGAACACTTCGAAGGCACCTTGCGAAGCATTCGGAATGCCGGTTTCAATACGCTCGTCCTGACGACCAACGGCTTGCTGCTGGACGAAGAGCACCTGCGTATGATCAAAGACATCGCATTCCCGCGATTCGTCCTGTCCGTCAGCCTGGACAGTGCAGACCACGAAGCACATGACAGTTTCTGCGAGTGTAGCGGCGCCTTTGCCGGCGTCAGCGAAGCCCTCCGCCTCCTCCTCAATTCGGGGATCCCTGGCGTTGCCGGTGCCATTCGCGCCACCATCATGCCATCGCAGATGAACGAGATGGAAGGACTCGCGAAGCATGCCGAACAGTTTGGCTGTGAGCGAATCAGCTTCTCGTACATCCAGCCGACCGGACGCGCAAAAGGCCGAGCACACATGCAGATGACAAAAGCGCAGAAGCTCGAATTCTTGCGACTCGTGCACGACCTCGATGTGAAATACAATCCGCTCGTCGTTGCCACGAATGATCCGCTCCTGTGCCACCTCGACGGCGAGGGCGACTACGAACTCGGCGATGACGAGATGGTTGGATTCGCGCACTGCGGAGCCGGCGTCAACACCTTCTTCGTAAACGCTGCCGGCGTTATGACGCCCTGCGCACTCCTAGAGCGAGGAATCCTGAATATCACGGACCTCACGGTCGACGAGATCGCCGAGCAGTATCAGAAGAGCGCCGTTGTTCAGCAACTGCTCGCACTCCCGCCAACGTTGCGGTGTGCTTCATGCCAGAAGAAGTGCTGACGC
>JAHFIK010000023.1:2251-4978 GCA_023246415.1 Candidatus Uhrbacteria bacterium
TGCTGGATTCATCCCACTCCCAATCGCTTGGTTATAGGACAAAACACTGTTGAGAATGGTGAATGACGCGAAGAGGCCGCCAAGCGCTCCGCCATTTGACCCAACGTTCGCATGATCTGCGCTTCCGCCGAACGTGCTGTTTGTGATGTAGGTCGTCCCATACCCCTGTGTCTGATAAATCGCGCCGCCAGCCACATCCGGTCCAGAAGAGATGATGTGATTATTATAGAACTTACTATTCACCACTTTGAGACTCCCGCCATTTGAATAGATCGCCGCTCCACCGATTTTGGCATCAGACGCCTTCCCATTGATGAACGTCAAATTCTGAACCACGAGTCGTGGGGATTGCGAATTGTTGCAGTGATCGTTCAACCATCCCAACGCTTCCTCGCAGGCATCCTGATACAGGATGCGATTCGTCCCGCCCCCGCTCAGCGTCACGAGTCCTCTCCCATCGATGACACGATCCCCATTCTGCTTTGGGCCGACTTTATTCAAGAGCTTGATTTGATGTGTGAGCGTGATGGTGACCGGACTCGGTCCGCAATTGAATGTGATCGCGCCGCCTTTCTGAACCGCAGACTCGAATGCACTTGCTGTACACGATTCTGGCGTCCCTGTCCCAACGACCGTTGTGGGATGAGACACATCTTCGGACTTCGCCGCATCTGGAAGCGTGCAGGATCCATATGGATTCCCGTAATCTGGCACTCCTCCAATCATCGACGGCGGGGATGGAAGGATTGGCGTGGCGTTCACCGTAAATACGGGATTCGCAGCGAGAACAGATGCCGGATGATAATCGGACGTCGACGAGATCGGAGTCCCTATTTCATAGTTCGTAAAAAAGGCGTCCGGAATATCACGAACCACGGTTGCCCACGCTGATCCATATAACGCATTCGCGATCGCCTCTGTCTTAATCCAACGCAGCACGCCGTTTGAATCAACGGCATATACTTTCGGATCTGTATTCACTTTCACAAGAAACTTCCCGGGACGATACGTGACATTCCCAACCAACTGAATGGAAGCGAGATCTGGATCCGAAATCGTCTTTACTTGAGAAAAGTCTGGATACCAAGAGGAATACGTCTTCGCGTCCGGAAACACGTACCGCCTCCCGAATCCTTCGCTGGAGTAGAGATAGAGTGCGGATGCGGAAGCTTTGAGCACCGTGCCGTTCGCGTATGAAGCAGCATGTGCGGGAACTTGAGGGAGGAGGATCGCAAGAAAAATCGCAAATGGGAGAAGACGTTTCATATGAGGAGTATGAGACCACCTTGAAGCAGGAGAGGCAAGAGAGTCATCGCTACGAACCCAACGTCATAACGCACCGCGGAGACACCTATCACTTTCCCGAGGAGTCACCGACGATCCGCCGCGGCGGATTAGAAGCGAGGTTTGGATGATGGAGGTGCAACTTCTCTGATGAGAATCCTTTCCAAGGGGTCCCTCGTCGCAGACTCCTCGGGAAAGTGATAAAAAAAAAAGAACTCACGGATATCGAGGATCATACGGTGCATGACATTAAGACGGTGAGCTTGACCGACACCCCACGCAAACGCTCAAACCCCTTCCGTTGACAAATCGCGAAAAATGGCATAGCTTCTGTTCCGTCGTCGAATGCGTCGACGCGCTTTCAGAAGGAGATGTTTTGTGCACATTCCATCGCTCACCCTGTCCGAGATCATCAATCCAATGCAGTATCTTATCGTGATCGGCGGAGTCCTTTGCATCGCCTGGCTCTTCGCGATGCGAGCAGGACTCGGATCTGTCCAGGAACGACTCGACCTGCTTCATATCGAGAACGAAACCAACCCGACCATCGTTTCTCTGAATTCGCTGATTCCGAATACGCGACAGATCATTCTCAATGCCATCGTGCTTGAGTTCTTAGCGCTCATTGGGGCGCTTTTCATTGCAAATATGGACATCGTTGCCTTCCTGAAGATCCTTGCGCTCTTCGGTGCGGTCGTCTTCAGCTATTACGAGGTACGTCATATTCGCCTCGTGCTCAGAAAGACCTCCGCACAACTGGACGACCTCCAGGAAGCGAATACGTCCGGCGCACTCTAGTCGACCCACATCCCCGTTCACCGCATCACCCTGCGGTCCTCCTCCACAGCCTCCACGTTTGTACGTTGGAGGCTTCTGGTTTCTCGGGGAAGTTAAGAGTTTAGAGTTACGAGTTAAGCGCTGCGACCACGATCCTTTCTTACGACTCATGGAAGTCTGTGGTCCATCATGACCCTGCAAGTTGCCACTCGTAACTCTAAACTCTTAACTCGTAACTCACCCCGTTCGCCCCCAGCTACCTGCTCTGCTACAATAGCCTGATATGGCCTACTCCCCGGAGTTTGAGGAACAGCTCATCGATGCGCAGGATGCGTTCGTTTGGGAAGCTCCTGAATTTGAACGTCACGACCGGGGCAAGGTGTGGTACATCGTCATGGCCGGGGTTGCGCTCCTCCTTGTCGTTTACTCGATCTGGCAGGCCAATTTTCTCTTTGCTTTCATTATCCTACTGATTGCGATCATTCTCGTGGTCGCTGGGAATGAAAAGCCGCGACGCGTCCTTGCGCAGATCGGAAACAATGGAATTGTCTGGCGGGGCGAATTCTTGGGATACGACGACATCCACAACTTCTCCATCATTTACGAGCCGCCACATGTCCGCGTGTTGTACGTCGAACCAAAAAGCGTCTTACAGCCACGTCTTCG
>JAHFIK010000023.1:5078-7453 GCA_023246415.1 Candidatus Uhrbacteria bacterium
CCACATGCGCTATACTGTCGCCGTATGATATCCATGAAATCCCTCATGGTGCGAAGCGCTGTCGGCCTCGGCGCTACTCTCACCGTTTTGTTGCCTGCTGTCGCCTCTGCTGCGACGCCGCAACAGATTATTGATAAAGGCCTCAATGACATGACGTTCTCCATGCCAACCCTGGCATCCGGAGATATCAATGTCAGCATGTCAGAGCGCGACGCGAACAAGCGCGCTGCAAAATCCAACGGGATCATCACCCTCCTCGTGAGCGAGCGTAAAATCCCGAAGGCCGGTCAAGCCATTCCAGACATGGACGGCACCATCGCGGTCAAACGCGTTGAAGGAACCGGGAGCTTCGCCGTTCCAACGGTCGTCGATCCTGGCACGATTGAATTCCGCATTACCAACAATGTCGGATATGTTCGCGTGAAGACCGTCAGTGATGCGGTTCGTATGTTCCTCGCCGCAAAGGGCGTTGATACGAATGCCGCGGTTGGAACCTGGGTCAAAATTGATCCGCAAGAAATCTGCGCTGCGCTCGGAAATTCCTGCTCCGCCGTTCAGAGTGCCGCCACAAAAGGCATTTCGCAATCCACAGACCTCTTAACACAGAAGCCAATCCAGGTCATTGGAACTGAAAAGCGCTGGACTGCAAAGAATGGCGATAAGATGGTTCGCGTTCGTGCCCGTGTGAATCCATCCATCGTGACCGCCTTCCAAAAGAAAGCGATCGCGGCGGTTGGAAAGAAGGATCCAAAGCGTGCTGCAAAGCTCGCCGACATCCAGAAGCAGGTCGTTGAAATGCGCAAGCAAATCGCGTCGGTCAAAATGGCCATCAACGTCAACCTGACGAAATCGACCATCGATCGCGTTGAAGCGCTCGTTTCACAGGTCGTGCCAAAGCAGACCTGCACCACGAATGCAAAGACGAAGAAACAGATCTGCAAGACGACCAGCTTCCAGACGACAACCATCCACACCGGAATGAATGTCACAAAGGGAAGCACGACACCGGTTGTTGCCCCAGAAACGTCTGTCTCTGCGGTGACCGTTGCCACACAGGCCATGAAGTTCATCCCAGGAATCAAATAACTCAACACCAATCAGTTAGAAACGCCTCGGATTCAACTCCGGGGCGTTTTTGATATCGAACGAAGAATGGCTACATGGCTTCATTGCTCCTTCCTGGCATTTCTCAGCACAGCAATGAAGCCATTCTGTTTGACAGATATTGGCGACATTGACGTCACCCCCAATCTCTGGATAGATACCCACGTTCCATCGCGTTCAACGCGACGGGTGAACATTCCAAAGATCACATCGCGTCTCATGCGAAAAGGTTAAAACATGTCACCGGACATTCTTCAGCTCCAAACATGCGTTCGTTGGCGAAAGCGACTCCTGAAGTCTTCAGATGATCACCTCTGGGCCGAATACATCACGGTGTTTCAGCCGACACGAGACGACCTCCTCATGCTCCTGAAGTCAGAAGTCCGAACGGGCTTCAAAGCGCGTGCGCTTCTCCTCTGCCTGGTTCCAGATACCTCTTGGTGCCCGGTCCTTGCCGCACACACGCTGCCAAAAACGTCGTTTCTCAAACGGGAACTCGAAGGGTTCGCCCTTCTCCGTCGAGATCTTCAGATGTTCTGTGCAGAACTCATCTTTGAGCTTCTGGATCTCATTGAGCGCACGGCAAACGGCATCAGCGAATGGTGCAAACTCAGAGATCGCTATCAGCCGTATCTCAGAGAGCTCCTCGCCATCTTTCCGCCGTCATCGCCCATCGCCGTTGAGGCATTTCGTCGGTATGAACTGAACGACATTATTTTGATGAACGATGTGGATTTCAGCTCCGGCTACTATCCATTCCAATCATTGATGTACGATCCGCGAATCCCGATGGACTGGAAACGTCTCGCGGACGGTGCCATACGTGAAATCATTCGAGCCGAAGAAGCGGGAACGAGTGAGCCGCGTGCCATCTGGGAACGCGCTCTGGACTGCTACGTCCGAAGCTTCACCTACATCGTCTATCATCTCGTTTGTCCGTACGATGAAGCCTTCCTCGCCGAACAGCTCTTGTTCATCACGAGCCTCGAACGCGGAGCGGCGCACATCTGTAGCGATCTCAAACAGATTTCCTGTCGCGCAAAGCTTGCAGCCATTCAGCACGGCGAACCGCTCCGGTCATTCGTTCGATCCATCATGCTGAATGTTGATCCTCCATTTGCGATCACATCTTCAGAAACGCTTGACCTGACCCGGTGGCTCCTCCAGCGCTATGGTGACGACGCCGAACTCGCATTCATCCTCCGTGAAGCCATCCGAATCGGTGCCCCAATCGTCGAACAACAGCGACAAGGATCGTCTGAGTCGCCAAC
>JAHFIK010000023.1:7553-14265 GCA_023246415.1 Candidatus Uhrbacteria bacterium
CCCGGTGGCTCCTCCAGCGCTATGGTGACGACGCCGAACTCGCATTCATCCTCCGTGAAGCCATCCGAATCGGTGCCCCAATCGTCGAACAACAGCGACAAGGATCGTCTGAGTCGCCAACTGCGAAACTTAAGCGCGAACTCCTCATTCGCATGCAGTGAGTATCACCGCATTCCTCCGTTGAAATCTCCGCGGCACCCTCAAACACAGGGTGCCGCGATTCTTTTTTCTGATATAGAGGCGAGTCAAACCTTATCCCTTATGTCATCCCGAGCCGAATTTAGCCGATATCGACAGGATGAGAACGAGGGATATCCGGAATTCCTGATTCCGGATATCCCTCGTTCTCATCCTGTGGCCAGCGACTAGAAACGGCTCGGGATGACATAGGTATCTATTTTACTACTTCCATTAGTGACGTCATCAATCAAAAAGAAACCCTACATCAGGAACAAAAAAGACACCGCCATTCGACGGTGTCTTTTTTCTTTTGATCTTACTTGAGATCGTACGACGTTCGCGTAAAGACGCGACCTTCTTGGCGATAGATCACGAGGTGATCATTCCGATCAAAGGCGATCGCATTCGAAAATGTTTTCACGTATCCCGGGTAGTACACAGATGAGGACGCCGCATCTGCAAAGCTCATGTCTGCATCGCGATCAACATCGCTGTACCGGCCGACATACTGCTTGTTGATCCAGATGTCATACAACCGATCGTACACGAGCGAGGTCACGAGCAAGTTTCCTTTTGAATCGATGGCGCGCACGACTGGCGACTCCCCTTTCGCGTCCCACGTCTGATAGGTCATGGAGAACGTTGGCGTCCAGAGATGTCCGTTTGCACCCGTGGCATATGGCGTGTGCGTGACCGGGTTCATCCGAATTTCTTTCGGTTCCCAGGTGAGATCATAGGTGTTTCCACCATATCCAATCCGCCACTTCCCATCAGTCGTCTTCATCACCGTCGCGTCGCTCGCACTGACGAGCGATCCTGGGGCACGGCTCACGGAATCCATTTCACCAAACGTGGAACGGAGTGTTGGGAGCACGGACGCCGCGAACGCGGATGGGCTGGAAACCGGAGTGCCGACTTGGTTCACGAGATCGCGGGAAGCGATCGTCGCACCTGGCAGACGAACGTATGACTGAAGCAAGACACACGCGCTGTTCTTTGGCTGCATGGCTGTGCCAGCCACGGTCGACATCGTGTTATTCCCCGGATACTTCACGAGGTCCGCAGTCATCAGCACCGTGGAACATTCTGGATCCGAGTAGGCCTTCTGAGAAAGCGCACGATAGTCCACATTGGCCGCCAATGCAGGGACCTGTGGGACAAAGACCGCCACGGCAACCGCAGAGGCCATTAAAACGAGAATAGGAGCACGCATAAAGAGAGAAAAGTAATAAGAATCGGGTCTGCCGATACGTTACAGGAGCAACCAGATTTGTCCACCACCCTTCGCCCGGTGCGGGCTTCGGGTGGCGGCGCCACCACACTCCCACCGCTTTTCCTTGTCCCCCGAAGGCTTTGCGAAGGGTGATGCCCTTTACTCTAAATAGCACACGCCCCCGAAGAGAACCTCGGGGGCGGCGATGTGAGTATGGAGATGACTACGACGGATTTTCGTGGCCGTTCATGTCATAGGAGAACGGAACGACCTGTTGCGAACCGGGTAAGTCTTTGTAGACGAACCCGAATCTTCCGACGTATGGATGAAGGACGTCTCGCAGACGAACCCGAATCTTGTTGATTTGAGGCGTGATGTCCCCTCCTTCATCTTCGACGTCGCGTCTGATGCGGGAGAGTCGCTGGTGACGCTCAAGATCGCTACGAAGGCTGGGAAGGTAGCCTGATAATCCATTCAGCCCCTGAAGGACACGCTGAAAGGTCGCAATTCCGCGATCAACCACTTCGCGAGTTGGCCGATACAGATAGAATCGGTATTCCCGCGGCGTGATGATGAGCGGAGTAAATCGCTCCTTTGCCCGCCTCCATGAGAACGTGCCGTTCGCAAAACCGCAATTTCGTTGCAGTGCCGCTGACACAAATTCCAAATTCCGGTCGACTATTTCGAAGTTTCCTTCTAATTTCACGAACGGACTGTGAACGACGACGAGCGACATTGAAACGTACTCCGCTTCATGCCAATTCGTACTCGTCCAAGACCGTTCAATTCTCCAACCATCCGGCAACGCGATCTGATTTGGACGCATGACGAGTTCATATGTTTCAGGCTGCTCAGACTCGAGATACGAGCGGCACCCTTCGCGACTCGCATGCAGTTCATACGTCTCACGATCGACGGTATACACCGTTCCAAACCGATACTCGGGTGCGCAGAAGGATGCTTTCTGGATCGTTGTTGAAGGTGGGAGTTTATTCCTGTCGAGATACTTTCTCTCTCCGGATCGAACCTGATGTGACATGATAGACCTCAATTCTGATAGAACCTAGGTTTCTGCAAATGAATGCGCATTTTTGCATTGCAGGGACTGCGCGACCCGACGAATCAACATCATCTCCTTTGTGTAAACGTACGTATTGGATCGATATCACATTTTTCATCGACCGTCAACCATTCGACACACATCATTCATCATGCACACGCCCCCGAAGGTTCACTTCGGGGGCGAGATCTGACTATCGACGGGGTCGACAGGGAATGATCGAATACTTCGTAAAATGAGCGCGCTTGCTCAGATCCGTGTTGCGAATCACGCTGACAGAGATGACACGCGTTGAATGATCCGCGAGTTGCTTGAGCGCCCGGACAACCGCACGTTCTTCTCTGACCGTCATGTTATACAGCTCCACGTAGATTCGGAGATCCCACACAAAGACGTAGAACGACCATTCTTGTTCGTTCCACGGCTTCTGCGGGGCGCGTAATGCTGGCCGTTTCCGATAACGGAACTGGAGCGATCTCGGATTCCGGTTGACAGAGATCTCTGGCAGATCTCGCCGTCGTGAACGAGGCGGGATCACCGTTCGAACGCACGTCGTTCGAAGCGCCACTTCAATCGCGTTCTGAATAAATCGAGCAATCCTGACAAAGCTGGAATGTGCGGAATTGCGCATGGCATTTCCTTTCGCAGTGAGGACAGTAAGAGAGAACGAGAACGACGTCAATGATTGACAACGCGCCTAATCCGGGGTACGGAATCACCGTCAAAACAAAGGACCTTCAATGCGAAACTCCGAGATCCGTTTTTTCGTGACGTTCTATGGGTGGCTGGGCGCGATAGAGGCGATGCTCTTTTTCGCTCCGCAGCTCTCAAAGCATAGATGGGTCGAGACTATATTCGTCATCACACTCGGTCCATTTTTGATCGGACCCCTTCTGCGGGCCAAAGAGCATGCCGCTTCAATGAGTCTGGCGTTCTATGCGCTCTATGCGGGTAGCGTCGGAATCACGGCCGCGATCATCGGATTCACTGGACCGTTCCCTGCTGTGACGAGCGGGATCCTGTGGATCCTCCTCACTCCAGCGCTCCTCTGGTTTGCCGGACTGACGATCTATTTCCAGCTGGTCTATGGCGGAAATCAAGAATTTCTCGGCGCCTTCAAGGAAGAAAAGAGGAGCTTCGCGAGGATCGTGAGACGCAAAATCTCAAGATCACCGCCGCTCATGCTCATTAAATCTCTCCGTGCGCGACACTACAACCACTTTGTCTATATCGGCATTGGGATGACGTGTCTCTCTGTCGCCGTGTTCATGCTCGACGCGATTCATGGAACGCGATCGTGGACACGATTCATCTCGGCATTCACGGCGTTCTATCTCTATTTATCCGTCCGATACTGTCCATGACAGCTTCTTCCGAACACACGCAAGCGCGTGACGAGGCTCTCCCCTCTCACGCGCTTTTGATTTTCTCCACCGATCGCGTTCGCGTGGGCTGGATCGCGATCAACCTCTCTTTTTCACGCTTCGTCATCTTCTTGATCGCCGCCTCGCGCTTTCGTGCCGCTGATTCAGAAGACATATTCTTCGTCCAAACGAGCGTGATAGGTTTGTGGCTCCGCGTATACGCCGCCCCCTTCCCCGCCGCATGTTTCTTCACCCGCGCCTCCACATCGGTTGAGATGCCGGTGTAGAGACTCCCGTCGCCACAGCGAAGGATGTAGACAGACCAGCGGGACATGGGGGAAGAATAGCTTGATTTAGGTGAGTAGGTAAGTAGGCGAGTACGTGAGTAGGTCGCTCATTCAGATCTCTTTTTCGACCTACTCGCCTACTCACATACTTACCTACTCACCTCTCATTCCTATACTTTTCCCCCAATTTTCTATATACTCGCACCACGATGTCTCGTTCTTTTGACATCGATGAAAGTTGGTACTCGTGCTCGTTCAAAAACAGATTCACGTCTTGCTCGTCAGCCCGAAGACCCCTCATTCCTATTGGGGCGGTCAACTCGCAACCTGGTTTGTCGGGAAAAAGGCGATGCATATTCCGTTGCCGCTCATCACGCTTGCGGCCCTCCTGCCCACGCATTGGTCCGTAACCCTGGTCGATCTCAACATCGAAACACTGAGCGACGCAGAGATTTTGAAGGCTGATGCGGTCCTGCTCACTGGCATGATCATTCAACGCGATTCCATGGCAGAGATCATTCAACGATGCCGATCGCTCAATCGCCATATCATCGTTGGCGGTCCGTTCGTCAGCTCCTCGCCAGACGCCATCGAGCTCCGCGAGGCGACCTCGCTCGTCATCGGTGAAGCAGAAAGCGAATCGCTGATTGCGCACATCGCTTCGGATATCGAACGCGGTTCCATCCAATCCCGATATCTCGAAGGCGGAAAACCGCACATGGCGCAAAGCCCGATCCCGCGATTCGATCTCCTCAAATGGAAAGCGTACGGGGTGATGTCCATCCAAACATCGCGTGGCTGTCCGCATCATTGCGAATTCTGCAACGTCCGCATGCTGAATGGCGTCACGCCGAGATACAAAAGCGCCTCTCAAGTTGTTGCCGAACTCCAAGCCATTGCGGATACGGGCTATCGCGGAAATGTCTTTGTGGTCGATGATAATTTCATCGGAAACAAAAACGTCGCAAAGCAGATTCTGCACGCCATCATCCAGTGGCAACGCGATCACGGAAAACCGTTCCGATTCTATACCGAAGCGGACATGCGACTCTCTGAGTATATGGATGTCGTTGACCTCATGGTTGAAGCCGGATTCTTTGCGGTCTTCCAAGGCCTTGAAACGCCTTCTGCGGAAGCGCTCAAAGAAACGGGAAAGACCCAGAATCTTCGCGTGGATGCGGCACTGTCGGCACGCCTGTTGCGACAGCGAGGACTCCTCGTCTATGGCGGATTCATTGTTGGATTCGATACGGACGATCCAAGCATCTTCGAACGCGTTCGACAGATGATCAACGCTTGTTGCATCGAGATCGCGATGGTTGGCATGTTGTTCGCCATCCCCGGCACGCCCCTCGAACATCGACTCAAGCGAGAAGGTCGCTTGTTAGAACAACGAGGAAAAGACGGGTTTGAAGAAACGAACATCCAGCCGATGCTCATGAGCCGACTCGAGCTCCTTCAGGGCTATCGAAAATTGCTCGAATCGCTCTACACGCCCAGGCAGTACTTCAAACGCGCATACGTCGCCCTGTCCGAGTGGAAACAGTCTTCGCCCGGCCATGTCTCGTTCCGTGAATTCCTCGCGGTGCCGATCTCGATCTTCCTTCAAGGGATTGTCTCGAAATATCGGCACCATTACTGGATCTTCATGCTGCGGACGCTCTTCCAGCATCCGAATAAATTGGCACGCGCCTTCACGACTGCCATCTGCGGACATCACTTCTTTCGGTACACCGAACGTGTGGTCATCCCGCGACTCCGCGAAGCAGAAGCTCGATTGCTCCTCGAAGAAGCCGCATAGGCTTTCTCGCTCCGTTCTCCTTTCTTTCTCCAGAGCCCGTGTGTCCCTTAGGGATATGCGGGCTCGGATTATTTTTTATCTAACGTAGGGGCGGGGCCGGGCCCCGCCCCTACGTTAGATAAAAAACGGGGCCGCACCTTTTCCAGGCACGGCCCCAAGCAGTTCTATGCAGAACGCAAGAACCATCTCTCTTTCAATGACCGAAGAATCCTCTTCCTTCCGCATCCGGAACGAGGTACAGCGGAACTTTTGCTTCCGCACACACCGACTTCACCTCCGCATCACGCACACTCCCACTCGATGCCAAGATGGCACGAATGCCCGCGTGAATCAGGCGTTGCGGTCCGTCCACGAATGGGAAGAAGCTGTCGCTGTATGCAACAGCATACTGCGTCTCGTGCCCGGATGCGTGCGCTCGCGTGATCGCGAGATTGCATGCGCCGACCCGATCCTGTTGTCCAACGCCATTTCCGATCAGCATCTTGCTCTTCACGAGCGTCACGGTATTGCTGTTTGACGTTGATCCAATCGCCCACGCGATAATGAGGCTGTCCTCATCAATCTCTTGCGCATCCTTCGGACGCACCGCATTGAGATCCAGCACGTACGTGTAATTCGGTTGGCGAAGGAATCCTCCGCGAACATATCGGAATCGCGGCGCGACATCGAGATTCGCAACCAGTGGTGTCTGCAGACTGAGATTCGTGATGAAGCGACACTTATTTCCCTTTCGAGACAAGGTCTCGATCGCTTCATCCGTGAAATGCGATGCCACCACCCCATCAAGGATCCGCCGTTTTTGTCCTT
>JAHFIK010000023.1:14365-18601 GCA_023246415.1 Candidatus Uhrbacteria bacterium
GTCTGCAGACTGAGATTCGTGATGAAGCGACACTTATTTCCCTTTCGAGACAAGGTCTCGATCGCTTCATCCGTGAAATGCGATGCCACCACCCCATCAAGGATCCGCCGTTTTTGTCCTTCTTCGAGTTGGTACCCGTCCAAGACATCCGCTTCTGCGGTGCCGATTTCGAAGTTCGTCATGACAAGGCCACCGAAGATCGCTCGTCGATCCCCGGAAATCATGCGACGCAACGCAACCAATTGATCAATATCCACACCAACCCCGCATGGGTTCCCATGTTTCACCGCGATGGCGATGTACGGAATCCGTCCGCCGCGATTCTTGTAGAATCCGGCCGCGATGTGCGTCATCGTTTGGAGCATGCGGTCAATGTCACACCAATTGTTGTAACTCGGAACGCCGTCACCCATGATCTTGAACGTATCGAGCGCCAACGGGTCATCCGTGTGCACGGAATAAAGTCCGGCCGGTGTCTGATATCCGTTCTCACCGTACTTGCAGGCGTGAACGCGTGTGCCGACCATCCCATCAATCGCTCCATCACTGTGATAGCGTGCCGAGAGGAGTCGATATGCCCCAACAAGCCCGTCCGCCTTTGCGGCGAGTTCTGTGAGAAAAGCATCACGATTCGGTTCGTTGGCACGTAGCCACTCAAGCACGCGCGGATAATCCGCGGGATCACACACCACAATCCGACGACCTTTCGCAGCAGATGACAACATCGTCGGCCCGCCAATATCTGTTTCTTCGATGACAGATGCTGGTGTACTATTTGGTTTTGCGATTTCTTGTTGCAGCGGGTAGAGATTCACGCAAACAAGATCGATCCAGACCCCATGTACTCTTTCAAGATCCGCAAGATCCTGATCCACCGATGGACGCGCAAGAAGTCCTCCGTGAATCTGCGGCGCCAACGTTTTTACGCGTCCATTCATCACTTCTGGAAATCCGGTGACGTCAGAGACATCCCGAACGTCAACGGAAGCGTTCCGCAATGCGGTCGCCGTTCCTCCCGTTGAGATAAAATCGAACCCGAGCGACCGTAATCCCTGTGCAAACGCTGCAAGTCCGGTCTTATCACTGACTGAAAAAAGCGCTTTCCGCGACTGTTTCATGAATTCTTCTCCATCAAGTTGTCGAATGCCGTCAGGGTTTCTGAGGGCGGGGGCATCTTAAGCGAAAAATGAGAGAAAAGACAAGGCAGTAGGCAGTAGAAACGCGCTCCTCCTGACGACTGGCTATCTCATTAGCACAAAAAGAAAGCGAGAGTTCATAGACTGAACTCTCGCGATCAAACGATGAGGGGGACAGATCCCCTCAAAGGAACGAACTTACGCCGCCGTTTTCTTAGCGCGTCGCTTCTTCTTCGACATGACTCCGTTGACAGGAGTATTTTCTTCGCCGGATTCCGCCTCAAATCGTCGACGACGATTGGTGATCGTCCGCGAATACTGCGCGAGATGTTCATCGGCAAAGTCGAAGACTTGCCTGACCTCGAGTGCATTCACGCCGCCATCGGAGAAGGTATCACGCAGCTTATCCAACAGCCGAGCGTTCTTCGACGCAAACGACTTGTGGTTCAACGCGATCGCCTGCTTGATCTCGGCGATACTCCCCGTCTTCGGCTTGCGCTTGGCGCCGGTGATAAATGACTTAAGTTCATCCACACCGACATTATTATCTTCTGCGGCTATTGCGACCGTTGAACCTTCCGTAACTGCGAGAGCCGCCTTTTGAAGATTCTTACGCTTCGTGCGCCCCTTCACATTCTCGATGTACTTTCGCGCCATGACAAGGGGCACGCCGATGATGCCAGCGATGGTCTTGTAGGCCACATGCTGTTCAAGCAGAAGTTCCACCGTATGCTCTTTATCCTGCTGCTCCGGAGGAAGCGCTCCGCCTGTATTCGCCTGGAAAGCGGCGGCGATTAGCTCGACGGTCGTCATCTTTCCTGGACGTACCTTGCATTCGATTTCGGTCCTCCCGATCAAGAGATGGGCTTCGATGCGATGACGTCCATCAATTCCTTGGTTCGCCTCGGTGACTTCAATTGCATCAAGTTCGACCTCATTTTCGAGCAATTCCGCAAGCTCGAGAACGCGCTTGTGATCAAGCTGACGTCGGACGAAGATGCTGAAATCGAGTTCCGCGATCGGTTTTCGAACGGTCTGTTTCTGTGTTGCCATGCTTACGACTCCTTACTTTTCTGCTCTCTGCTGGTTTCTGATTGCTGGTTTCTGATTGTTCAGCGATGAATCATCCGACGGTCTGAAAAACCGTGCACGCATCGCGCGCCAACCAGAGCGCTTTTTTTGAATGTCTGACAGAATCACGTAGGTACCGGGCTCAGGTTCCCCCTCCTCCATCCATATCGGAGAGAGAAGTGAAAACGTTACAGACTCGAAATCTGCAACCGTTGCAACGGCGTATGGTCCATGATGACCGTTTTTAACGACTTTTTGGACAACCGCCGTGTAGGTCTGAAGCGTCGCCATCCGGTACACCCTCCTTCCCGCCTTCCGATATCGTCATGATACTAATCAGTTCATTCAGATATAAGGAAAGCTGACGGATCGTTCCTTCGGAACGCGTTTTCAGGTTTATCGAATCCATACAGACCAACGCCTGATGCGCCCCTGCAGTTAACAGTCCGGCTAATCCGTCCATAATTGCCAAGGCGGATACAGCTAATGTCTCGTTCGGCACAGTTCCTGCCACCGTTTCGTCCTCGCGGACGACCGGTGCGTGATGGACCGAACTTGACTCGAGACTCCGTGCAAGAAGCTCAGCAAAACCGTGAAGCCGTTTTCGATACTCGATTCTGGCCTGCTCAACAGCCTCCTTGTGCGATACCCAGAGTTCCCAGACCGCCGTTGATTTCTCACCGCGATATTTGAACTCTTTTCGTATCGCCTCATACAGATTAAATGGTTTCGAATACTTGAGGACCGCAACAGCTTCTTGGGGCGTCACGATGTTATATCCAAGAAGCTCAATCACCTCATGATGCGGGACTTGTCTCTTCGAGAATTCAATGACCTCAAATCCAATCGCTGTAAAACAGCAATACAGTCTAAGTTCATTCAGCCCATCAGGAATCTTCTCTCCGATGAGAAATCCGGTCAGCGTCTGCTCTGGAATTTTCGACAGAAGCGAAAATGCCTGCATCAGCTGTTGGTGATTTGAATCCTTGAAATCGAGGAGATTTCCAAGAGTAATAAGGCACTCTTTTAATTCTCCACGCGTATATTTCTTTCTTGCTCGACCACTCATGTGTCCCTTTCTCTCTTAGGTTGTAAAGTTCCAAGAGGCCTCTCTTCTTACATATTATTGATATGTTGTCAAGTCACCAAAATCAAAAAAATAAATAAAAAATACCTGTGGAGCCTTCCAAAAATCAGTTTCAATTGTTAAGCATCAATAAATTCAAACCCTATCTCATTCTTCCTACTTCCGAACCGCGTTCCGCTCGGCGCTCGTCACGAATCTCTTGAAAGCCTTGCTCAACGCGATACTTTTCAGCAACTTCACGAAACCGGCCAAGAGCATCTTCATCATGACCCTCCAACACGGTCATCCCCTCCAAAAACGTCTGCTGACCCGTCCGATAGGTATACGAAAGATAGAGTCCTCCAACCTTCAAAATGACCGGACCTCCTTTTTCAAGATATTCACGCAGAACACGTTTCAAAAAGGTATACCCGCCTTCGGTAAACGGTTCTCGTGAAAGAGCGTTTGCGTATGTTGCCATAGGTTGACTATAGCGTACCGAAGGATCTCCGTCTGTTCAACGCGATCCTATTTCGGCTCCTGACTCCCCTGTTTCATCGTTGTCACGACCGCATGGACGCGTCCGGTGGGGCGTGATGCGCCTCCGTAGTATTCACAGGTGACCATGATGATGGTGATCAAGATCAAACTCGCCACCCATGTCATCAACGTGAACAGCGTCAACTGATCTTCCCGCTTTTCAACTTCACGCAGTGAGCGCGCGACGAGCACGAATCCGGATTCTGTTCCCACCGTGTATCGCTTCACCACCGCAGCAAGACGCACACCAGGCCGTGGCTGCCAGGTCACGCGATTCTGGCCGTACTGCAAGGTCGCGGCCAACACACCTTTTGGCGGCGTGGGCGTTCCGTTATCCAGTATCGCCGAGGATGCGAGCGGCTTTCCGGAAACGTCATACACGATCGTTGCAGGTGAAAGGCTTGTGCCAACATCGATCGGCGT
>JAHFIK010000024.1:0-11590 GCA_023246415.1 Candidatus Uhrbacteria bacterium
ATGCGTAATACGGACATACGAAATCTTTCTGCAGGGGAGGGCGTGAAATGAGCGTCACGGCACGTCCCCAACGGACGTGCATGGTGCCTCTGCATTGCCAGGAAACGCAAGAAAAGTCAATCCTTTAGAGCAAAGGGCAGAGAGCAAAGAGCAAAGGGTCGATCCGAGTACCCTTTGCTCTTTGCTCTCTGCCCTTTGCTCTAATACGCCCCTTTTCTCGCGAGAACGACTCCTGGCGTCTTGAGGAGGATCCAGAGATCCAACATCGGCGTCCAGTGTTCGATGTACCAGGTATCGAGCTTCACTTCGTCTTCAAAGTCGAGGTCTGCACGTCCGGAGATTTGCGCCATGCCAGTGATGCCGGGCTTGATCGCTAAGACGCGACGGTGGTGGGATTTGTAGCGGCTCACTTCATCCGGGCGGTGCGGACGTGGACCGACTAGGCTCATATGACCGGAGAGCACGAGGAATAGTTCGGGGAGCTCATCCAGCGAATACCGTCGGAGGAACCGGCCAACGGGCGTGACGCGCGGATCATCTTTGATCTTCATGAGCGGACCGTGGCGAAGGTTGCCGTATTTTTTCAGGAACGATGGATCGTTGCGGAGTCGATCGACGTTTGCGTACATCGTACGAAATTTGAAATATCGGAATGGACGTCCGGCTTCACCCACGCGTTCGGCAGGCGTGTCATCTGAATGCGGGCCGAAAAAGACCGGGCCTGCTGACGTCAGTTTAATCAAGATCGCTTCAATGATCATGATCGGCGAGACGAGGAGGATGAGGAGGAGTGAGGCGACAATATCAAACGTCCGTTTAAAGATCCGACCCCAGCCGTCGAGGGAGGTTCGTTTTGCTTCGATAATCGGAATGCCGCCGTTCGTCGTCACCTCAATATTTCCAAATCGGGCCGCAAAGAGATCAGCGAGATATTTGAACGCAACATGATTCTCTTCAGCGAACGCGATGAGATCAAGCGCATCTTCTTTTGGAAGATCCGGATCGGCAAGGAGCAATTCGTCGACACGATTCGCGCGCACGAGACGATCCACATCATGCTGCGTTTGTTCAGACCATCCTTGGAACCGTCGAATAATCGTGAATCCAAGAATGGGATTGTCTTGATAGAGTTTGGCGAGCGCGTCCGCTGTTCTTCCGCGGCCAATGATAATGACACGGCGATGGCCAACACCCGCCCGGAGCAGTTCATGGCGAACAACGCGCAGGATGAGTCGCTCTGCCCCAACGAACGCAATGGAGAGTGCCCATACGGCGATCACGATGAATCGCGAGGTGGTGAGTTCGCGTTGGAAGAAGACGGTCGCGATCAAGATCGCGGTTCCAGCCGTACATCCAACGATGACGCGTCCAAGTTCAGACCATGCGCGACGCGGTCGAATGGCGTAGAGTCCGGCGACCGCAAAAATAAGAATCCAGACGATCGCGAAGAGGACCGATGTGGCGAGATAGCGATCAAAATTGATTTGCGTGAACAACGGTCGGACTTCGATGAATTCCGGGAGATATCGAACCGTATAGGCCGCAATCGCTGCGGCGATGAGTGCCGCGCCATCCAGAGGGAGCTGAAGTGCGGCAAAGGTAAGGTCGAACTTTCGGCGCATGGGAGGAAGAATCTAGGGATATAATAGCACGCAATCTTTAGAGCAAAGAGCACAAGGCACAGAGCACAGGCTGATTTTTTGTCAGCCTGTGCTCTGTGCCTTGTGCTCTTTGCTCTAAAAAAGAATCCGCGTCGACTCAAAGCTGGGTGAGTCGACGCGGGGGTCTTTGGGAGGGGAGCGGATCCTTCAGGTATGAAGGTGATCGGCGGTTGAGGCATTGGTGACGATGGTCACGCACTTGTCCGTATGCGTTTCGCGGACGAACTTTGGTGCATTGCGTTGAATGCGCGCGAGGCGTCGTTCGAACGATTGGCGCGAAAGACGGTCGCTCATATGGAGCAGCGTTTCAACATTGTATCGGAACCACGAGATCTCGCTCGTCGCTGGGGCGTCATCCGGTTCTTCCCCAAGGGGGTAGAACGTTGGTATTTGAACGCCGCGCTGATCAAGCGACTCGAGATACGACGCGAGCCGAGCAAGGGCGACCTTGCGATGCACACAGGTGACACCCAAGCCGTTTGAGACGGCGAGGTAGGCGTCGCTGTGGCAGACGCATCCATGCTGAGGGTCATCGGTAACGCCGGATGCGGCGGTTCCGGCGCACGGGTCGAACGCGAGATCGCGGAACGACAGTGGTTCGCACGGAAGGATGGTTGCGGTGGACGCAACCGGGGTCGCTGATGACGCTGAGGCCGTATCGTGTCGATATGCGACGGTCGAGCAGGCTGTGCTCGCGATGAGCGCAAATATGATGGTGATGAGAACGTGCGTGACGTAACGAGTGGGATTCATCTCTATTCCTCCAGACCAAACGCTCGCCTCTCCCGAGGCCATGAGAAGATGGAATCGGAACAGGCGAGCCTAGCGGAAATTGGGGGTTTCGTCAAGACGTGGACCTCTTTTTCTCAAATCGTTCGCGAAAATTCCGCATCCGCCGTTTCGGAAGTTCGAAGCGTGGCGGACGACCGTTCATGCCGATGTAGTGGGCCCGTGCAATGAAATTTCGCGCTTCATGGAATGCGACCGTGCGCGTTTCCGGAATGACCTCGCCGTTCTCATCCACGCGTTCAAAAATGTATCGAAACACGTTATTGACCAGCCGCGCAGCGTCGCCTTCTCGGACGCTGTCCGGGAGCGCGCGCTGTTCACGGAGCGTCAGTTTCTTTTGAAGGATGCTGCGATACGTATTCACATCGCGAACGAGATCGAGATAGGGTTGGCGTTCATCCTCGTCGAGTTCCCAGTGCGGGAAGTCGTGAAGAATGTCGAGTGCGATGCCATTGAGCGGTCCTGCTGGATAGTGGCGTTCCGCGTGATGAAGCGATTCCTCCGCATTCGGATCCTGCATGGAGAGGACAAACGAGTATCCGTTATCGATGAGTTTTCCGCCGACCACGTTATAGGCCGTCCCGTCTGTTTCGTAGTTTAAAAATTGTCCGCACGCGAGATCGAGGATCGGATACGCGTACTGATCTGGATCGCCGCTTTGATAGATCCGTTTGACTTGCTCGATGCCAAAAATTTCTCCCTCAACGCCTTGTTGGAGCGTTCCAGGTCCATGCTCGTCATTTCGTGCAACCGTCACCGGAACGATCCGTTCCTTATTTTTGAGGAGTTCGCTTAAGATGGAGGCGGACACGGCCGCACGGCTCTCCGCATGACTATCGATATCTCGCAGTCGGAACGGGTTTGCGCGATGGGTGAGTCGATGGGCGTCGATACCGTAGATTTGTGAATAATGTTCGCGTTGGCCCTCTGCGGCTTGAATGTTCTCTTTGATTTGGTCAACGCTGTCGATGCCGACATCGCGAAGGTTTTCGATGGGAGCGAGTTTCCGTGTCAGCTGTCCGCGTGCATCTAACGAGCTGACGACGCGATAGACGACATCATCTGATCCGAGGAACAATTCAAGTGAACCGGTGAACGGCTTATGAAACGCAAGGATCTGAGAGCCATCATGATCAACGATGGCTGGGCGCGTGACACCTCTCCCTTCATTTTCTAATTTTGCCCGGGTATGAACAAGTTTCCCCTGTTCAAGGTGGGAGTAGACCTGACGGCGCTCACGTGCAAACTCGTCTCCTTCTGCTTCCCGTTTCTCAAGAAGCGTTTGTCGGGATTCGCTGATCGTTTCGTACAACGCGTGGCCGTGATCAAGGTTCTCGTAGACGGACTCTGGCGTTTCCGCGCACCGTTCATATTCCTCGTGCGCACGTTCAACGTCGACCGGAATGAGTTCGGGTTCGCTGAGGCGTTCTGCGGCAGAGGATCGGCGCATAATTAGGAACGCTCTTTTGGCGACGCACGAAATCGCAGATAGGGATTGCGGGATTCGAGCAGGGATCCGATGAAGAGTTCTCCGTCTTTTGGAAAGATTTCTGTTCGATGAAAAATATCTGGGAATCCCATCGCTTCAAACGTCTGTTTCAAATCGGTTGGGAGCCGTGACAGATTTGCGCTTCCGTCTGAATTCAAATCAATGAGCACGGGTGTGCCATCCGTGAAATCTTTGTTGAGCGGAATGTAGTAGGCAGCAGTGGCCATGGGACTTCGAGGAGAAGTATATCACGTAATCAAAGGGAATTTGGAATTGTGATGGAATTTAGAATTTAGAATTTAGAATTTGGGTCCGGAAGTCAAATTCCAAATTCCAAATTCTAAATTCCTTTCTCTAAAATTGAAAAACCTCCGCGATATACGGAGGTTTTTCAAGTGTTCGGACCAGACGATAAGCCGAATTTTGTTCTCCAGCGTTGAAGCGTCGAGAGACCGGAGTCTCAAGAAGCGAAACGGAGGAGCGGCGATCATCTATCTGGGCGGGTCATTGCTGACACGCTCTGGCGAGCGACCATCCTTCAACCGAAGTTGAAGACTTGCTCTTGCACCGGAGAGGGTTTGCCGCGCACCAGCGTTGCCGCTGGCGGAGATGTGTAGCAGATCGGCGTCTTGCGACGGGACCCACACCGCATCACTTTTCACTTTTCATCAACGAGGCTTGCGCTTCGAAGATTAGTATTGTCTCTGTGGCACTTTCCCTAGGCTTGCGAGCGAAGGTGGGGCGCGGGATGTAAATGTCATTGGGACCGGTGCCGAGTGAACGGCGGTTTCAGCCTTGCGGTTGAAACAGGTCGAAATGAGGATTTACGTCTCGCGTGGCCTAACGATCTCGGTATACCCTGGCCGTCGTTAACGGCTCTCCATGAACCAAGGATTGCTCCAAGGAACGGTGTTCGGACTTTCCTCCCACGCTTGCGCGGGGCGATCGTCTGTCTGACCCGAACGTCTATATAATGTAGCGTATTTTTGGGGTTTCGTCAACCTGGCTTGGTTCGCTGAGTTTTGAGAAATTTTCTGTCAATGTGAGGTTGGCTTTACGGGATGAGGGGAATTTAGAATTTAGAATTTAGAATTTGGGTTCGGACCAAGATTTGATTTTTTCACTTTCCCGAGGAGTCATCGACGAGGGATCCCTTAGAAGCGAGATTTGGATGAAGATGCGGCTGCGTCTCTTCCCGATGTCCTTTCAGAGGGATCCCTCGTCGATGACTCCTCGGGAAAGTGATGAAGGGATCTGTTTGATTAGATATGCTTAATATACTTGACATTCTCGCCAATTCTTGCTATCTTCCCGCACCGTCCCTTTCACAAGTCGCCAGTAGCAAACAGAGCGTCCTTCGCGCCCTCTTTGCTGCTGGTGAACCCGATGGAAGTCGGAGGCCACTGATCCTGTTGCCGTCATGAAGTGCAGCCTTAATGACAGCTCTCTCACCAGAGAGTGCAACCAAGGACGCAAACGTCCTTCGTTCGGCGCGATGCAAACATCGTCGTCGATAGGAGATTGAACATGGAACGAAGAGAGCATCAAATTCTCATCCCGCGGTGGGTCAAGAGGATCGCGATACTGGGATCTGGAAGAGTCAATCGCAGACAGGAGTTCGTGATCCTTTACTTCATACCCACGTATCTGTTGATCATCGCTATCATGCTCGCTTGCATGGCAGCCGGTATCCTCGACAGCCATCGAATCATCCAAATGGATGCGTATTCACCGCGAACCGGTCGGCACATCGGATTCCAGCCATGGGTGGAGGTGAGTTCGAACATTGCTATCGCGCTCGTAGTACTGCTCCCTCTTTCGATATGGATGATGCGGTACTTCGCATTTCGCTGGATCGATCGCACGTGGAAGCGTTTGACCGGCGAGCCGGATCTTGAGAGATACTTCCTTGATTGGCATCATTTGAAAGCCGAAATGCGTTCAACACTCACGTCCGTTGCACTTCGCGTGCGTTATGGAGAAATCCCTGCGGATGACTTTCACCTGGCGCGTGACATCGCGTGGCTGCACCGTTTGTGTGACAAGGAGCTGCGCATGCGCGAACTCCTTCCCAGCCATCTCAAGTAATTTTTCACGTCCCCCAAAATGGAAACCGCCCCTCGGTTGCCTTTCGGGGGACGGTTTTCTTTTTAGGGAGGTGGGGAGGTATGGCGGTAAGGAGGTAGGTTCGGAT
The DNA here is from genome assembly GCA_023246415.1 of Candidatus Uhrbacteria bacterium. Classification (GTDB taxonomy): domain Bacteria; phylum Patescibacteriota; class Patescibacteriia; order 2-12-FULL-60-25; family 2-12-FULL-60-25; genus 2-12-FULL-60-25. Next base: position 6,134 of record JAHFIK010000024.1, read on the forward strand.
CCGGCCTACCTCCCTACCGCCATACCTCCCTGGTTCCTTGGCTCATATGCTACCATTGCCTTTATCCTTATATGCGGAAATTTCTCGTGACGACGATCGTATTGCTTCTGCTCATCGGAAGCGTTTCGGCCTGGTTTTGGTCGCTTGGATCGCTTCCGCCGGAAAAGACTTCAGCGATCACTCTGCATGTCGTTTCCTCAGGGGTGTCTGTCCGAGAGCCCTTACGAACGGAATGGACGCAGGCGAAAGATGGGATGACGATTGAAGAAGGGTGGAGCGTCAAAACCGATGCGAATGGTCGCGCAACAATTGCGGTCGGCGATGTTGGTGAGAGTCGATTGGATTCGAATTCGGAAGTCACGCTGACCACGGCAACGCTCGATGCGGCAGGATTAGGGGCGAACATGCAATACACCCTTGCCGCTGGTCGCGTCTGGACGCGCGCGCTGCGGTTCTTTGATTTGGGAAGTTCGTATTCCGTGAAAACAGGAGCGGTTGTGGCGACGGTGCGCGGAACGGCGTTTGATGTCGCGATTGTTTCAACGAGTACGATCATTTCCGTTGCAGATGCAGCCGTGAGCGTCGTACCGGTCGGTGGGGCCGTGGTGACATCGACCGATGCGGTGGCAACCGGGATGACGGCTTCCTATGCACCAAGTGGTCGATTGATGAAACGACGGTTGCTCACGAATGCAGAACGGAATGCGGAGTGGTTTGTAAGCAATGGCCAAGCTGATCAGGCGTTTGATACGCGTGCGGTCGCGTCGCGTCTGGCGGCCTTGAAGGCACTCGGCGGTGTTGCCCCAGGAAGTCCGTTCGCCAGCCTTTCAACGTTGTCTGAGCAGGCGCATCTCACGATTGCGGCCAAGGCCGATCGCGAACCGCTTGCGGAACGGTATGCCGCGCGTCGGCTCATGCAGTTGATCCAGTTGGTCTTGAATGGAAAGTCCGGACAAGCATCGCAAGAATTCGCGCGACTTGAAAATGAAATGAAGTCGACCGGAACAGATGCAACGGCACGCGAACGCGTCCGATTGGCGTTGGTTGAGGTTGCACCAATCATTGAAACCGCAGATTCAAATTCACCGCTGTTCTTATTCCGTCAGCGTCTTGAGTCGCTCGCGACGGCCGTGTCCGATGCAAAGGGTCCGAATGGTATTCTCGCGCGACTGCTTGCGATTGAAGATCGGATTGATGAAGCAGAACGATTCATCGCCACGAATGCGGTTCAGGAAGCTGGGATCGCGCTCGACGGTGCAAAGAGCGGGATTGATAACGTCGTTCGAGAATCTGCGCCGCTCATGACCGGATTCACCGCGGATGATCGACATGTGATTGAGGCAAAGATTGCCGGGCTTCGTGCCCGCGTGAGCGCCGCGCGTCTTCGGTTGGACACGACGTTCTCCGGTGCTGTTTCCGCAGATGCGACATCCACGTCCGCCATTCCAACGAGTCCGACGTCCACTCCGGCAACCATCCCATCCGCAACATCGACGGCCACCATTCCGTCCAGTTCTGATATCGTTTCAATCGATGTGAATGTGTCTCCAAGTCCAATCCCTGTCGGTGTGACCGCTGGGCTATTGGTCACAGGAACGTTGGCAGATGGAAGTACGCAGGATGTCAGTGCGATGTCGATGATGTCCGTGAAGAATGATCAGGTTGCGCGCGTGAACGGACTGGAGATCACGGGTGTGGCTGGCGGATCCACCGGACTCATCGCTACATATCAAACCGCGTCAGGAAAAACGCTGACGGCCACCACGGTTGTGACCGTGAAAGGTTCGTCAGTACCAACATATCTCTCGGTCACGGGTTCAAATGGGACGGCAATCGCGGTGAATCAGGCAACAACGTTTTCTGCCACCGTGCGATATAGCGATGGCACGCGAAAGGTAATTACGCCGAGCACGACCTTTTTGATGGAGCCGGGATCGGTCGGAACACTTTCCGGTCCAGCGTTCTACTCATCGACGCCAGGAACCGCGACCGTCACCGCAACGTATACTGAGAATGGAAAAACCGTGACCGCCACGACGATGATAACGGTGACGGGATCTGCGTCTGGGAGCAATTCGACCTCGTCGACGGGGACGTATTAACGAGTTCGTTGCGTCGTCCGTCGTTGCGTCGGTCCGGCCGGCCGAAACGACGCGACCACGCAACGACGGACGACGCAACGAATCATGAAACGAGGGGGACATTTTTCCAAGCACCGCTACACGCGTCCGCTTCTCGTTGGAGCTGGCATCGGATTTTTTTGTGCGCTCGCGGCAACGGCGGGTGTTTTTTCTTCATGGAGTGCTCGCGTGTCTGATCTCTTTTTCACCTCATCAACGCCAGACCCCTCCATCGTGATCGTGACCATTGATGATGCGAGCATTTCACGGATTGGACGATGGCCGTGGGATCGAAGCGTGCATGCCGCGTTGATTCGCAAGCTGGCGAATGCGGGTGCCACGGTCATCGGGTATGACGTGAATTTTCCAGAGCCACAAGATGCAACTGCAGATGCAGATTTGGCGTCGGCGATCTCAATGGCGCATCGTTTCGTGTTGCCATTCGAGCTGCATCTCGTTGATCAGCAGGGTGGACGGATGCAATACGATGGACATAAAACCGTTCAGGCGATCGCGGAGATCGGGGATGCTGCAACGATTCAGGGATTTTCAAACGTGGTTCCGGATGCGGACGGCATTGTCCGACGCCTTCCAGCGTACGCGGCGGATGCCTACGCGCATGCGGCGCAGGGAACGACATCGCCCTCCTCCTTTGCACTCGCCATCGCCTCGGTTGCAGATCGTACGCCGGACACGCATGCGCTCTTTCAACAAGGTGCGAATCAGGCCATGGTTCGTTTCATCGGTTCACCGCATACGGGATTTAAAGAAATTCGCGCGGCAGATGTCCTGTCCGACGCCGTTGATCTGACTCAATTGCGAAATAAGATCGTGCTCGTCGGAAGTACCGCCGCCGATCTTCATGATGAACAGCTTGTTCCGACGTCGAACGGGATTCCGATGCCGGGGATCGAGATTCATGCGTCGATTCTTAATTCTCTCCTCAAGCAGAACTGGCTGGTCTTGATGCCGGAATGGGAGCGGGCCCTGTTCCTCCTGTTCATTGGGGTTCTGATCGGTTGGATCGTGCCTCGCATGCGTGCACGATGGAGTGTCCTCATCTGCGGCGTGGGATGGATTGCGCTCGTCGTCATGACATCCGTGTCGTTTGATCGCGGACTCGTGGTTGATCTGTTCTGGCCGACGCTGACGATCTTGCTCGCTTACGGGGGCGTGACGCTGGAGCGTCGCGTGTCTGCGGATCAGCGTCGGAAGTGGCTCAAGCAGCTGCTCGCACGCTATGTCAGTCCAACGATTGTTTCTGAAATTCTTCGCGATCCAGATCAGTTTCATCTCGGCGGAGAACGGCGTCGGATGACCGTGTTGTTTTCGGATATTCGAGGATTTACGCCGATTTCCGAACAGCTGTCGCCAGAAACGCTTGTTGGGTATTTGAATGTCTATTTTAAGCGCATGACGGACGTTGTGTTTAAACACGGCGGCGTGCTTGATAAATATTTGGGCGATGGATTGATGGCATTTTGGAATGCGCCACTTGATCAGCCCAATCATGCCCGCCATGCCTGCGTGTCTGCGCTTGAAATGCGCGAGGCGCTGCATGACATGAATCGCAATGGTCTGTTCGGGAGGCACGCGTTCAGATCCGGGATCGGCATTGATACCGGAGACATGGTCGTCGGAAATATCGGGAGCGTGGATCATACGGACTACACCGTCATCGGCGATCATGTGAACCTCGCATCACGATTGGAGAATCTGACCAAGCGATACGGGTCTGAAATTATCATCTCCGAAGCCACCCGCGCGGAAGCGGGCGACGCCATTGTGGCGCGTCGATTGGATCGCGTGGCAGTCAAAGGGAAGATGAAGTCCGTTTTGATCTATGATGTGATTGCTCTTGCAGATCGCATCTCTCGCGAAGATCGTGAACGCGTGGCTGCCTACGAATCCGCATTCGATCTGTACCTCGCACGAAAATTTAAAGAGGCGATCGCCCTCTGCGAAACGTTAATGACCAGGCACCCGGACGATACGGCATTCCGTCTCTTACGCGAGCACGCGTCATATCTCATCGAGAATCCGCCACCGGATGATTGGGATGGGACATGGGTGTGGACGAGGAAGTGACGGTAGTCACGAGTCACGAGTGAAGAGTTAAGAGTCGTGGAAATCGTTTGGTATGTGCTGAAGGAGGCGAGCTGCTTCTGCAAGAACGGCAACCGTTTTGTCATTCTGAGCGAAGCGAAGAATCCCTTTCTAGATAGAGATGACAGACAGGCTCAGACAACCGAATTTGCAAACGGTCTCGTAGAGTACTCTACGAGACCATTGTCTTATATTGATTGTCTCTGCTTGCCCTCCATCCTCATCTAGAAAGGGGTTCTTCGCTTCGCTCAGAATGACAAAAAGAGGGGGGTCAGGGCTGAAGAGGCGTCACTTAGAAGATCATTGTCCTTTAAAAAATTGTAAAACATGATAAGGTTGCCAACGTTATTCGTGGTATGGATCGCTCCCCGTCTCGTCCAAAGCTCCTCCTCCACGCTTGTTGCGGGGTGTGTTCTGCGTACGTCCCCGAGATTTTAAGGGACGAATACGACGTCACGATCTACTACGACAACCCGAATATTTTTCCGCAGGAAGAATTTGATCGTCGTGCCGAAGCGGCGCGCGTCATGGCGGAAAAATACGGACTCCCATTCATCCTCGTCCCCCAAGGGACAATTGATTGGTATCGCGCTGTGCGTGGTCATGCGAAGGCGCGCGAGAATGGCGAGCGCTGTCGTAAATGCATCACCCATCGTCTCGACGCCGCATTTCGATACGCAAAAACACATCACTTCGACATCGTTGCGACGACGGTGAGCGTGAGTCGTCGGAAAAATATTGAGCAGGTCCACGCAGCCGGTCGCGCACTCGCTTCTGTGCACGGCATCCCATTTCTCGATCGTGACTGGCGCAAAGGCGGGGGAGAACGCGAGTCCCAGCGCCGCGCAAAAGAAGCGGGCATCTATCGCCAGGAGTACTGCGGGTGCGTGTATTCGCTCGTGAAGATGAAGGCGAGAGTGAAGTCACGAGTCACGAGTTAAGAGTTGCGAGATCTAATATTCACCGGTTCATATAATGTTGGCTACAATCGATTTTGTCATTCTGAGCCGTGCGAAGAATCGCTTTCCATCTGTTGATATTTTAGGAGCGCGCGCCGTATTTTTTGATAAATCATCTCTCGATCATTCCGGAATGATCGAGAGATGATTTTGCGAAAACGAAGATTTCGTTTGTGATGATCGTCCTCGTTAGGAAAGCGATTCTTCGCGAAGCTCAGAATGACAAAAAAAGAGCGCGATCGCCACATATCGGCTTGCGCTCTTTATCATGT
>JAHFIK010000024.1:11690-18354 GCA_023246415.1 Candidatus Uhrbacteria bacterium
GGATAGGTGAAGAGGCCGACGCCGACGTTCTCGCCGCGCTTCAACGCTTTGTCTTTATACTGCGTCATCCGTTCGAGTTCCGCGATCTTCGCGATGGTCCCGAGAATCCATGCAAGCTCCGTGTGCTCGCCGACTTCACTCTGAATAAAAATCTTTGAGCGCTTCGGATCCAGTCCGCACGCGAGATACGTCGCGGTTAGGAGTTCCGAGTTGCGACGAAGTTCTGCTGGCTTCTGCGGCACGGTGATGGCGTGGAGATCGACAACGCAGTAGAGACAGGGGAATCGCTTTTGGATATCGACCCATTGCTTGATTGCCCCAATGTAGTTGCCGATATGGAGGACATTCGACGGCTGGATGCCGGAAAAACAGCGCTCGATCATAGTAGCGATGATTGTAGGGGGTTTTGCGTAGGATGGCCAGTCTGAAGGAATCCTCCGTGGTCGAACGGATTTGTTTGGATCGAAAAACCGGTCAAGACGGCGACCGGTATTCGAGTTGAACCGAGATGGCTAATGAGCAAGAAATTGGCCATGACGTACCGCGGCGACGACGGCGATGACGTAGAGGATATCTAAGCAGATCATAATCGGAATGAATACGACCTTTTTGCTATCCTTTTCGCATTCGAACGCGAAGCACGTAAACAGGAACAACAGCCAGAATGAACCGATATAAAAATCGTCAGCACTCATCGCGACCTCCTACAGAACGGAACGACAAGATGGTTGTAGGACTTCATCGTGTTGTTGTCAATTAATAATAGACGCCCTCCGATCTATCACATCAGGATGATGCGAGATCAGAGGGCGTGACGCGGGAGTGCGGATTGTTTTGTGTGTCTACGGAGGTTCGATCGGTCCATCGTCATCGTCTAAAAAAAATTATTTTATCTGTTCTGCTTCTTCGTAAGATATGTTAAAATACTGGGCGTCTTCGGACGGTTTTGACGCTGTGTCCGCTTTCCTTTTTTCGCTTCGTAACGTTTCTAAAAAGATCGCTTCGGTTTTTTTAACGGTCTGTTTTTTTGTATTCCTGACATCGATTGCACACGCGAGCGCTGCAACGAATTTGGTGACGAATCCTGGTGCAGAAACGGGTGATGCGAGCGGATGGTCCAATATCGTGAGCGGTGGAAATGGGTGGGATATGAGTTCGAGCTGGGATGGCCAAATTCACAGCGGAACGCATGTATTTCGAACGTCCTATGGGTGGGGAAGCATGGATCAAACGATTGACCTGGTCGCCGCCGGATATTCAACAACGACGTTGGACGGTCAGCCGGATATTTTGTTTTCTGATTGGGTTTCGACCCGGTGCGCGAATAGTAGTTACTACATCACATATCAGTTGCTTCGAAGCGATCATTCCGTACTCGCAACGAGTGGTGCGACGTTTGGAACGGATGTGTCACCGGCGACGGTCGCAGATTCGACATGGACGCAAAAGAGTTATGCGTTTAGCGGGTATGGAACCGGCGCTCGATACGCCTATGTGAAACAGGCGGGCGTGAGTTCGTGTGGCTGGGCAGGATATTACGGACCGCACTTCGATGATGTTTCAGTCACGGTTGGGAATAATACGAATCCGAGCGCCGCACTCCTGCGTCCGGCAAATGGATCAACGAATGTGGCAACGAGTACGGCGTTTGAAATTGATTTTGATGAGGATGTGGCAACGAGTACCGGGAACGCGGTGCTGTATCGCGCCTCAGATAATGCGATTGTGGAAACGATTGATCTGACCGGATCTCGTGTCACGGCGTCGAGTACAAACGGATTGATCATTCGGCCTTCCGCATCACTGGTTGGCGGAACGATGTACTACGTTCTGATCGATAGCGGCGGAATAAAAGATCTGGCCGGACATGCGTTTGCCGGAATCGCGGCATCAACAACCTGGCGATTCACGACGATCGATACGACGAATCCGACACTCTCATCGAGGTCTCCGCTGGTGAATGCCGTGGATGTCGGTATCGATGCGAATGTCACGATGACGTTTTCCGAAGCGGTTCAAGCCGGAACAGGAAGCGTTGGAATCTATAACGCGTCGACGCATGCCCTTGTCGAAGCGATGAGCGTGACCGGAGGGCGCGTGTCTGGAACGGGAACGGCGGTGATCACGATTGATCCCGCGTCCACGCTTGCGTATGGAACAGCCTACGAGGTGCTGGTTGATGCAACGGCGTTTCGAGATCTGTCCGGAAATAATTACGCGGGCATCACGTCCACGGGGACGTGGGTGTTTACGACGGCAAATGCCCCGACCTGTCCGACCATTGCACACGCGGCATCGTATCACGCGTATCCAACATGCGGCGTTGCGGCATGCGAGAACGGGTATGATGTTATCGGCGGGGCATGTGTCGCCTCTGGAGGCGGGGCGTATGTTCCGCCACCGTCGATGGGGAACGGACTGACGGATCACGTGATTCCTATGAACGAGACGAAGGTCGTTGGCGATTTGCCTTCTAGCGGAATCAATCTCCTTTCCTATATTCATTCACATGCGGAGTTTAATGCCGTGATGAGCGGCACGCACATCGTGCAGACGCATCACATGACGATTGCGGACATCGATATGACCCGGAAAACGATTACCGTGGACATCTCATCGATTCCAACGCGGATACAGCTCAACGTCGGCGAGATGAAGCAGGCGGACTTGGACGGAGATGGGATCGCGGATATCGCGATGACCTATAATCATTTGCTGATCAATCGCGTTGATCTTACGGTCACTCCGATTGATTCGACGGTTTCATCCGCGCTTCCGATTGAACAAACGGCTATCGCTCATCCGCTTCAACCAGCGGCTCGCGTTGATCTCCTTGGTGGACTGGGTGCGTGGGATTTTTCTCAGTGGATGGGTCTGTTTGGAATTTTCGCTGTCGTCTATTGATCCACGGGTGTTTTGTCAGCCGTGGACGCGTTTATCAACGCATCCGGCGTCGTCCGTGATATACTTTCGAAACAAAATCGTTATGCCGCCTCTTGGAATTCCAAAAGATGATGTCCCGATCAGTACCACGCCGCAGTATCTCCCGATTGCGTTGCTTGCGGGGTTGCTGATGATTTTTTCATCCATGGGGACGTATCTCATCATGCGTGCCACTCAAAAAGAGGCAGCGCCACCTCCGCCAGCCGCTCCGGTGACGGTGACGACAGCTGATGGAGAAGTCCAGGTCGATCCTCAGGAATACATCAAAACATTTGAATCACAATTCAAAGAGATTGTTCCGGTCAAAAATAATATTTTTTACGTCGGGAATGGAAAGACCTCGTTAACCATTGAACGCGAAGGAGCGACGGAACTTCGAACCTACGTGACCTGGAATGAAGTCGAGGGGATGCCGAAGAATCAGGCCTGGGTCGTCGTTGATCTCTTGGAAATGACGGATGGAAAAACGCCCGTGGTCTCGCGAACAGAAACGTTGTTGAACGAAGCGGAAATCGTCGTCGTGAACGGCGTCTCGGTCACATTCGATCCAGGGGATGATAATCAAATCGTGATCACGCTGGATTCCACGAAATACTGGGGCGCGAAACATCCTGGCGCGAAGCACTGATGAGTGCGATTCACGCGCCATCAGATCTCGCAAACAGTAAAAGGACGTACATTGTATTATCGATGATTCATTGACTCAATAAATAGTCTAAAGACCCTCTATGCCTCCATCCCCGTCACAACAGCCCGTGTCCGCCAATCAAGGGCTCATGTCACTCGTCGTCGCGCTTCTCGTCTTGAACGCCGCCGGATTCTTGCTCTTATCGATTCAGTTCATTGCGCCGAAGCAGCAAGTCGCTGTGGTTTCGACCGCGACGATTAATTCAAAATTAGATGCGATTCAGGCGAAGCTCGCCTCATTCCAGGCGCAGGTGAAGCCAACGTCACCAACGGCTCCTTCTGAAGTTCCGATGCAAGCGCCTCCGCAGGTTGCTCCACCTGTTGCCCCTCCGTCGGCCGCCTACTAATAATCGTCATTCCAGAGACAAACACACCCCCGCAAATCGCGGGGGTGTGTTTTGTATCTCTTTGAATGAATGCCTCCGTCAGTGCAGCGATGTTCGTTTACACTTCAATAATGACTGGCAAAATCATCGGACGTCGTTCGGTTTTCTTGTAGAGGAATTCGCCCAAGTCATCGCGGAGTTTGTCTTTCAGATAGGCTGGATTTGCCGCACTGTTCGGATCCTTGTCTTTCAAGATGTGCATGGCGGTTCGACGTGCCTGCTGGATGAGATCCTGCGAATCTTTCATATAGATGAATCCGCGGGAAATGATATCCGGCAAAGTGAGACAGCGTCCGGTCCGTTCTTCAACGACCGCAACGACGATGACGATTCCATCACCGGCAAGCTCTTGGCGATCGCGCAACACGATTTGATTCGTGTCACCCACGCCAAGTCCGTCGACGAAGACGTATTCGGTCGGCACTTTTTTGTTCGTGAGAATGCCGTTTCCTTTCAGATCGAATTCCATGACCTGCCCGTTGTCGGCGATGAAGATGTTCTCTTTCGGAAAACCGATGCGCTGGGCCACCTTCGAGTGTTCGACAAGGAAGGAGTAGTGTCCTTCGATCGGGACGAGATACTTTGGCTTCACCATTTCAATCAGTTCAGACAGATCTTCCTGCTTGGCGTGTCCGCCCGCGTGCACATCCATCATCTTGTAGTGGATGACGTTTGCGCCTTCGCGGCACAGCGTGTCTTTGACGCGCTGAACCATGCGCTCGTTGCCAGGAATGACAGAGCTTGAGAACACAACCGTGTCATCAGGTTCAATGGCGAGGAATGGATGCTCGCGATTCGCAATCCGCATGAGCACGGCGCGCTCTTCGCCTTGCGCACCCGTACAGACGATCGCGACCTTATCCTTTGGGAGTTTGACCGCCTCTTTCGAGTCGATCAAGGTTCCGCGCTGGACTTTGACGTATCCGAGTTCCTGCGCGATGGCGATATTTGATTTCATCGAAAACCCTTCAACGGCCACTTTTCGTCCATTCCGTTCACAGGCTTGAATGATCTGCTGAATACGCGAGATCATTGAAGAGAAGGTTCCGATGATGATGCGGCCTTTTGCCTGCGAAATAATTTCATCGATATTCGTTTGAATATCATGTTCCGGAAGCTGGCGACCGGGTTGGCTTGCGTTGGTGGAGTCTGAGAGGAGCGCGAGCACTTTGCGCTTGCCGAGGGATTTGATTTTCTCTGTTTCTTGCGTGGACTGTGCACCTTCGCCGAAATCAAGCTTGAAGTCGCCCGTATGCACGATGGTCCCGCACGGCGTATTGATAATGATTCCCATGGACGTTGGAATCGAGTGCGCCACGCCGAAGAATTCAATCGTAAATGCGCCCAAGCGAAGAACGTCGTTGTACTTCACGGATCGCAAATTGAGCGGTGGTTTATCGCGATGTTCCTGATGGCGCTTGTTGATCATGCCGCACGACAGATCCGTGGAGAAAATCGGGGGATTCCCAATTTTATTCGCGATGTGCGAAATGGCGCCGATATGGTCCAAGTGCGCGTGCGTAATAATGACGCCGCGAATATTTTTTTCTTTGCCTTTGACGTACGACAGGTTTGGGATGATGTAATCGACACCCGGCATGTCTTCATCCGGAAACTGAAGACCAAGGTCGATAATGATGATGTCATTGCCGAATTCAATCAGCGTGCAGTTGCGGCCGATTTCTTCATTGCCGCCGAGGACCATGATTTTCAACCGCTTATCGCCTTCGAGTTGATCGACGTCTGTGCCGGTTTTGAGGTGTGGCGCATTTTTAAATGCAGACATGCGCGGCAGCTTTTGAAATTCTTTGCGCATGCCGAATCGCGCCCCTTTCTTCCGTCGCGGCGGTTGTGCGGACGATTGGGAAGATTGCGGATGCGGTTTTTGCGCGTCTCGAGTGGTCATCGGGCGAGCCTGAAATTTCGCTTTCTGGAATCCCATGGGATTTCGGGTAGGCGAAGACGGCGCGGCAACAATGGGTTTCGACGTCGGAATCTGAATCGCGTGTGGGACGTGCGGCGTTCCGGAGGGGCCGGATGGACGCGGCGGACGCGGATCATGGCGATTCCATCGCCGTGGGTGCGGGTGACGTGGAGATTGCCCAGATGGGCTTCCCGTCCCTGCGTTTGGTTGTGGTGTCATAACGAATGCGTGTATTGGAAACGGTGAAAATCGATTCACGAGGAGTCCATCGAAGATGGACCGGAGCGATGTGTATCAACGATCTCTCCAATTCATGGGAGAGAGATCAGTGAGCGGCGATCCCGGTGAGGGGAGGCCAAACGATCAGCGAATCACGATCACCTGGAAGTGATCTTGTTTTCAGTGTTTCTGATTAATGTCTGGAGTTCATTTTCGGTTGGAATGCCAGAACGATCCGCAGATGCGGCCATTCCTTCTTTAGTGGTTGGCAATCCCAATGAAAAAACGCTTAACGAAGCGGAAAACGATGCGATCACGCTTACTGCGTTTGCAGTTCAAGGCGGATTTTCACGTACGATGACGTGTTTTCGTATCCTTCGCGAGCTCCCGAACGGTTCGGGCGTTTGCGAAGAACGGTCATCAATTAAGGACTAGTATAGGGGAGTATGGGGAAATTGTCAAACCCCTCAGGAGGAAAATGGCTTCATGGCCACATTGTTTCACT
>JAHFIK010000062.1 GCA_023246415.1 Candidatus Uhrbacteria bacterium
CTGCGGCGATCCGACTCTCAGAGAAACGGTTCAAAGAAAAGCATGAACAGCTCATGCTTCGCGTGAACACGGTTGTCTCCGGCTTATCGGCGATGTCGCTCACGGCCGTGCCGCTTGATACGCAGTCGCTCATCGAGTGCTACTATACCGTCTACAATCCCGAATCATTCGAATCCCAGCGACTGACGGATATTAATAAGCTCCAGATGGAAGGATAACCAATATGATCATTCAAATTCCAAATTCTAAATTCCAAATTCTTGTTTGTAGAATTTGGAATTTAGAATTTGGAATTTGGGTTGGACGATAATCGCCTATGGCCATCGACATCAAAAAGCGCGGCATCGACGCCTCAAAGCTCACCAAAGGGGGAGTCTCTTATCAAAAAGAGGCTTCAAAAGAGGTGGTCAAGAAGGAGCTCGCGGAAGAACGCGTTGCCCTTGAGGAAGAGCGAATGTATCGCAAGGGCGTTGCCTCGATCAAGGATTTGATCGCGCCAGCGTCCATGAAGGTTGAGCCGTCGTTTGTCCGACTGGGAGATGTCTTTGTCAGAACGTTGTTTATCGTGACCTATCCGCGGTATGTGTCAGTTGGGTGGGCGTCGCCGATCATCAATTTGTCGACGCAGCTCGATATCGCGATGTTCTTCTATCCGATTAAAGCGGATGTCATCTTGAAGGAGTTGAAGCGAAAAGTCGGCGTGTTGGAAGCGCAGATTTCCATGGATGCCGAGGCGGGGAAGCCGCGCGATCCGGTGGCAGAAACCGCGCTTCGGGATGTGGAGCAACTGCGAGACGATTTGACGCAAGGACTCGAACACTTTTTCCAATTCGGGTTTTACTGCACGTTCTATTCGAATGATCCCGCCGAATTGGAGCGGCTCACGCGCGAAGTCGAAACCACGTTCGGCCAAATGCTGATCTATACGAAGCGCGCGTATTATCAGAGCGAGCAGGGGTTCAACTCCACCATGCCGCTTGGCAATGACGAGCTCATGATTACGTTTAACATGAGCACGAGTCCGATCGCCTCGTCGTTCCCATTTACCTCTGCGGAGCTGACAAGTGACAACGGGATTCTGTATGGTGTGAACCGGCACAACAACTCGCTGATCATTTTCGACCGGTTCTCGCTTCAGAATGCGAACGCGGTGATCTTCGCAACGTCTGGTGCGGGAAAATCCTACGCCGTTAAACTTGAAATTTTACGGTCGCTCATGTTGGGGACGGAAATCATCGTCATCGACCCTGAAATGGAATACAAGCATCTCTCAGATGCGGTGGGGGGGACGTATATCAATATTTCGCTCGCATCAACAGCCAAGATTAACCCGTTTGATCTTCCGCGTCCGGTCGGCGAACAGATTTCGACAGAAGACATTATTCGGAGCGCGGTGATCATTTTGAAGGGGTTGCTCCGGCTCATGTTGGGAACACTGACGACAGAGGAAGACTCTATTCTCGACCGTGCCTTGCTCGAAACGTACGCAAAGAAAGATATCGTGGCCGGCGCGGATCTCGCGCAGGTCGAGCCGCCGATTTTGCGGGACTTCCAGGATATCCTTGAAGGGATGGAAGGTACGCAGGATCTGGTGATCCGCATGAAGAAGTATACGGAAGGCACCTTCTCCGGACTCATCAACAGTCCGACGACGGTGAACATGGACAACATCCTGGTCATCTTCTCCGTGCGCGACCTTGAAGACGAATTGCGTCCGATCGCTATTTACACCATCATCAACTACATCTGGAACGTGGTGCGATCCAATCGTCGAAAGCGGATCCTGGTCATCGACGAAGCCTGGTGGCTCATGCAGCATGAAGATTCGGCGAAGTTCGTGTTTGCGCTCGTGAAGCGCTGCCGAAAGTATTACCTTGGCGTGACAACGATTACGCAAGACGTGAACGACTTCCTGACATCTCCGTATGGACAGGCGATCGTGACGAACTCATCATTGCAGCTCCTGCTCCGTCAGTCGCCGGCCTCCATCGACCTCATCGCTAAGACGTTCTTGCTCACGCAATCGGAAAAATATCTCTTGCTTGAAAGCGGACGCGGAGAAGGGATCTTCTTTGCCGGACAGAAACACGCGGCCATTCAGATTGTGGCGTCGTACGGCGAAGATCAGATCGTGACGACAGACCCGAAGCAGCTCCTCCAGATTGAACAGGCAAAGAAGGAATTCGATGAGGCCCTGGGCACGGGGAATACCGGGGACGGAAAACCGCCGGATGCGCCGGGAATTGGATAGTCATCTGAATCTGCACGACTTCGTAATCTCTTCCATATGGATCGTCGACAAAAAATCATTCTTCTCATTATCGGTTCCATCATTCTTCTGGGGCTCGTGATTTGGTTTGTCGTGTGGCCGCTCCTCAAGCCGGTGCTTCCGAGCGCCATTACACAACCTCCAAAAGTGACGCCGCACGCGCCGGTGGTGAACGTGCCGAAGAATCCGGATCAGAACGCGAATGGGTCCTCTACGGCCCCGGGGCAATTTACCTATCAAACCTACGAGCAGAATCCGGATATCGCAACGATCAATGAAATGAAGCGTCGCGCGGGCATCGTCGCGGAACGAGCAGAGAGCGGATCGAATGCTGATGGATTCACCAACTATACGGATGCAGCGTATAACACGTCGCCAAAATTGCAGTCCGCATTTGCCGCGAAGGCGGCAGATATGCAGAAGGCGCATCCGAAGTCCGGGGCATCGTATTACACGATTGCAAAACTCCTTGTCGCCACGCCTGAGAATGATCTCAAGATTAGCGGGAAGTCGTTCAACGTCGTGGTTCGGTTGCAGGTGGACGTTCGCGATAACGGAAAACAATCCACGCAATATCGCGAGGCCACGATTTCATTTGTTCTCTCGGGCGCGCAGTGGGTTCCGGACACATACGATGTGAAACCGTTTACGCCGTAAGCGGGCAAGCATCGTCTATCCACAAGATTGACGTCAGAAACAAGAAACTGGACGCGCCACTGGCGCGTCCTTTGCAATACTGACCGGAAAAACAACGCTTGACGGAGCCGAAGAATCGAGAGACTGAATAGGAAGGGCGGGCTGGAATCGCTCAACCAAAAGCATCGTACCTCCCATGTGAGATAAGTCTATCTCTTTTGTCATTCTGAGCCTGCGAAGAATCGCTTTCCCAGCACGTGGGCTTATCAATTGAAAACAAACGATTTTTCAAACACATCACTAGTATATGAGGAGGGACTACACCTTTTACGTCTACATCATGGCGAGCCGTAGCGGCACGTTGTATGTTGGCATGACAAACGACATCAAGCGTCGAGTCGAAGAACACCGCAATAGCGAAAAAGAATGTTTTACAAAATGGTACGGATGCACGCGTCTTGTATTCGTCGAATTTCATCAATACGTCATTAACGCGATTGAGCGTGAATCACAGATTAAATCATGGACCCGTGAGAAGAAGGAGGATCTTATTAGATCCGTTAATCCAAAATGGAGGGATCTCACTTGCGAATTGGGGGTCTAACGTAGGAAAGCGATTCTTCGCAGGCTCAGAATGACAAAAGAGGTGGCGATTCTCGCATAGAAATTGCGTACAAATGAGGATCCCCCGATAATCCCACGCCCCACGCCCCACGCCCCACGCCCCACGCCCCACGCCCCACGCCCCACGCCCCACGCCCCACGCCCCACTTATGTCCTCTATCGTTGATAACGCCGCCCGTGCGTTGACGTGTGCTGCGACCTCCTTCTTTGATCTCTTGTATCCACCGTCCTGTGCGGCGTGCGGTGCGGAGGGGTCGTGGTGGTGCGCGGACTGTCGCTTGGCGGTTGAGCGCATTACGGCTGACCCGTGTCCGCGATGCCTCATCATCGACCCTTCGCACGATCGGACGACGTGCCAGGGGTCACTTCCGTTTGCGGGAGTTGTGGTGACCGGGTTCTACCACGCACGCCCGCTGCGCAAGGTCATTGGAGACTTGAAATTTCGAGGCGTCACGGCGGTTCGTGGCGATCTCGCCATCTATCTGCGTGATGTCTTGGAACAGCGTTCAGCGGCCCTTCCGTGGGCGCATGAGCCATCGCTTGGGATCCAACCGCTCCCGCTCGCCGCCGCCCGTGAACGTGATCGAGGATTCAATCAATCTGCTCTGATCGCGGATCTCATCGCACCGACATGGCATCCGAATGCACATGCCGAAGACTCACTCGCACGTATTTCGTCTGGGACGCCTCAGGCGAATATTGAAGATCACTCATTACGATCTGCGAATGTCACTGGAGATTTTGTCGCACTCAAACGCACTTCTCACGCTGTGCTCCTCGTTGATGATGTGGTGACAACAGGTTCGACCTCTGCGGACGCGGCGAGAGCGTTGTTGGGCGCGGGAGCGACGAGGGTATATCTCTTCGCGCTGGCGTTGGGGGCGTAGCAGGCAGGTGAGTAGGTCAGTACGTGAGTAGGTGAGTAGGTCGGATCCTAATCATACCTACTCACCTACTCACGTACTGACCTACTCACCTAATAAGAAAAGGCCGCTTCGAATCGCGAACCTTTTCAGTGGTTCACGACCGATGCGGCCGTTAGTGGAGTTGGTGCGCCTGGATCTGCGCTGTTTGCATGCCGAAGATCATGGCACACGTACTTGATCCGACTGTTCGGACCGTATGAAGCTCGCAGGAGGTGTCGTACACCGTGTCCTGAATCTGAACGGTAATGGTGGCAGTCGCTTCATACTCGTCGCCTTCGGTTCTGATCTGGCAGGCGAACATTGTTTCGGTTTCATTCAGTTCCTGAATTCGTGTGACTCGCATCTGGACGTGCTCGATCCCATATCGGCTGAGGGCATTTGAGAACGAGAACATGGCCGCATTCGTGACGTTTTTTCGTAAAACTCCCTGCTTCATCGCGCTTCTCCTCCAAATAGTGACGGTTAAGAGCGAAACGCGGGACGACAGATCTATGACGGCGCGTGTTTCGCTCTCAAACGGGTAAAAAGGACCGCAAGAAGATATCAGGAAACGGCGGAAAAATCAAGGGGGATGGCGAGCGGTTTTTAATGGAGCCATGAAGCCATGGAGCCATTCCGGAATGGCTCCATGGCTTCATTGCTGTATAAAGACACGATAAAGATGAAGAGATGGTACAAACCTCCGAATGAGCGTATGCTCGATAGGTATGAAATCTTCCATCAAATTCACCCTGATCTTCGGAATCGTCGTCTTGATTGCGGTTGGTGTTTGGATGGTTCTGCGTATCGCATCCCCAGCGCCCGGGTCAAATCCGAAACCGGTTGTCACCACTCAGCCAGCCGATGTCACGGTGGCATACGCGTGTGATGCGGGAATCGCGATAACTGCGACGTATCATCCGGGTGCGGTGATTCCTCCAGCGACTCCCGGGGAGCCGCCGAAATCAACGGGGACGGTGATCGTCACGCTGGCAGATGGGAAGAAAATGACGCTTCCGCAAGCGATTTCTGCAGATGGAGCGCGCTATGCGAATGAAGATGAATCAACGGTGTTCTGGAATAAAGGTCGTGGTGTGATGTATACGGATTCAAACAGTAAGACCTCGTTGAACTGTATTGAGGTTGCGATCGATCCAGGCGGACTTACTGAGACGTATGTGTCGAGTACGCGCGGATTCTCATTGCGATACCCGAAGGGATATGCCGTTGATGAATCGTACCAGTATCAGGAATTCGGACCGGGGAAGGAGATCGCCGGCGTGAAGTTTACGATTCCGGAATCCGTGGCCACTGGGACGAATCTCGCGACAGACTCCGCAATCAGTGTGGAGGAAATTCCGAACTTGGAGGTGTGTACGGCAGATCATTTTCTCAACGGCGTTTCTTCAAGTACGCCGATTCTCGTTGAAGGGGATGTGACATATTCGGTCGCCTCATCAACTGGCGCTGCCGCCGGGAATCGCTATGACGAAACCGTCTATGCCATTCCGGGAACAAGCCCGTGCATCGCGGTTCGTTATACGATCCATTACGGTGTCTTCGAAAATTATCCAGAAGGCTCCATCACGCGATTCGATGAACAAGCGCTGACAGATCGGTTCGACGCCATCAGAAAAACGCTGGTGCTCGCGCCGTAGGAAATCGTGTCGACATTCTCCTTCACAGATCGCGATTTCTCGATGTATCGAGACGATCTCATTCTTTGAACGCCCTCTCTTTTGTCATTCTGAGCTTCGCGAAGAATCCCTTTCCAGAGATGAATGTTGAGCAGATTCAGACAACCGAATTCGCAAATGGTCTCGTAGAGGATGCTTCAAGACCGTTTGCGAATTCGGTTGTCTGAATCTACTCACCGTCTCACCCTAGAAAGCGATTCTTCGCTTCGCTCAGAATGACAAAAGAGGAGGTTGCTATCGATGAAGTAACTTGCGGCCTGAAGCGGAAGACACGATCCTCTTGGCGGACCTAC
>JAHFIK010000025.1:0-8351 GCA_023246415.1 Candidatus Uhrbacteria bacterium
TCTATCCATGGTATTTCATGTTCGTCGGACTGTGGTTGGCGACGATGTGGGGGGTTGCCCTGATCCGGCAGCGTCCGGCAGCGTTCTATGTGTTTCTGACGGTGGCATGTCTCGCCATCGGGCTCAGCGCAAATCGTCTCTCGCGATGGTTTTTGGATCCGGCTCGCGCAGGATTGATTGGGGTGTATGAACGGAGCGGGATTGTGTTTGCGCATGTTCCGTTTTTTGCAAACACGCTCATTGCCTCCGGTACATGGATTGTCCTCCTTTTTGTTCTCGCGTTCCTCTACGCTCCGCAGGATGAAATTCGGCGCCGACTCACGCGAGATGCATGGGCATGGATTGCATTAACGGTCCTTTGGTTCAATACGCCGTTTACGGGAATCCATCTCTACAGCGATCATTTTATCGCGACCACCGTGATCCTGACACTCTTCAGTCTTTCGACGGTCTGGAGGAGTGTGCGCGAAACGGTGTCACGCGATGTCCGTCCGCGTCTCTCTGCTCTCATCCGTCGACTCCTTGTGGCGATGGCCCTTGGATCTTCTGTATTTGTTCTGTATATCGTCCAACAACCGATCCGCGGAAACCTCATAAAATTCGATTCCTATGCGGTTCACGTCATCCATTGGTTCGTGCTCTCGATTGCCGCTTGGTTCGCGGTCATTCGGGTGTATCGTCAACGCGCGCCACACGAGCGTCGCGCGATGTTGGTGTTATGGATTGGATGCGCGGTGATTGGGGGGTGGGGGATGGTGTCGATGATCGCGCGGGATCACGGGAAGATGGCAGGCATTGAAAAACGCATCCCGGCGATCACATGGATCCGATCAACGGTTTCCGCATCGCAAACGTTGTGCAGTGATCTTGAATCAGCCGCATTTTATGCAGGACATACCGGACTTCGTGTGTATCCTGCTGAAGCCACGTTGTCATACGCGATTCCAAACGAAACGGTCTTTCAGGAGCTTGAGACGATTGCCGGGGCATATGACGTGGTTGGTTCAGGAAATTTGGATCTGTATCATTTCTATACGGATTTTTATCGGACCATTCCGTGCGCTGCCGCGAGCAAATATTCGCATAACGCATTCTGGGATCGCACGCTTCGGCGGTTTGGAATAACGGACGCCTCCATTAACGAACTGATCGGATGTCGACAGGAGGTGATTGACGCGAACTGGTCACGGATTTCGAAGGCGATTGAACAGCATCAGATAAACGATGCCGCATTTCGCAACACCTGTCCGATGGTGATTATCCCGGATGAGCAAAAATCCTACTGGACGCTCCCGAGTGATTATCGAGAAGTTTGGTTTGGAAATGGCGTTGGGGTCTGGAAGGCGACGAAGTAATCGTTGCGGAACGCACCGTCGGAATCCAGATTCATGCACACTTGCGTGACCATCCGCCCTACGTTAAGCTCAGGCCGAACAAAAGCTCTTCTATGTTGATTACCCGCCAAACGTGTCGCATCTGTGGATCCTCAGCGTTGTCGCCTGTGATTACGCTTGGCGATCAGGTTCTTGCCGGAAACTTCGGTTTTGTTGAGGATTTGGCTCCGGTGGTGCGCAAGATCCCGCTCGAACTTGTCCGATGCGACAAGGAACGGGATGAGAAGGCGTGCGGTTTGGTTCAGCTTCGTCACACGGTCCCTGGGGACCTCATGTACTCGTCCTACGGGTACCGATCAGGGATTAATGCGACCATGCGGAATCACCTGACGGCATTGGCGCACGAACTCGAGGAACGCGTCGGGCTTTCAAGCGGCGATACGGTCATTGATATCGGGGCAAACGATGGGACGCTGCTGTTTGCGTATCGAACGCCGGGGTTCCATGGGTTCGGATATGAACCGTCGATCGTTCAGCCGGATGCATTGCCTGCACACATTGAATTCGTCAAAGATTATTTTTCGGCGGCACCATTTCACAACCGTTACCCAAATCGCAAGGCGAAGATCATTACGAGCATCGCCATGTTCTATGATTTGGAAGATCCAAACGCATTTGTGGCGGATATCGCAAAGTTGCTCGATCGTGATGGTCTCTGGACGTTTGAGGTTGCCTACCTTCCAAAAACATTGGAGATGAACTCGTTTGACACAATTTGTCACGAACACCTTGAGTACTACTCGCTCTCATCAATTGATGCACTGCTTCAGCGCCATGGGTTGATGGTCGCTGATGTCGGGGAGAATGATATTAATGGTGGAACGATTCGCATCTACGCCTGCCACAAGGGGAGTCGGTTTGCGGAGCGTGGAGAAGCGGCGCGGATGCGCGTGTACTCGATGCAGCGTCGCGAGTTCGATATGAAGATTGATACGCATGAGCCGTATGCGACCTTTGCGAATAATGTCGCACGCATTCGAACCGAGCTGCCGTCGTTGCTTCGAGAACTTCGAGCGCAGGGGAAAAAGGTCTATGGGTATGGCGCATCGACAAAAGGAAACGTCATTCTTCAGTATTGCGGCATCGGGCCCGATCTCGTCACAGCGATCGCGGATCGCAATCCCGCCAAATGGGGACAAAAGAGTCCTGGGATGGAGATTCCGATTATTTCAGAAGCGGATATGCGTGCCGCGCAACCGGATTATCTGCTCGTGTTGCCGTGGTTCTTCATGAAGGAATTTTTTGAACGGGAATCCGCACTCGTGTGGAACGGTGCAAAGTTTATCGTTCCGTTGCCGAATGTGACGATGAAACCGTAGGTGATTTTGAGATAATGTTTGTTGGTTAGCGCTGGATTTTTTAGTCACTTTCCCGAGGAGTCATCGACGAGGGATCCCTTTGAAAAGGCTCTCACCAGAGAAGTTGCGCCTTCTTTATCCAAATCTTGCTTCCAAGGGATCCCTCGTCGGGGACTCCTCGGGAAAGAGCGTGGAGAGCGGCGTCAATTAAAAATGTGATATCCTGATCCTCTATGCAAAAACGAGCCTTGATCACCGGAGCCACCGGCCAGGATGGGACATACCTGGCCCGGTATTTGATTTCAAAGGGATACGAGATTTTTGGAATTGATGCACCCGGTCACGCGACTCGTGCGGACATGACGTTGGTTGAATTGGACCTTCGAGATCACGATCGACTTGCATCGTACCTTAAAGACACTCAGCCGGATGAGTGCTACCACCTTGCTGCATTTCATCGGTCGTCCGCCGTTCGAACCGAGGGAAATCAGGCGACGGATGATGAGCGGGCGAGTATTGAAACAAATTTTGAGTCTGTGCAGACCATCCTGTCGACGCTGGCAATGGTGAAACCGTCCTGCCGCGTCTTTCTTGCCGGATCGTGCCACATGTTTGGGGATGCAACGGAATCGCCGCAGAGCGAGCGGACGCCGTTTGCACCGACGAATATCTACGGCATCACGAAAACGGCAGCAATGCATCTCGGTCGTCTGTATCGCCGCGAAAAAAAGATGCATGTGTGTACAGGGATCTTGTATAACCATGAATCGCCATTGCGCGGTCCGGATTTTGTGACGGCAAAGATCGCACACGCCGCCGTTGAAATTTCGCGAGGCACCATGGAACGATTAACGCTTGGAAATCTCGATGCGCAGGTCGACTGGGGGTTTGCAGGAGATTATGTTGAGGCGATGCATGCCATGCTTCAAGCGGATGTTGCTGAGGATTTTGTGATCGGAAGCGGGGAGCTCCATCGTGTCAAAGATTTTGCTGAAATCGCATTTGCGCGCGTTGGATTGGATTGGGCGAAATATGTTAGCGAGGATGCCGGCGTGTATCGCCCAGTCAGTTCCGCGGTCTATCACGGGGATATTCGGGCAATCGGGGAGCGATTGGGATGGAAGCCAGGGACTTCATTTAAGACATTGGTTGAGATGATGGTGGATCGATATTTGAGCGGATCGTCTACCGTGTAGATGATCTCATTGAGGCGTGGACTATGATTTGTCATTCCGCAAAGCGGAATCCCTTTCTAGAGAGGAAGTTGGAGTGACGCCGTTCATCGACGTGAGAAAAATTTCTCTATGTCATCCCGAGCCGTTTCTAGTTGAAAGCAGCAGGATGAGAACGAGGGATATCCGGATTTCGGATATCCCTCGTTCTCATCCTCTGGTCAGTGACTGGAAATGGCTCGGGATGACATAGGGTCATTTATTTTTAATTGATTAAAGCCGTAAATAAAATCGAGAGAGGTACCGGGTCATCGGTTCCTCTCTCTTGAGATGTGGGTCCGCAGTCACTGCTCGTTATGAAGCGGTGACGTTAGACGCGTTTGGAGCGGTCTGCGCAAAGGAGACGAGACGGGTATTCGGGGCCAATTCGATCTGGCGCGTGTATCTCGCCGGAATCTTGATGACGTCACCGGGCCTCGCCTGATACTCAATCGGTTTGCCGAGATGCGTGCCATCTGCACTGATTTCGATGAGACGGATGCTGGCTCCGCCTGCAATGACGCAGTACGTTTCATCCATCTCACTTTGCTCATCGATTCTGGAGATCGAATCACTGTCTGTGATTTCAAGCGTGCCAAATTCGACTTGGGCGGGCTGAGGGAAACAATGATCGTACACCGCGAGGACGGCGGGATGGATTTCTCCAGCGTTCGTGAGCGCGATGAGTTCGTCGCGATCAAACGCGCGGAAACCAAGATCTGCATGATACTCCGTCGGTTCCAATCCAACGGCTGCCTGAGCAATTTCTTCCGACGTGATCTCCACGGTGAACGTGTACCCAATCATGTGGCAGCCGATGGTCGTCGGCTCTTGGGCGCGGTCTTTCCAGATGTAGTCGATATCCGCGACCAGCGTGAGCCGATCTAGTGCGAGATCGACGCCCGTTTCTCGTTTGAAACAACGCGCGGCGGATTGTGGGTAGGACTCATGCGGGAACGTACCACCGCCGATGAACCACCAGGAGGCGTTCGGCATCGCCCGACGTCGGGCGAGGTAAATGACGCGTTTGGCGGAGTCGATCGGTAAAACGTCTGTACAGGCCGGGATGAATCGTTGAAGGGCTCTCCCATACTCTTCATCACTTAAGCGCACAGAAGGGATGGTGCTCCCGGGTTCGATGTAACTGCGTTGGAGGACAAGGCCCATGTTTTGTTCCTTTGCATCTATCAATGTACGTGCGATAAACGCAACGGTAAGGAACCACTGTCTAAGCGGATTGTCAATGGGTCGAATCCGTCCGCAGTATCGCTTCAACTTGTCAGTCTTTCTTGAATAAACGCGTGTCTCATGGTAATCATACGTGGCATTTCATGCTCGCCATTGTCTTGGGAACTCGGCCAGAGCTGATCAAATGCGCCCCGATTATCATTGAGGCGCAGCGTCGTGGTATTCCAGTTGGGATCGTTCATACCGGGCAGCATTATTCACACGAATTAGATCGTGTCTTTTTTCAGGAATTGAAACTTCCGAAGTCGGTCGCGAATGTCCATGTCGGGTCACATCCTCCGGCACGCCAGGTTGGGTTCATGGTGCTTCGGCTTGCGGATGCACTCGCAGAGTTGAAACCAAAGGTCGTGCTCGTGCAGGGGGATACGAATTCCGTGCTCGCGGGCGCGCTCGCGGCATTCAAGTCGGGGATTCCGGTCGCACATCTTGAAGCGGGATTGCGAAGCGATGATTGGGATATGCCGGAAGAAGCGAACCGCGTCCTCGCGGATCGAATTTCGAAATGGCTGTTCTGTCCAACGGAACTTCAACGAGAACGATTGCGACAAGAGGGGATCGCGCATGATGGCGTCCATGTCGTCGGGAATTCTATTGTTGATGCAGCGCTTCACTATGCAAAGGTGTCGTATGAAGTGAGTGATATCGCGGAGCGTCTTGGCGTCACCTCGCGAAAATACGCCGTGCTGACAATGCATCGTCAAAGTAATGTGGATGATTACATGCGTCTGCGTGGTATTTTGGAAACGATTAACGATGCGGCGGTACATCATGGCCTCTCGGTGGTATTCCCGATTCATCCGCGAACGAAAGCGGTGATGGATGCACACGGGATTCAGTGCGGAAGTGCATTCATTCCGGTTGAGCCGCTCGGCTATCTTGATCTCATTCGGTTGCTGTCATCTGCAGACCTCGTGTTTACGGACTCAGGGGGCATTCAAGAAGAGGCCTGTATCCTTCGCGTCCCATCGATTACCCTTCGTCAGAATACTGAGCGACCGGAAACGCTCCATGTTGGCGCAAGCGCACTGCATCACGAGATTGATGTGGAAAAGCTCGTTGAAACGATGCGAATCCAAATGACCCGACCGCGCAATTGGGAAAATCCATTCGGAGATGGAAAGACCGCTTCACGCGTCCTCGACATCTTGGCCCCGCATCTGGCAAGCTCGTAAACATCTATGAGATTTCTCGTCGTTGGCGCAGGCTACTGGGGCCCAAATATCGTTCGAAACCTCCTCGAACTTCCGGATGTTGAATCGGTCGCTGTGTCCGATGTGGATCAGGCGCGTGCGGAAAAACTTGCAAAACGATTTCCACGTACAACCGTTGCGCCACAAGCGCCGCTCGCATTTGCAGATCGGTATGATGCGGTGTGTATCGTGACGCCGGTAACGACTCACGCGCATCTCGCGACAGATGCCTTGCTGGCGGGATCGCATGTTTTTATTGAAAAGCCAATGACGCGGACATCGGAAGAAGCACGACAACTGATCTCGCTTGCAGATCGATTGGATCGTCGCTTGATGGTCGGTCACGTGTTCCATTACAAACCCTGTGTTCGGAAGCTCGTTCAGATTGCACACTCCGGTCAGTTGGGAGAGATTCGGTATTTGGATTCGGTGCGTGCAAATCTTGGCGTCTTCCGTCCAGACGTGAATGTCATGTGGGATCTTGCGCCGCACGACCTGACGATTTTTGAAGCCATCATGGGTCGTTCCCCAAAACGCGTGGCAGCAACAGGGGCGTGTCATGTTCGGCATCCGGTGACTCCTCAAGAAACGATCGTCTACCTCACTTTAGACTACGGGGATGATTGTATTGGCCACGTTCATGTGAATTGGTACTCGCCGATGAAGTCGCGCTTAATGATGGTGGCGGGGGATCAGAAGATGGCAGTGTACGACGATATTCATCCGACGGAACCGATCCGTGTGTATGATCACGGCACGTACGAACCGGAAAAAGATACGCCGTACTATCCAACGATTCGAACGGGGGACATCTCCATCCCGGTGATTAAAGAGAACGAAGAGCCGCTCAAGGTTCAATTGCGAGAGTTCATCGCTTCTATTCGCGAGCATCGCCGCCCGGAAACGGATGGGAACGCCGGACTTCGCCTCATTGAAACACTTGAGGCAGCTACGAAGTCGCTCAAGGGTGATGGCGGGTTTGTGGAGGTGGGATAAGTCATTACGAGAAAAAAAGAATGACGGATCAGCGATGATTCGTCATTTTGATTACAAGAATTTTGTCATTCTGAGCCTGTGAAGAATCGCTTTCCAGAGCGAGGCTGGTGAGTACGCTCAGACAACCGAATTTGCAAACGGTCTTGTAGCGCGTGCTACAAGACCGTTTGCAAATTCGGTTGTTCTCAATATTGTCTCATCAGTCATGGGAAAGCGATTCTTCGCAGGCTCAGAATGACAAAAGAGATTGCAATCGCCTTAATGATCATCGCTCATCTTCACGCCCGTCGCTCTCGAAAGAGTTTGGCGGGCGTCGCCATTTTAGGCAGTCGCCAGTAGCGAGTAGCCAGTAGGGAGCCGTGTCCCTACTGGCTACTCGCTACTGCCGACTGCCTCAACCTGGTTGCCTAAACCCTCATTTTGATGCACGATACCGTCGCAGCTATGAAGGCCCAACACGAGCGAAAGATGCATATTCTGACGGATCTCTGCATCCCCGGACGCGTGCTGGATGTCGGATGTGCGGCGCGACCGAATCCGTTTTTGAAAGATGCCGTCGGTCTCGATATCGTTCCTCCAGATGTTCGTCCAACAAATTATCGCGACATCGTATTATGCAATCTCAACACGGAAGCGATTCCGGTTCCGGATGCATCATTCGAAAATGTGCTCGCGGGTGACCTGATCGAGCATATCGAAAATCCATCTCATTTTTTGCGCGAAGCGAATCGCGTCCTTGTCCCCGGTGGTCGCATCGTGATCTGCACGCCGCAGGCGAACGATTGGTGGGTTGCGATGCATAACTGGTTCTTTCGCGGCATCATCAATGATCCGGATCCGGGTGAGCATCTTCAGAACTGGACGATTCTCGATATGTCGCGCCTCTTGAAGAAAAATGGATTCAAGGTGATCCGTGTTGAAGGATTGTATTTTCAGACTCCTTTCGTCTCGATTCGTTTCCGCGTCCGTCGTTTCCCACAGCTTGCCTGGCAGGCGATTTATATCGCTGAGAAA
>JAHFIK010000025.1:8451-11616 GCA_023246415.1 Candidatus Uhrbacteria bacterium
ATGCGCTACATCTCCAAAGACTTCGTGATCCGCGGATCACTCATTGACCTCTCCGATGCTGAAGCGGCGTGGTTGGCATTTGATAAACGCGTCCGAACGAGTGTGCGAAAAGGTGAGAAGATGGGGGTGAAGATTCGTCCGTTTGAGATGAGCGATCTTCCGACGGTGACGTCATTCACGCCAAATGACGACGACATCCCTCCAGTCTTTGAGGATCGGCATCATGGATACATCGCGGAGGCTGAAGAGACGGGAGAAGTCCTGGGATGGATTTTGCTCGCAGGAGTTGGACGGAAGCTGTTCATGCTCTGCCATGCGTCTCGACCGGAGGGAAAAGTCAGACAGACACCGAATCTGTTGCTGTGGCATGCGGTGAAGACGTGGGCAGGTGGTCCGTATCGCTACTTCGATGTTGGCGCGTCCTATCGCCAAACCCTTCAGGATTACTTTACCGGTTTTCAGCAATTGGAATATCCGATGATCATGCGGCCACCAGATATTTCCACGATTCAAATCACGTGGACGCCGTTTACGTCAGGTCTCTACGCGATTGAACCAGGAGATGCGGCTGTTGGCGAACAACGACTGAGCGAATTGGTCGGCACTGAACCAAAGACGTATTTCCCAAATGGATTTTTTGCAATGCGTTCATTGATGCGTGAGTGCATGACGGATGAGCAGCGTGCGAATAGTGAAAAGCTTCTCGTCATCTCAGCCTTCGGTGAGATTCCGGATCGTGTCATGGTTGCGTCCGAAGGGATTTGTGCACTGACGAGTGATGTGACGGATCACGTCGGAGCGATACTAATCGTTCATGAATTCGGAGTCCCTGCGATTCTGACGGATGAGGTCGCAACGATAGCGAATGAGCGTGGCCTCGTGGTCATCGAGGACTGCTCAGAAGGGTGGGGGAGTACCGGAACGGGAACTGAAGGAGCGATTCGGCTCTACGATTTTTCAAAATTATTCCCCGTGCAATTCGGTGCGGTTGCGGTTGGGATTGAAATTCCATTCGATCGGATGTGGAATGTGCACGGGTGTTTCGACCTTCAGAAAAAAGAGCTCGCGCTTGCAGATCTCGCAACGCACGCGCGTCCGCTCGATGAAATTCGAGATGGGCGAGCGCGTGTGTGGAAACGGTACATCTCAAATCTCATGTCTGTTTCTGATCCTGCGATTGAATGGAATGACACGGTGATGCCATATGCGTTTGCCGCGACCGTTGGAAGTGATGAAGAAGCGGAAACGATCGTGACGTGGCTTCAGCGATTCAATATCGCCTCAGCGGTTTGGCGCGGTCACAACGCGGTTTTACTTCCATGCCATCAGTCGCTGAGTGACCGGCATGTGGATTATGTGTGCGGGGCATTTTTGGCAATGTTTAGAGAAAAGTGCGGATTACCTCATTAGGGAAGTAGGGCGGTAGGGAGGTAGGCCGGATCCGATCGGTCCGGCCTACCTCCCTACCTCCCTAACGCCATACCTCCCTACTTACCTTTTCCTGGGCCTTCTGATAACCTCTCACCCGTATGATTCGTGGTGGATATCAGTGCGGAAGTGACGTTGACTTGTCAGAAGACGTCCATCCAAATAACGCGATTTTAGGGGATCGAGTGCGGATTCGTCCGCTCACGATCCTTTTTGGTTCCAAAGAGCATCCGTTAGAGATCGGCAATGATGTGTACGTCAATGCGAACTGCTGGTTTCATGGGGCAGCCGCGCCGTTGAAGATCGGGAATAACGTGTCGTTTGGTCCAGGAGTTCGGATTTTTACGGATTCCGGTCCAAACACGTGTACGCTTCTGCAAGACGTCTATCCGTTGAGCGAGGGTCCAGTCACCATTGAGGATCAGGTTTGGGTAGGGACCGGGGCGATCATTATGCCGGGCGTCACGATCGGACACGGATCCGTGATCGGTGCGCTTTCGATTGTGAAAGAGAATGTTCCACCGCATTCGGTTGTTGCCGGAATTCCTGCAAAAATAATTAAGACACTCGATACTCATCGAACACACTGCCATGTCTGTTCCATTCATTGATTTGAAACGTGATATTGCCGCACATCGTGACGAATACCTTTCGATCGTCGCGCGTGTCTTTGATTCGGGAACGTTCACGTCTGGTCCGGAAGTGAAAGCGTTTGAGGAAGCGTTCGCTTCCTATCTTGGCGTGAAATACGCGATTGCCGTTTCGAATGGGACGCATGCCCTGTACGCCGCCTATCTCGCGTTAGGGATTGGTCCGGGGGATGAGGTGATTGTTCCAGCAAATACGTTTATCGCAACCGCCGAAGCGGTGATGATGACCGGGGCCGTGCCGGTGTTTATCGATATCAACGAAGACACGCATCTGCTCGATTTGACGAAGCTTGATCGCGTTGTGACGCCAAAGACGAAGGCAATTGCGGTTGTTCACTTGTACGGTCAGATGGTGGATATGGACGCGATCAAGGCATGGGCGGATCCAAAGGGGATTGCGGTTGTTGAAGATACGGCACAGGCGCACGGGGCGCGCTTGGATGGGCGGCGTCTCGCAGGGACGATTGGTCACGTGGGCTGCTACAGCTTTTATCCAACGAAGAATCTTGGAGCATTAGGCGAAGGCGGTGCCGTTGTCACGAATGACGATGCGATCGCTTCCGCTGTGCGCTCGATTCGAACGCATGGGGCAGAATCGGTGATGTACAAGCATGATCGGTTTGGAACGAATCTTCGCATGGAGGCGATTCAGGGCGGTATTCTCGCATTACGGCTTCTACAGTTGGATACGTCGACTCTGCGACGCCATCAGATTGCAGATCGATATCGCGCCGGATTGGCAGGTCTTCCGATCTCGCTTCCGCCAGCGGCATCTGATCGCCACGTTTTTCATCTCTACGTCATCGCAACCGATCGTAGAGATGCGTTGAAAGAACATCTCGCGAAGCTTGGGATCGGGAGTGCGATTCATTACCCAATCGCGATCCCAGATCAGGCGGTCTTCACATCACGAAATCTCGCGGGCACGTGCCCAGTCGCCACACGCGACGCGTCACGGATTCTGTCGTTACCGCTCTTCCCAGATATGACCGATGCAGAGGTGGATGAAGTCATTGCGGGGGTGAAAGCGTTTTTTAGCTAGCGGAAATGAATCATTACGAATTACGGATTGAAATCAAGGAATAAT
>JAHFIK010000025.1:11716-16374 GCA_023246415.1 Candidatus Uhrbacteria bacterium
TTGTATTATCCATTCCGATATATTCGCGTCTTTAAGCGGAGTTCCGGGATTTCGCTCGGCGGGCGAGCGGTTCATGAGCGATTCTATGTGCCTGACGGGATTCGGACGATTGATTGTTCCGAACCGATTATCGAGCCGCAACCCTCTGCACGCGAATGGCGCGTGCGGCAGATGAAGTACATCCCGCTTGAATTGAAAGAGATGGCGCACATCACGTGGGCTCATTTTTGGCGATGGATCGTGTGGTACAACCTGAAGAATCTTCTCTCTCAGATCGTGAAAGCGATTGTCTGTTCGATCCGAGGGTTACTCACGCACGAGGTCGCACTCCCATGGTCATACAATGTGATCTTCTTCGAATATCGCATCCGGAGCATGATGGCGAACGCAGCGGAGTGGAGGCGAAGACGACGGGCGATGGGGGTTGTTACGACGGAAGCCCCGTAGTTTCGAGAGAATACTTTTAGTCACTTTCCCGAGGAGTCTGCGACGAGGGATCCCTTGGAAAGGATTCTCACCAGAGAAGTTGCAACTTCTTCATCCACGTCTCGCTTCTAAGGGATCCCTCGTCGCAGACTCCTCGGGAAAGTGACTATATGAACGTACGCTTCATGGATATGGCTCCGAATCCCCAAATTCTAAATTCTAAATTCTAAATTCCAAATTCTTTCCTAATATGTGCGGCATCTCCGGATTCGCAGGCTCACAGGGAACGCCCGACGCGCTCCGGCGCATGACGTTGGCGATTCAGAAGCGCGGACCGGATGATGAGGGCTTCTATGAGGCACCGGGCGTTGGGTTTGGGTTTCGTCGACTATCGATTATCGACGTGGCTGGCGGGCATCAGCCGCTTTCAAATGAAGATGGCACGATTTGGGTCATGTTGAACGGCGAGATTTACGGCTATCAACCCCTTCACGATGAACTGATTCGGCTTGGTCATCGGTTTGCCACGAAATCGGATACCGAAACGATCGTCCACGCATATGAAGAGTGGGGGGATGCGTGCTTTGAAAAATTGAATGGGATGTTTGCGATCGCCATTTGGGATTCGCGGACCTCGCGACTTGTCATTGCACGCGATCGCGTGGGAAAGAAACCACTGTATTGGACCGCAGTGAATGGAACGCTATGGTTCTGCTCAGAGATGAAAGGATTGCTCGCCGCTGGCGTGGTTCAGCGCGAGATCGATCTCGTGTCACTCGGCTGTTATTTCCGAACGGACAGTGTTCCAACGCCGCGATCCATTTTTAAAGGGGTTCAGAAACTCGAGCCGGCGACGGCAATGTCCTGGCGGAATGGGCAGATGGAACGAACATGGTCCTTTTGGCGTCCATCCATTGAACAGACGCTTTCAACGCCGAAGGATGCGATCGCCACACTTCGCGAAACGATCGATATCTCCGTTCGTGAACGGATGATTGCGGATGTCCCGCTTGGAATTTTTCTTTCCGGCGGGATCGACAGCGCTGTGATTGCAGAATCAGCGGCACGCCAGTCTGCCTCGCCGCTTGAAGCGTATACGATTGGATTTGATGATGCGTCGCATGACGAGAGCGAAATTGCGCGAGATGTCGCAAAAACGTTGGGGCTGAATCATCATGTGGAGATTCTCACGGCACATCGTGCCTTCGAGATGATGGATGAAGCGGTCGCGTGCTTGGATGAACCGCTTGGAGATTCGGCGATATTGCCGCAGATGCTGCTCGCGCAGTTTGCGCGGAAATATGTGAAGGTGGCGATCGCGGGAGATGGGGGAGATGAGTTGTTGTGCGGATATCAACATGTTCCGGTTCACCAGTTCGCAGAAGCGCATCCGTTTATTTGGAAGCGCGGCGTTGATTTTCGTAAAATGGTTCGCGGGGTTGGCATGGAAGACTTTAGCTTTTTAAAACTCATTCCGGCAGGGAATGGATATTTCAGTTTTGGATTTAAGCTGCAGCGTCTCTCTCGCGGGTTAGGGATTTCGAATCCGTGGTCACGTGAAATTGGGTGGCGCGGTCCATGGACCCCAATGGATCTGACGTCGTTATTACTTCCATCTGTGTTTGAGCAGGCGAAGATTGAAACGGCGGAACGTCTCTTTGAGGCGCGGGCGAACGAGTTGGGTGATCAGGCAACGTTCTGGCAGAAATGGAGTTGGGGGATGTTGCGGACCTACCTCATGGATCAGGTCATGGTGAAGGTGGATCGGGCCACGATGTGGATGGCACTGGAAGCGCGTGCGCCGTTCCTTGATCAACGCGTGGTGGAGGCGATGTTTCATATTCCGGATCGGTTGAAGATCGGGGACTGGAAGAAGAAGCGTCTATTCAAGGAGTTGTTGAGAGATCGCATTCCAGACGAGATTCTCAATCGGCCAAAGCATGGGTTTGGGGTGCCGACGGCACAGTGGTTAAAAGGGGAACTCCTTGAGCCATTGCGAGCGTTGGCCTCGCCCTCGTATCTTGCGGCCCAAGGCCTGTTTGATCCAAAAACCATTGAACGGTTGATTTCGGAACATGTCCACGGTAGGATAGATCGTCGAAAAGAATTGATGTCGTTCTACCTATTCCAGCGGTGGTATGAATCATGGGTGAAGTCATCCACGTGTCATTGAATTGATATTCCTGTATGAAATTGACGTTATTACCCTCCATTTGGTGTCCGTTCTGTCATTCGGATTTTGAAGTTCAGGCGGCAACGACCGAGGGTGAAGAAGTCATGGAAGGGGAATTGAAGTGTTCCTGCCGCACGTATCCGATTCATGCGGGCGTGCCGCGCATTCTTCCGGATACGCGCGATGAACGGAACTGGAAGACGGCGTATCGATTTGGCGAAGAATGGAAGCAGTTCAGCATGCTGACGGATGAATATGAGAAACAGTTCTTGAGTTGGATTGAGCCGGTTACGAAAGAGTCGTTTGCTGGCAAGGTGGTCCTTGATGTGGGGTGCGGAAAAGGGCGTCACATGGTGCAGTCAAAGAAATTCGGAGCGTCGACCGTGATCGGGATTGATCTTTCTCAAGCCGTGGATGTTGCATTTCAGAATGTTGGACGCGAGCCGGGGATGCATGTCATTCAGGCGAACGTGTTTTATTTGCCGATCAAGCCGGTGTGTGATTATGGATACTCAATCGGCGTGCTTCATCATACGCCAGACCCAAGAAAAGCCTTTCTTTCAGCACTCCAAGGGGTGAAACCAGGTGGAACATTCTCTGCATGGGTGTATGGACGAGAGGGAAACGATTGGATCATTTACGTTTTGAATCCGATTCGTGCAGTCACTTCGCGTCTTCCATTGCCCGTGACAAAGTTTTTGTCATTCTGTCTTGCGATTCCGTATCAACTCG
Organism: Candidatus Uhrbacteria bacterium; assembly: GCA_023246415.1. Taxonomy (GTDB): domain Bacteria; phylum Patescibacteriota; class Patescibacteriia; order 2-12-FULL-60-25; family 2-12-FULL-60-25; genus 2-12-FULL-60-25. The sequence continues at coordinate 15,048 of JAHFIK010000025.1, forward strand.
CGCTGATCTTGTTGTATCGTCCTGCAGAAACAAAAAAGATTGCATGGTTGAAACGGATCCTCCCATACAGCGCCTATCTCTGTTCAGTCTCCGGCTACTCGTTCCGTGAAAATTTCTGTATCATCTTCGACCACTTGGTTCCGGGGATTGCGTTTTATATTTCGGAGGGCGAAATTCGAAGTTGGTTTGCGGATGCGGGGTTGCAAGACGTGGTGATTACGCAACGATATGGAAATAGCTGGAGAGGGTTTGGACGAAAAGTATGAATATCCCAGAGGTCGTTCGTTGTCCGAAGTGCGGAGGGGCTATCGAGGCAGGCGCGATGAAATGTATCGCCTGCAATGCACCGTGCTATGCGGAATACGGTCGACTCTCGTTTATTTCGCCCGATGACCGGAATGCAATCACTCGTGAGTGTGGAAGTGATCGTGAAAATGCGGTAAAGAACTTTTTTAAACGATGGCCAAGATTCTACAGTCTTTTCTCAAGAGCCATTTCTCCGGTGTTATTTACGGGGATGACGGCACCGCGGTTCGTTCGTCGATATGGTCCGTTTAAGCGATTGCTTAATGTGGGAAGTGGTCCGACGCGGCTACAGACCGATGTATTGAATATTGATCTGTTCCCGTTCGATGGCGTTGATATTTTAACGCGTGCTGAAGCATTGCCTTTTTCTGAAAATACCTTCGATGCGGTGTGTTCAGATGAGGTGCTTGAACACGTGAATGACGCTCAACAGGTGGTTCAAGAAATCGTGAGAGTCACGAAAATCGGTGGATTGATTTATCTCGGGGTTCCGTTTGTGTTTCCGTACCACCCGTCACCGAATGACTATCGTCGATGGACAATCGCAGGCTTGTGCGCCAGTGTTCCAAATTGCAGGGTCGTTGCCTCCGGGGTGATGATGGGGCCGACATCAGGGACGATGTCGATTTTTGCCGTGTGGCTCGCAACAATCTGTTCGTTCGGAATCTCGCCGCTTCGTAAGATATTGAAATATTTCTTCATGATCATCCTGAGTCCGTTAAAACTGTTGGATCTGGTGTATGCGCGTCTTCCTGGTGCGGAGGAAACGGCTGCTGCCGTGTATGTCGTGTGCCGGAAAGTGAGCTGATGTACCTATCATGAACGTCACGGAATACCAAATTCAAGAACGCGTTCAGAAGAACCATTGGTGGTACGTCGGTCGACGGACCTTGCTTCGGAATATCTTATCGTCGCTCACGCGCATTCGCGGCCGTTTTGTATCCGCGATTGATGTCGGATGCGGCGTCGGAGGATTTTTATCGGTCATCAAACCCTTCTCAGACCGGGTCACCGCCGTCGA
>JAHFIK010000025.1:16474-18169 GCA_023246415.1 Candidatus Uhrbacteria bacterium
GCGATCCTTTTTGGTCTCATCTGCATTCTTCCGGCAATCCTCATGCGGGTTGATCCAGCGTCCGGATTTCGTGGGATTGAAATGAGTGGCACGGATGCGGAAATTCATTACGCGGCACGCGTGGAAGAAGTGAAGGATGGATTCCCGGCACTGGCGAACGTGTACTATTCGTCACCAAAACAGCAAGCGTATCTCCAGCCGGCATTTCCAGAGATCACGATTGCCACGATCGGCGGAATTTTTGGTCTTGATGGCGCTCGCTCGCTCCTCTTATCTCAGTTTTTATTTGGGGCACTGGTCTTTTCGGTGATGGTTGGATGTTTTGACGCGATGACAAAGCGATTCTGGTGGTCATTTGTTGGCGTTGCGATCTATCTTTTTGCGGGATTTCTTTTTTCTGGTCCATGGACCATTTTTCAGCTATTGAAACCGCCAACTGTGGGTTTTGAGTTCCTGACGTTCGCGCGTCCGATTAATCCGCAGATCAGTGGAATTTTATTTTATGGCGCGCTATGGGGATTCATCGCCTGGGTTCGAATGAAATCGAAAAAAGGATTGATGGCGGCCGGGATGCTGACCGCGCTCTCGTTTTACGCGTATGTGTACGCCTGGTCGCTCCTCGGGGCATTCTACGCGATCGTCTTTGGCGTCTATCTCGTTCGACGTGATGTCCAACGATTGAAATCACTGGGATGGTTTGCGGGTGCGCTCCTCATCGCGTTCCTTCCCTATGCCTGGAATCTCTGGATCACGGCGCGTGACCCGCTCTATGCGGAAACCTCCATGCGTATGGGAATGATCGCAAGCCACCATCCATCGCTTGGGGTGATGGTCGTCGTGCTCGTCGTGCTCCCATGCCTATTTTGGAAACGGTTGGGCTCTGCAGCTTGGTTGGTCGCGGCGCTCGCTGTGGCATCAGTGATCGCACTTAATCAGCAAGTTCTGACCGGGCGATTGATCGTCTCATCGCACTATCATTGGTATTTCATCAAGCCAATGGCGGGGATTTTAGGGATGATCCTGATCGGCTCATGGATTTCGGATCGGTGGTTGCGATCATCTGTGAAAAAAGTTCGGCCGGGTGTGATCGCAGTCGTTCTCGTGATCCCATTTGTCATATGTGGCGGTCTCTTTCAATATCGCTCCTATCAGTACGCATTGCCATTTTGGCGTGATCAGCAAGCGTCCGCAGGAGCGTTGACATATCTGCGGACGCAAACGCATGCGGGTGATTCGGTGTATGCGGAAGGGTTTATTCGAGATTTGATTCCGGTATATACATCGACGGATGTGTACTGGGCCACGAATGCGTACATGTATCTTTCGTCAGATGCTCGCGCCCGCGATGCGTATTTCTTCGATCTCTGGATACAAGGCGTCACGCCCGATGAAGTCGCTGCAACATTTCCGACAACGCGTCGCGCGGAACTTTCAAGTCGGATTCATGCGATCTACTATCGTGAAGCCGCAGGGGCATATGCAAACATGCCGGATGCGGAAGTCGCCGCGAACGTACAGGCGTATGGTGCGTTTTATCAGAAGTCGCTAGCGTCGATGTTGAATGCCTATCCGCTGACGCATCTCGTCGTCGCAAAAGAGGATAAGCGTACGGAGCAGCTTGCGGCGATCGAATCGCACTCGCACGTTGTGTATGAGGATGGGGCGTTCGTGGTTCGGAAGATGGATAAGTGATGA
>JAHFIK010000026.1:0-1447 GCA_023246415.1 Candidatus Uhrbacteria bacterium
CGCCTCAAAGCACGAGGCGTAATCTTGGATGAACGAGGAGTTCCGGATGCCGATCGTCGTTAATGAGCGAGAATCCGAGACTGATACTGGAGAGGACGCCTCGGGCCTGCGGGTCGTTCTCCGGATCAATGCTTCGACTCACTTCATCAATGACCTGAAGCATCTGTATCACGGATCGCGCTTCCGTATACTGGACGATTGCGGCGTCATGATCCGGTTCATCGAGCGTTTTAATCGCGTCGAGGAATGACCGATAGGCGAACGGTTTTTGGTGCGCAAATTCCGTACACGCCTGATGGTTCCCTCCGGAAGAGATGCGACGGCAGATCTGGCAGACCCGCGAGGTCGGAATCGGACGAGGAATCGCCTTTCGAAGTAATCGATGAATGCGCATGCGGCACAGACTCCTTGCAACAGTGGTGGAAGAAAAGGGCGTGGACAATGTACGCGAACTTTGAAGAAAGGTCAATCGTTCTCGTTGCGTCGTCCGTCGTCCGTCGTGGCGTCGGGTCGGGCCGGCCGGCCGGACGACGTAACGACGGACGACGTAACGAACCAAATCCATTGACAAATCGACTTATTTCGACTACGGTCGCCGACTTGGAGCGATTGAAATCGCCCGAGAAACACTCGACCCTTCACAAGGGAACATGCTTACGAAAGGACACCCGGTGAACTGGAATATTTACGTACAGTACCGTCTCACAGAACCTGGCATTCGAGCGATGAAGTATGCGATGGCATTTGCCAAGCATGCACAGACCTCCTGCCTGCTCATCATTGAACCACGCGTTCAACATGATGCAATGAAATGGATGGGACGACATTCGCACTACGAATGGACGCCCTGCAAACGCGAAGACATCGTCCCCAGCAGCAACGGCACGCACAGCATTCTCGTTCAAGCCGCTGCCCGAGGCGAAGAAGTTGAACCGCAGTTGCACATCCCCGGCGTTCACATTCTCCATCCGAAAGATGAAGACAGACTCCGCCTTCCCGAACCGCTGACCTACCTCATTCCCTTTGGGAATGGACGCTCTGGTTCCATCGCGGTGCGAACTGCCGGACCGCTCGCGCGCACCACGGGCTCACGGATCGTCCTTGCGCATACCACGTGGCCGAATCCGGACATTCCAAAAGATGCTCCGGCCTATGGCCATCTCCATCCGCTCGCAAGAAACGCGCTCATCCGACTGAATCTCCTGCTCTCAGACCTGAAGGTCTCACGATCCGAAACCATTGCAATGGACGACAGCGTGCCGGACTTCATCGTTCGGACCGCGATCGCGTACGGCTGCTCGCTCATCGTGTGCGCAAAAAATCCATCCGTGAATATCGGTGGACATGCGTCAGACGTCGTTCGACGCAGTCCGATTCCGGTCCTGGTGGCCGACGGAAGCACGATGGATGCCTCGTCATGGCGTCCAAGCAATCCCGTCATCGATCC
>JAHFIK010000026.1:1547-17295 GCA_023246415.1 Candidatus Uhrbacteria bacterium
GTTCGCGGCACGATCGTGAAGAAAACGTATCGGATCGGAAGTCTCGCGCATGCGGAAATCGAAGTGATGACCGTCCTCAGCGCAGAGGCGCATCCCGCGATCATTGAAGCCGTTCAGAAACACGTCGGCACCGTGCTCATTGATCACGAGAAAGGCATTCGATCTTCGGAGGTCATCGTGACGATGGTCCCGATCAACAAAGATGCCCATCGACTCCTCTACTGCATTGAAAAACCAACGCTCGGAGACGGCCGATGGAATATCTGCCCGATCCAAGACGCCACGCACTTCCTGCTCGTGGATATGGAATACGGCGTCATGGTGAAGGGAGAATGCTTTACCAAGAGCGATATCTCCGCAAAGTTGTACGATTGGGTTCAAACCAAACATGTCCGAACCATTCTCGTCTATTGTCACGCCTACATCGTCGACAACGTCGAGAACGCCCGATCCCCCTATCTCGAAACGCACGGGATCGTTCTTCCGTAAGCATCATTCCCACATTCTGAGACGCCGTTGGTGAAAACTGACGGCGTTTTTGGTTTTAGAGCAAAGAGCAAAGAGCATGGGGCATGGGGCATGGGGCATGGGGCACTTTGAGTGTCGGGGGATACTCTTACGTATGCAGATACTTTAGCCCGCACGACCCTCCACTTTTGTCATTCTGAGCGAAGCGAAGAACCCCTTTCCAGAGTGTGGATGACAGACAGACGCAGACAACCGAATTCGCAAATGGTCTCGAAGAGTACTCTACGAGACCGTTTTGCGAATTCGGTTGTCTGCGTCTGCTCACCACCTTCCTCTGGAAAGCGATTCTTCGCGAAGCTCAGAATGACAAAATCATAGTATTCCTCAACCGCACACGTTCATCTCTTTCATCATAACCGTCCGTGTTACATATTTTTGCGACGCATCTGCTACCATTGGGACGTGGTCCGATAAAATGGTGATTCAAACACGGAGGGCGCGTGCGACGCGCCCCTACACATGCATGAAACTCTCCTCCTACCTCCGACAATTCCTGGAACATCTCGAAATTGAGCGCGGTCGCTCGTCGATGACGATTCGGAATTATGAATTCTATCTCCAGCGGTTTATCGATTGGGCAAAAGATCCGGAACCGAAAGAGCTCACCGGCGATCTCGTGCGTCAGTATCGGCTCTATCTCAACCGTCTTGAAGATGGACGCGGCGGAACGCTGAAAAAATCGACGCAGAATTATCATCTCATCTCGTTGCGTACGTTTTTGAAATACCTCGCAAAGATCGACGTCAAATCACTTGCTCCGGAAAAAATCGAACTGGCCAAACAAGGTTCGCGCGACGTGTCCTTCCTGGAGTCCGTTGATCTCTCTCGCCTTTTAGAAGCCCCGGAACAAAGCGATGCGCCGCAGATTATCAAACTGAGAGACCGTGCTGTCCTCGAACTCTTTTTCTCGACCGGGATGCGCGTGTCTGAACTCGCCTCACTCAAAACCAGCATGGTGAATTTGGATCGCGATGAATTCACGGTGCGCGGAAAGGGCGATAAAACGCGCGTTGTCTTTCTGTCGAATCAGGCAAAGCACGCCATCGCATCGTATCTTGAAAAGCGCGACGACAAATCCCCATTCTTATTTGTCCGTCATGATCGCGCCGTCGGTGCGTCGAGATCCCTGAAAGACAACGATGAGAAAGAGATCGGTGCGCTCACCCCCCGATCCATTGAACGGCTCGTCCAACGGTATGCCGCGATGGCCGGCATCACGAAGCACGTGTCCCCGCACACGTTGCGCCACTCGTTCGCAACCGACCTTCTCATCAACGGCGCAGACATCAGATCCGTCCAGGCCATGCTCGGACACTCCAGCATTACGACCACGCAGATTTATACGCACGTCACGAACCAACAACTCCGAGACGTGCATAAGGCATTCCACGGAAAAACGATGGACGAGGAAGAGTCATGAGTGTCGAGTCATGAGTCATGAGCAAAGGGATCGAACTCATGACTCATGACTCACCACTCATAACTCGCCTATGACCCTCTCCGAATACCAACAACACGCCGCAGAAACGGCCATCTATGGAGAACCCGTCGATCGCCTGCTCGGTGCGGATCATCGCTATGTCTATGCCGCTCTCGGATTAACGAGTGAGGCAGGTGAAGTCGCAAATAAAGTGAAGAAGATCATCCGCGATCACGATGGCGTCATCGATGAAACGCAGAAAGCGGTCGTCACGGAAGAACTCGGCGATGTCCTTTGGTACACCGCGCGTCTCGCCTCAGAACTCGGTCTCTCGCTGGATGATGTTGCCGCAAAGAATGTTGAAAAACTCGCATCCCGAAAGGCACGCGGGACGCTGAATGGGAACGGGGACGGGCGATAATTCTCCTTCCTGACAACTTTTTTATAATGGTATGAAACGAAAAACCATTTGGATTCTCAGCACCACGATCGTGATCATCGTCGTCTGTGCAATCGGGCTTTTCCTTACCGGTTTTGCATCATGCGTCACGGACGAACGCGGAATCATTCCTTGCGCGCAAGAAGTCCAAGCCGATCTCGCACGGTCCGCGGCCATCTCAAAACTGATTTATGACGGATGTATCACGTATTACGATGGGTGCAATATCTGCGATAGACGATCGGAGCTAGGGTGCACGACAGCTTACTGTTCTTCAAAAGGTGAGCCGGAATGTTATACCTACGGAACCGCTCAACCGAAAAAATAGAAATCCCTCTGTAGAATAGAATGTGATGCTATCATGTTCAATATCGGGCGCGATGAATCGCGCCCACACGTATGTCTACCACTCCATTCAAATTGAATCGCGAAATTTGTCCGCCAGGACTCCTTGCCGTCGCTGACCTCGCGGAACGCATTCCGGAACGCGCGCACGATCTCTTCGACGTTGAACTTGATCGGCGCGAACTTGATCTCTTTCGACTGGAAGAAGAGGCGCATAAAGTCTCCTGGCACCCGTGGAGCACCATTCAATTAATCATCATCGCGGGATTCTCCGCATTCTCAATCGCTTGGGGCGGTGGCATCATGCTCGACTTCTTAAAAACGTATGAAGCCACGGTGAGCAAAGCGAACTCCGTTGCAACCGCGATTCCCGGCGTCTCCATTCCCTCGATCAGCACGTTCGTTCACCCATCGCTCACCTCTGGCCTCCTCTACCTCCCGCACATCGGCATTGGAGAATCCATCATGGCCGCGGTCGCGATCATGTTGCTCATCGCCCTCATTAAAGGATTGATTATCCTCGCGAACTGGAAACAGATCACGCTCCTCAAACAAACCGTCGCACGCATCCACGAAGAAATGGCCGCATTGAATGACTGGCTGACGGAAGTGGAAGCGCCCGCGAAAAAATCCTGATCAGTGCAATCAACGGAATAGCGGAGTGACCCCTTGGTTGCTCCTCTCTTTCATTCATCGCGTCACTCACCTTGACATTTTCGCCAAATAGGCGTTTCTTATAGGGAGTCCCTTTCACACATTCAGCGTTTTTTTACACCACCATTCCCAAAGGGACGAACGGGAGAATATCAATGTCTCAGATCAATCGAATGACCTACCATCGATCTCACCTGCTGTTTGGATGCCTGATCGCGACCCTCTTCGGGTGCAGCGACTACGACACGACGACGCGCAGAGAAGGTCCGATGTGCCGCATCGGTGATCGACCGCTCGACGCGGTCGCAGGTGCACCTGCCACGGGAGGCGCAACGTCGACCGCTGGTGACGCATCAACGGGCGGAACAGCCGATGCCGCAGAAATCACGGAGCCCGATCCCTCTGTCAAAACACTTTCCGTCGATCCTGATCCATGCGATCCCACGGAGAACGAACGTCCTTGAGACGCCACACAAACGCTGAAGTCCGCATCCGAAGGCGAGCCCCGCATGAGCTCGCCTTCTCTATTTTAGGCAGTCGCCAGTAGCGAGTAGCCAGTAGGGATGCGTTCCTACTGGCAACTCACGACTGGCCACTGCCTACCTTCAAGGATTGTCAGAAACGTTGATTCCCGTTATGATCCCGCTCGTTCCCCCTTCGCTCCACTGACGTGGAGCTTCGGGGGACTTCGCAAAACTTTCACCTTGCCCCGGTAGCTCAATTGGATAGAGCAGTGGCGTTCTAAGCCAACGGTTGTGGGTTCGATTCCTACCCGGGGCGCCAGAAAAACATCCTCCATTAAACTGGAGGATGTTTTTTTGGTGAACGGGAAGCGGGAAGCGGTAATCAGACGTTTCCGATCCTCCGCGTTTACCGTTCATGATTCGTCAACTCAAACTTCTTTCGATAAACCTCCATCTCCCCGAGCGCCTCACGTAAAAACGATTCAAATGAAATTCGTCGGCGATACAGTCGCGTGAAATACGCCGGGGCAGATACCTTCCCGATTCGAATCGCGAGATGTTCGTTATAGAATCCTGCATACGCATTCTCTCGTCGTTTCAAGATTCGTTCGATCCCCGGATCATTGATGATGATCGGCGCAATAAGCTCGCTGAGATGCCAAACGATATGCGGTGACTCGAATGTTCGTGGATTCGATTTTGGGAAAACTTCAAGCCACTTTTTAAAATAAAGGAAGTGACAAATCTCGTGCGCCATAATCGTCATGGCCTGTGAAATCTTCTTTGGAAATATTGAAAGCGAGAATGACCATGAATCCAGAAATCGTGGGCAAATTGGATTAATCGAGAGATGCGCGGTAATCGTCTTTCGCTGTTTCGGCCAATCCGTTTCAATGATCCGACTCAATTCAAGCAACATCGGTCTCTCTCGTCTCTTCCAACTTTCGCGATATTGCTCAAGACGTTTTTGAATCCGTAAGTGATGTCTTTTTCGATACTGTGCGACATACGCCGTGATCGCAGACCGTTGCTCCTTCTTCGTTTTAAGATGAAGGACGCTCTTTAACTCCGGATGTCGTTTCAGAATATATGTTCCCCAACCCCATTCGTTATCGAACAGAAAACCCTGGAACATGTCGACCTCTAACGCCATCGGCATTTGCGTGAACCGAACGGATGGGAGCATATACTTGGCATGGTAGCACGTCATCCATTGCGTTTTGATTGTGCATTTTAGGGCACACGCGATGCACCCCTACGCGAATGTCGACTTCTCCTCTATCCTATCCTCCATGCTGTGGCTTGCGATCGCACTTCTTGCACCGATGCTGTTTGCGGTTTCGAATATTTTTGATAACGACCTCACGAACCTTCATTTTAAAAAAGTTCCGACGCTCGTGTATTACAGCTCGCTCTTCAATACGCTCTTTCTTCCATTTGTCTTTTTAATTCAACGCCCCGTCGCGCTCCCCATCGCAATGATTCCGGTCGCGATTGCGATTGGCGCAATCGAAATCCTGTATCTCTTTCCGTACTACGCAGCGCTTCGACGCGATGATACGTCCGTGGTCGTTTCGCTCTTCGGACTTGGAAAATTATTCATCCCATTCCTCGCCTACCTCTTTGTCCGCGAAGCCCTGCATCCGATTCAGTATGTGGGATTCTCGCTCATCATTCTTGGAAGTATCTGCGTTTCGCTCAATCTGAAGCAGCACATCAAACTTAATGCCGCGTTCGGATACATGTTGTCCTGTTCCGCGCTCCTGTCCGTCGAAGCGATCTTGTACAAATATATTTTCGACAGCGTCAGCTGGGGAACTGGATTCACATGGTCCGTCATCTTTTCGTTTGTGTTCGCACTGTGTTTCTGGCTTGTCCCAAAATGGAGATCGGATATTTTTGAGAAAAGTGATGCGTTCGTTCACAAACTTCCCGTTTTTCTCGCGAACGAATTTTTCACCTTTAGCGGATCCGCGGCATTGACCTATGCCGTGTCCATCGGCTCTGTCACGCTCACCCAAGGAATTGAATCCACGCAACCATTTTTCGTCCTGATCTACGCCCTTCTCCTGAAGCGATTTATGCCGAAGGTCTTTAAGGAACGGATCGACGGAAAGAGTCTTCGACGAAAATTCTTCTGGTTCGTCGTGATTATCGTGGGAATTGTCATGGCCGTTTGAGAGAGGCAGTCGCCAGTAGCAAGTAGACAGTAGAACGCATTTCTACTGTCTACTTGCTACTGCCTACTGCCTCTTAAAAGACGTCCCGTCCACTTGACATTTTCAACAGCTAGTTTATGCTGAGCTTATGGCTTAATTCGGATTCGTCCGAACCTTAAAAAATGAAACAGACTTCGAAAAATCGAGGGCAGCATGACACAGCGTAACTCCATGGCCGTTTTGTTTTGTCTCTGCTCCGCGGCCCTCATTTCAGGGTGCGGAAGCAGTCATTCAGACCCTGCCGGCATCGCGTCCGGATCGGTCTCAAGCGTCGGTGGCGAGAATACCAATCCCTCAACCGGAGGGAATGGACCTACAACCGGTGGATTAGGATCCTCCGCAACCGGTTCGACCTCAACCGTTGGAAGTGCATCAAGCACCTCAACGGGAGCAACGAACACCTCTGGTGGTCAAGCAATGACCGCAGCTGGTGGATCAACCTCCGCAACGGGCGGCAAATCACCGGCGACCGGTGGAACATCCACCGCACCCACTGGCGGCACCACGGCAACGGGCGGAACCGGATCAGCCGGTTCAACCGCATGCTCAATCATCCCCGCACTCACACCGTCCACGACCTGCACTTGGGGCGACCCAAATGCATCCCCGTGCATCGTTCCGACACACGTTGTCAACAGTGGCACTGCGATGTGCGCACGATTCACTGATCAGCAGGTTCGTTGCTGGGGCCAAGATACCAACGGGGAGCTCGGAGATGGCACCACGAAAACGGCGTATACCACGATCACCAATCCGGGCGCCTTCAAGGCGGAACTCGCGATCAATCTGACGAACGTCGCGCAACTTGCCGCTGGCAACAGCTTCACGTGCGCACTTCTCACAGACGGTACCGTATCGTGTTGGGGCATGAATAACAGCGCACAAATTGGAACAGGAGCATTCAGCAGCAACGTGTCGACCCCGACACCGGTTGCCGGACTCTCCGGCGTCACTTCTATCACTTCCGGGATGGAACACACCTGCGCGCTCAAGAGCGATGGCACCGTGTGGTGTTGGGGTGAAGCGTCTAATGGACAAATTGGTGACGGCGTCGGACATAGCTTGACTTCGACTCAACCTGGCGTGTCCACGTGGGTCGGAACACCGACACAGGCCGTCGGCGTCTCCAACGCAACAGAAATCTACGCGGGGTCATATCACACCTGCGCGCTCATCTCTGATGGGACCATGTTGTGCTGGGGAGATGACACCCACGAACAGCTCGGCGATGTCACACTCACCGGGACCATGACCTTCACGCCACTCGTGGTTCATGGGGTCAGCGGTGTTGCGCATCTCGCGACAAAATCCGCCTCCAACCGAACCTGCGTCATCTACACCGATGGAACCGCGGCCTGCTGGGGCGATAACACGTCCTGCGCATTCGGCACCACCACCTCAACAACGTCATCAAAGACGCCTGTTGCCATCCCTGGCCTGAGCGGCATCACATCCCTCATCCAAGCAGAGAAGAACACGTGTGCACTCAAGAGCGATGGGACCTATGTTTGCTGGGGTGATAACACCTCCGGCCAACTGGGAACCGAATCCACCGCTTCAACCGGATGCACGAAAGTGACCGCCTGCGGAATCCCTTCCGTGACTTCCCTGGTCACCGGGGGCACTGCCTGCGCCATTCTCACCAACGGCGTCCTCGCCTGCTGGGGATACGATATGCAGGGCTTGGTCGGACAAGGCGCCGGATCAAAAACGCCTCGACTCATCCCCCTGCCCGTCATCGGTTCACTATGAGTGAATCAAACGAAGTCTGTTTCATTCGAGCAATCTGCGGCTGGGTTCCCATCGGGAGCCTGGCCGCGATTTCTTTTTTAGGTGAGTACGTAAGTAGGTGAGTAGGTGAGTATGTCGGATCCGACATACTCACCTACTCACCTACTTACGTACTCACCTGTTTGAACATTTTCCTAGCTTCTGGTTCAATGACCGTGCGCACCCTCCCAACTGAAGAACAGAGAAGGAAGAAATCATGGAAGAATCTTTGAAACGAATCGCGTATTTCTTGCTCTTCATTACGCTTTGCATCTTTGGACTGCTCTCCTACGATCGATGCTCGACGCGATCAGATCCTCCGACCCGAAATGAGGAGGTCGCGGTGACTTCGCCCGAACCGATTCGAAAAATTCCCCCTCCTACTCCACCGACGGAAAACGCCATGCCGCTCCCGCAAACCCCGATCGCATGTCGTCCCCTGCTGAAGATGTTCGACCGATCCAAGATTCAGCACGTGACCAGAATCGACGAATCCGGAGAGGTTCATACCTACACACTGAAGACCGCAAACCGACATGACGCTGCGTATCAACAACATTTTCACGACATCCTCGAAACGGTTGCGAACGTAAATCGCGGAATGGCCATTCCGGTTGGTCCGATTAATGATCCAAACCTGGTTGCACAGTATGCGCAAGCAAAAGAGCTCATTCTTAAACAAAAAGAGCTCCCCTGCGCCTATCGCTGGAATGAGGTCCGTGCCCTGGTCGAACAATATGGCGGACATCTCGTCACCGGTGCCTACGGACGTATCAACCCGTATGATCAAGGAACGTATTCCGTGCAACTCCTCGCGCACCTTGATCTCGACAAGCCACCGGTCCAACAGTCGACGGCGCAAATCGCGACTCGAATGGTTCGTAATGCCACGCACATCGCCTTTACGCAGGCCGTTCTGAAGTGGTCTGGAACCGGCATCGCGTTCCTTGAAACGGCACACATCATCTGTGAAGATTTTGAACGGAGTGCGTTTCTCTACAATCAGTTCGTCGAACAATGGAATAGCGCACGCTTTCTTCAAACGCTTCAAACGCCTGTGCCTGAAACAGCAGATCTCCTTCAGGCAATACACGCCTACGATGCGGACCAAGATCCGGGCCTCATTCTGTCGATCGCACGAACCATGATCGACTATCTAAAACGATCGGCAGAGACACGCACCTATTTCTCTCACGGATTCACCTGTACCTATCCGGCACGCGTTTCCGGCCCACGCACCGGGTATGATCTTCGACCGGAAGACATGGATGACCCTGTCGTCAATACGGTCGTTGATGCCATTTCTCACCTCAAGATTCATTGAACGAGACGTTCGTTCCGTATTCGCTCCATCCCCCTGAGTCGCGCTCAACGCGACGAAGGGGGATGTTCGTTTTCTTGACAAACCATCTATCCAAGCGCCTAATTTCATCAGGTCGTTCACAATACGAGCGTGTCACCACCGTTGCACACGGAGGAATTCATGAGCGTCAGTTCACAAGCCGAACCCATCGTTTCTGATCATGAAGATACTTCTTGCAAGAACGCAGAAGACACAGAAGGTGAAGGGTTAGGGGCTCTTGGTGTCATCTTTCTCGTCATCCTCTTTCTCATTAGCCTCGCAATCCATGAGCTCATTCATGCGTGCGTCTGGTTCTTCACCAGAGTGTGGCAGGCGATTCACCAGCACGCGGTGTTTGCCGTCATCACAAGTCTCATCATTGGCTGGATCACCCCACCACTCCTCCAATCACTTCGGCATCCAACCGTTGTCGCAACCGAGTTCTACGGACTCACCGATGTTCGCGTCGGCGCGACGCATTACGACGACAGAGCTGCCACCATCGAACGGTGCGGAACCGGATCCATCGGCTATACCGAGGCTGTCGGAACCGAAACGCGGTATCTTTTCCTGCACGTCCGCGTGACCCAGAATTCACTCACTCGCGGCATCGTCTGCGAATATCATGATTGGAATGTTCTGCACCGCCCGCAGTACCGCTTCATTCCAACACCGGCTGGATTCTGATCATCCTGACACGCTCGCGCTCCCGAACGCCTCGCACCGACTCGCGGGGCGTTCTTATTTTTTTAAAAAACCCAACAATAACATCAGCCCTCCGAGGAAGATCCCATATGGGACTCGGAGGGCTTTGTCATACGTATCCGTTTACCAATCTGGCAGAATCGCCGTGGCTGATCCAAGACCGATCGCTATTCCACAGATCGGAGTCGGACCAAAATGGAGGACGCCGTCTTGCGTCATCTGCCAATGCGGAGCGCCTTCACCATTCCGATGCCCGCAACGCGCACCGACATCACCAGGACAATGAATCCCGAGTCTGCGATCTGGTGTCGGATCAACGGAAAAGCGCTCGGAATGCGTCAGGAGCATGATGCCGGTCTCATACAAGCCAAGACCGAATTCGCTTGGCTCGTACATGGCACGTACGAGTCGCATACTGCGACCGCGATGATACATCCCGAACTGAGCTGGCATCGTGAGGATGTCGTACCCATTCTGTCGCTGGGCCGCTTGTTGCCACATCTTGATACTCCGCTGACACTGGCAAAGACGATCGGCATCGACTTGCCACGCATCGAAATTGTTGAGCGGACGTGTCGCCTTCAGCTTCTGCAGGACCATCAATACCGCTTCATTGTACGTCTTGGCAAAAAGCTGCCAGCGCGGAAATGCGAAGTACCCACCATTCTCTTCGGTGATAAACGATGGGAGCGGACGCCGGGTCGCACGTTCATCTGCAGACCCGATGCCGGGAAACAACGCTTGCAGATCACGTACCTGATCCGCCATGGCATGCGCTCCTCGGTAGGCCGAGGGATATCGCTGATGTGATTCTGATCGCTCTCCCGCGAATTGATATCGCCCCACGTGCGCTTGCACCACGCTCGCAATCACTGATTCAAGTTCTTCGCGCTGATTCGCGAGTGATCGAAACGCATGCTCATTGAGCTGCACTTCTCCCAATGCTTCATGAACAGCCTGTTCGGCCATACGACGATATGCTCGATTTCTGCTTGAGAATAATCCGGGAAACATCTTCACCTCTTACGTTGTGAATCGCTTGGTTGCTCCTCATCACCATAATGAGAAGCGACGTTCTACATTGAAAACGGCGTCCTGGCTCCGATTCGCTCAATCAGCGCCATAACGTCGTTTTCATTTTGAGAATGAGCAGGTCTCAAAATCACACATTTTTTGAAGTTTGTCAATGGGATCGCGATGCCCGCCTCTACTCCACCATCACTTCCACGTCCGCCGCATGCTTGTCGGCAACAATGAGAAGCGATGAGACGGCGCCGATGAACAGGAGAATCGCGGCGGCGATAAACACGCGATCATACGCCGCGATCTGCGCCTTGAGTTCGATCAGTCCGATTCCCTGTGCAAACTGCGCCTGCGATGTCGCACGGATCGTACTGTTTGCCGCGAGGTTGTAAATATTCGTTTTAATCGTTGAATTCAAAATCGTCGCGAATACGGAAATCCCGAATGCGCCGGCGATGTTTCGGGCAAGGGCAAGAATGGATGACGCGACGCCGATTTCGTTCTGAGGGACCGCGGACGCGATCACATTCGTGCGCTGCGCCATTCCAACACCCATCCCAAACGCCATCACGGTGACCGGGATAATGATATCGAGCGGACCGGATCGCGGATCGAGGAATGAAAACAGATACATCCCAAACGCGGCAATGAGCGTGCTGACCGCGATGACATATCGCGGTTCAACGACACCCGTCAGCCGTCCGCCAATCGGGGCCGCTAGCATCATCGCGAATGCCATCGGCATGAACAGGTAGCCGGTTTCTGTAGCGTTGTACCCCAGGAAGACCTGCGCGAACACCGGGATCAAGAACATCGCGCCCATGAGCCCCATGAACAGGATGAAGTTATTGATAAGTGTTTGGACGAAGATGTTGCTCTTAAAGAATTTAAAATCAATGATCGGCTCAGGGTGATATCGCTCGATGACGCCAAAAATCGCCGAGAAAATCAGGACTGCCCCATACGTCGCAAATGATTTCTGCGACAGCCACCCCCAATCAATCCCGCGATCAAGCACGAGCACGAGCGATGCAAGCGCGCCGCCAAGCATGAGTGCGCCCCACCAATCAAACTTCACCGTCTTCTTCTCAGAGGTCGATTCGTTAATGAACGCCATGGCCATGATGGCGCCGATGATGCCGATCGGGAGGTTGATCAAAAAGACCGCTCGCCAATTAAAGGCATCAATGAGCGGCCCTCCGATTAAGGGACCGAACACGGCGGCAGCGGCAAATGAAGACGACCAGATTCCAAGGGCTTGCGCGCGTTCGCGCCCAGCCGGAAACGTCACAGCAATGATCGCCATGGCCGTTGGATAGTCAGCAGACCCGGCGATCGCCTGAATCACGCGGAACACAATCATCGAAGAAAGATTCCATGAGAGGCCTGCGAGGACGGATCCAAGAATGAAAATTCCAAAACCGAGCAGGTAGACTTTCTTCCGTCCAATCGTGTCCCCAAGCTTTCCCCAAATCGGAACGAACACGGCGTTTGCCAAAATATAGGCGGTCGCAATCCATCCCGCTTCATTCACCGTAATCTTAAAATCGCCAATGATCTTCGGGAGCGCGAGGTTCACGATCGTCTGATCCAAACGCCCTAAAAACGTCCCGATGATCACCGTGAGCAGGATGAGCCAGCGCAAATTTGCAGCGCGTGACTCGGGAGTGGAAGGGGAAGACATGAGGACGAGTGCGTCGTGCGTCGTGCGTCGTGCGTAGGATTCGGAGCGATCCTACGGACCACGTACAACGCACGACGTACCATCTGTATTAATTCTTCAGAATCGTCACCTTCGCCGACATGCCGTTTCGCAATTCTGGATAGACCGTACCGTCGTAGCGGATCGTGACATCGAACTCGCGCGTTTCGCGCTTATCGGAAATATTGAAGACAACGCCGGAATCGTGCGAGGTCGGGCTCACGTTATCAACCGTTCCGTAGAAGGCACGGGAGCCGAACGCATCAACCGTGAAGACGGCGCGCTGTCCAACCTGAATGTCCGCGAGTCCCTTATCTTCCGCAATCGTTCCAACAACGCGCAATTCATTCGGATCAATCACGGACACGACGGTATCTGTCGGTAACACGCGCTTGCCAATATTCTTATTCACGTCGATCACCAGACCGGCAACCGTTGTTTTCAACGACTGCGTGTCCACGCGGGCCACTACCGTATCAGCTGGAACCGTATCACCCACATTCACAAAGACATCCTGTAAAATTCCCGCTTGGGATGGACCGATATTGATCTGCGGCGCACTGACGATCGCTTTATCAATGGAAATGCGGCTCGTCAGGAAGCGCCAGTACACCAATCCGCCCGCACCCGCCGCAATGAGCAGCGTCAGGACAATCACGATGGTTGTGATATGGCGTTCGGCGCGAGAAATCTTTTTTTCCGCATCAACAATCAGCGCTTCCGCTTTTTCTATCTTCCGTTCTTCTGCCTTGATCTCGCCAAGGATCTTTTTTTCTTCTGCGAGCACGGCCGGATTAGATGAAGAGGATTTCATATTCGTGTTCATAACCATGGTTCTAGAATTGGATGATGCGGTCGTTCGCGTTCACGCCGGAAACAACTTCCCACCAGTTATCCGCGCTTCGAATCCCAACCGTAATTTCAATTTTCTTCGGTTTATTCGATTCGCCGTCCATGAACACATAGTACTTTCCATCCTGTTGGAGCACAGACTGCGTTGGAACAGAAACGACATCCGCTTTTTCTGCCGTGATGATGCTGGCATTCGCCGTCATCCCCGGCTTGATCCGTTCATCCGCCTTCACGAATTGAATGGTCACCTTATATCCGGTCGATCCATTCACGGTTGAGGCCGCCGGATCAATCTTCACAATCGTCGCAGGAAATGAAACGCCGGTTCCATACGCATCAATCGTCACATCCACCGGATTTCCAACCGCCACCTTCGCGACATCTGTTTCTGAGAGCATGAGATTCGCCTGAAGCGCATTTGCATCGAACACCGAAGCGAGTGGAACGCTTGGAGCAGCGATCCCGCCAACTTTCGCGTCCATCCGGCTCACTTTTCCGTCGATCGGCGCGCGAAGGAATGTTTTCTCATATGCCACCGATGCGGTATTCACCGCGGCACGCAACGGCTGGAGATCGACACTGCGGACCGGTTGCGTGAGCGTGCTCACATTCGCCAACGTCTGATCGTACACAGACTGCTTCAGCTTAATGAGTCCGTCAGTCGATGATTTCACGCTTGCAAGGTCGTGCTGCGCTTTTTCAAACGCGATCTCCAATGTTCCATACGAATTCTTCGCGTTAACGGTTGCTTGCTTTGCCGCAACCACGGCAGATTGCTGTGCGGCGATATTTGTTCGCGCGCCCTGGACGGCCGACTTCATCGCATTCAAGTTCGTCTGCGAGAGCACGCCGCCCGCGACCGTTTCATTCAAGACGTCAGTGACTTTCGGAAGCATTTCACTGACCGAAATCAGAGCCTTCTGCGCCGAATCAAACGCCGCATCAATATCCGTGTGGGCACTCGAACTCGACAGCGAATTAATGGCCGTATGCGCGCTCGTCACGTCTGTCTTTGTCGCTTTGTAGGCGTTTGTTGCGATCGTCAATTTTGAACTATCCAGTGCGGAGAGCACGGTCTGGAATGAAATATTCGCCGTAATGTTATCGACCGCAACCACGTTATCCGCCTGCGTCATCGCATCATCCAATTTTGGGAGCGTGGCCTGAAGCGTGGCGACCGCGGTTTCATAGGCTTGCGAAACGACCTGGCTGTCTTCTCCGCCTTGGGCGATCTTTAAATTGTTCTGAGCTGTTTCAAGTGCGGATTGCGCGGTTGCGATCGAACCTGCGGCATCGACTTTCGTCTTTTCCAAATCCGCTTTCGCGGCATCTGCACCCGCTTTTGCCACGTCGATCTGCTGTGGTGTGGCCCCGGCCGCACGCTGATCCAACGCGGCACGTGCCTGCGCCACCTGCGCGGACTGTACCGCATTATCCAATTCGACGAGCACATCCCCCGTCTTCACCATATCATTCACCTGCGCATTCACTTTCGTAATGCGTCCACCGATGTCATACGAGAGATCGATCGTCTGTGCGGGCACGATAATGCCACTCACGTGAACATCTTCACGGAGCGTCCGTTTTTCTGCGGTCACGTACGTATAGGGCGTTACGTTTGGTTTCGTCCCGACCGTCAACGCGGCGGCAATAGATGCCGCCATGATAAGGATGCCGGCAATGACAATGATGATGGTTTTACGTTTCATATCGATTAGGCTTCGTGAGCCGTGATAATCCGTTTGAGAAGATGTGAGAGGGTGTTGCGATCGCGAGCTGGAAGGGCGTCGAGAATATGGCCAATGCTCTTGGAGAGCACGTCGAACCGTTTCTTGAGCAATTTCAGTCCTTCCGCGGTGATGACGATCTGAGAAATGCGCGCATCTTGCCGATTCGTCTTCCGAGTCACCAGCTTTTGCGCCATGAGCGATTGAATCAGGACCGTCGTGGACGGAGGCGTAATCGCCAGCCGCTTGGCCAGTTCACGCATGTTCGGCTGTTCATCCTTGATATAGAGCAGGGCGTGAATCTGAATTTCCGTCAGACACGGGCCGTTCCCCCCATGCTTGATTTCGCCCCGAACAAGTCGAGCGACCCCAAGAAACAGGCTGGCCAATGTTTTTGATTCCTGTGAATTCATATTAGTTAGACTATCTAACCTTTCGGCGAATAGCGTACGTCAACTCAGCGTTTTTGTCAAGGGTGGACCGTCATTCGCTCCAGAAATCACGTGGGAATACGTTCATGGCGTAGGGGCGAGGCCAGGCCTCGCCCCTACGCCAGAG
>JAHFIK010000027.1:0-11334 GCA_023246415.1 Candidatus Uhrbacteria bacterium
CAGCGAAGAAGCGACAGGCTAATAAACTACAAAAATCAAAGACGGGCGTGTAGCTCAGATGGTTAGAGCGTTACACTGATAATGTAAAGGTCCCTGGTTCGATTCCAGGCACGCCCACCATAAAAAACGATCCCGATATCCCTCGGGATCGTTTTTTATCTGACGCGCATCTTGCGGATCACTGCGTTCTGAAGGTGTAGTCTGGAGAACTCACCACGTTTCCGGTTGCGTCTTGCGACATGACCATGAAGTGATACAGGGTCCCCGAGGTCAGCGATGTCAGTGTGATTGAGTGAGCGGTCACGGACAATGCAGAGGATGATGAACTCCCATAGGACACGGTCGTCCCATACAACACGGTTGACGTCGAATTTTCGTCCGTCGTCCAGGTGATTGTCGATGACGTTGATGCTGTTGACGAGGCAACATTTGTGATCACATCCAATATCGTTCGGAAGGTGTAGTCGCCCGTGGTCGTCACATTGCCGAAGGCGTCCTGTGAAGATACACGGAAATGGTAGAGCGCATTCGCATTCAATCCGGTCAGTCTGATCGAATGCGCCGTCACGAACGCGACAGAGGATGATGTGCTCCCATACGCGGTCGTAGTGCCGTACTGAACGGTCGAGGACGAGCTCTCGTTCGTCGTCCAAGTAATGGTCGATGAGATATCTGCGGTCGATGACGCGACAGCTGAAATGACGGGCGGTGCGGTGTCAGCCGTCACGAGCGTGTAATCACCCGTGGTCGTGACATTTCCACTGGTATCCTGAGATGACACACGGAAGTGATAGAGCGTTGTCGAACTCAAACCGACTAAGGTAATCGAGTGCGACGTCACGAACGCGACAGAGGACGATGTGCTCCCATACGCGGTCGTGGTGCCGTATTGTACGGTCGATGATGAATTTTCGTCTGTCGTCCAGGTGACCGCCGTTGTGGTCGCCGTCGCCGTTGAAGTGACCGATGAAATGATCGGAGGCGTTGTGTCTCCGGTTGTTCGGAACGTGTAATCACCGGTGGTCGTTGCATTCCCAAAACTATCCTTTGAAGAGACTCGGAAATGGTAGAGCATTCCCCCAGTGAGTCCGGTAATGGCGATCGAATGCGCCGTGACACTGGCGACCGAGGACGATGTGCTCCCATACCCCGTAGTCGTTCCATACTCCACCGTCGATGTTGAGTTCTCATCCGTCGTCCAGGTGATCGTTGAGGTCGTTGATCCGGTTGATGACGCAACACTTGAAATAACCGGAGGCGTGATATCGGTGATCGATGTCGTAAACTGTCCATCCCCACTCGATGTTGCATTCCCTGAACTGTCTTGAGACGACACGCGGAAATGATACGTCGTATTCGAAGTGAGTCCTGTAATGTTAATGATGTGCGACGTCACGAACGCGACGGATGACGTGCTGCTTCCGTATGCGGTCGTCGTTCCATATTCCACGGTAGAGCTTGAACTCTCATCGGTGGTCCAGGTCACGGTTGAGGTCGTCGTTCCCGCGACTGCGCTGATACTCGAGATCACGGGTGGCGTGGGATCCGCAATGGTTCGAAGCGTGTAGTCCGAAGAGGTCGCTGAATTTCCTGACGCATCGCGAGAAGAGACACGGAAATGATACAGCGTCCCGGCTGAAAGTCCGGTCAATGAAATCGAATGAGCCGTCGACGTTGCAACCGAGGAAGAGGCGCTCCCATAGCCAATGGTCGTCCCATACTCCACGGTCGATGTTGAAGCCTCATCCGTGGTCCAAGTGACCGTTGCCGTGGTCAGACCCGTCGTTGAGGCCACGCTGGAAATCACCGGAGGCGTCGTATCGATGAATGTTGTGGTGAATTGATTATCGCCGCTCGATGTGGCGTTTCCATACGTATCCTGGGAGGAGACGCGGAAATGATACGTCGTATTCGAAGTGAGTCCGATGAGCGTTATCGCATGTGACGTAACGAATGCCGCCGATGATGTCACACCGCCATAGGCGGATGTCGTTCCATATTCCACAGTGGAAGATGAGCTCTCATCCGTCGTCCAGGTGATCGTCGACGTCGTAAGACCCGCGTTCGCAGAAACACTTGAGATCGCCGGTGGTGTCGTATCCGTCAACGTGGTCACTGTCTGATCCGAAGAGGTGGCAACATTCCCCGAAGCATCTTGTGACGAGACTTGAAAATGATAGGTCGTCCCCGGTGTTAACCCTAAAAATGAAATTTGATGCGCCGTGACGAACGCGGCAGAAGAGGTCGTCGTTCCATAGGCGGCCGTTGCGCCATACTTCACCGTGGATGTCGAAATTTCATCCGTCGTCCAGGTGACAATCACCGTCGTCACGAGCGGAGTCGCAGAAACGGCCGAGATCACAGGCGCCGCCGTATCCGTTACCATCGTTGTTGCCGTTCGGCTCGTCGAGATATTGCCAGCCGCGTCCTTTGCCCATGCGTACAGCGTTTTTGTTCCTGTTGATGAAACGGAATAGCTCGTCTGTGCCGATGAAGACCACCCGGCATTATTCGCCGCAGGTACGGAAGCGGATTCGTTCACAAGATAGCCCGTCACCGCCGTATCATCTGTCGCGGTGAGTGACGAGATTGAAACGACGAGAGATGTGGATGTGGCCGGAATCGAAAATGCCGTCACCGTTGGAGCAGTTATGTCGGCCGCTGGCGTCGAAGGCGATGAACCCCCTCCTCCGCCACCGCCACCGCCTCCTCCGCCGCCACTCGAAAAATTATGCACGGTGACCGTTCGTGTCATCGTTGACACGTTCCCCGAAGCATCCGTCACGATCGTCGTCAGCGTATATGAACCGTTTGCAAAACGAGATGTATCAACAGAGATCGTCTTCAACGACGAGGTCGCCGTTCCGATCACGGTATTCCCAATCAGGTACTGGACCGAAGACACTGATCCAATCGAAAGCGGCGACGCAACTAAATTCAATGTTCCGCTGACGGTCGATGTGCCATCCGGGAGATTGATTGAAACGGGCCCAACAGGAGATCCGTTTGAAACGGATGATGGCGGCGACACACTGCCGGTATCGGCCCCATCGCTCAGCACCACTTCACGCGGAAGGATTGCAATCCGATCTGCCCGTGAAATGAGCTTCAACGCCTCGATCGAAAGAATATGTGATTTCACGAGTACGCCGTGTTCCTGTTTGAGCACGTACACGTTTGGATCATCCTGATATTTGAATACAAGAGAGACCGGAATTTGCGTGAGATTCGCGATTGGCTCCGAATGCGTCTGAAACTTTGCCAGAACATCCGGTGTCACATCTTCAATATCACCAAATCCAAATCCAAGCGACTTCAATGCCGATTCACTCTCAATCGGATACACCGTCCCATCCTCAACCAGATACACGCGTGGATCGGATGTGACCTTGATGAGTGAATTATTTGCAAATGGGCGTCGTGGCCCCCATGGAAGGAAATTCAGCGGGTCGTTTGGGATTCGGCTCAGATCCCGCTGAGGGACAAACGTGACCGCACCCCAACTCTCAAAGTGAGAAAAATACACATCTGGGTTGAAAATCGGACGTTTTGTGCAGTCCGAGGTGACGTAAAACACCGTCGAGACCGTTTTGGAACGATACGGCTTTCCGACCGCAAGGCGACAAGATGCTTTAGATGTCGTCCCCTGTGCAAACGCGGTCTGACATTGAGCGACCGCACACCAGAGCAATCCGATGATCATTCCGCTCAACACAACTGCCCTTCGGAGGAGGCGCATTCGATCAGGAAAGAGATCCATAAAAAAAGAGGGTTGTAAAATTCGGAAGAATCATACCACCCTTGGACAATCTCTTCGATTTTCCACCGTAAAAGCGCTCACCCGCTTACTTCTTAAACAAACTCTTCAGCTGGTCGAGATCGACGGCAGAGATGACGGTTGTTGGACCGTAGCGGACAATGACAGCTGTCGCATCGCGTTCGACACCTTTCACTTCACCGATCACAATTAATAAATTCATGATACGGTTCCCTTCCATACGTTCGTATTTCCGAATGAGCGCGGTTCCGACGTCCTTCACATCAATCGCGTTCCACGCATTTTTCGACAGATCCGACGTGAGCGCCTCAATCACTTCTTCCGGCTTCGCGGTCGTCAATTCAACATACTCGGCCGTTGAGGAGGCGGCATTTGATTTTACGTACAAAATTTCTCCCCCTTGATACATCGGGACGGACGATGGGAATCCATCAAAGCCGACATCCGCCGTTGTCGGGGTTCGATAGAGCGTCAGCATTCCGGAATCAAGCATCGTGACATTAAAATCATACGTCATGCTCCCGTCCGATTTTCGGAATGACAAGCTCATTTTTTTATTGGTGCCGAAGACCGCCTGCGCAAGCGATTCACGCTTGACCCACCCCAATTTTGGGGCCATGGTTTCATACCATCGCTGAACCGATGCCACCGGATCCGACGTCGTCAGTTCTGCGGCCACGTCATTGCCTGTGACACTGATACTCACGCCCGTATACGAGGCTCCGGGATAGCGCGGAATATCACGCGGAAGTTCAGAAGGATCCGTAAATGAAGCTCCCCCCGTCACCGAAATGACCGTTGCATTGGCGTAGATTGGCCACGCCGGATCAAAGTCCCCTTTTGACGCGATCGGTGCTCCGATTTGATAATCTGAAAAAAAGGCATCGGAGACATCATCGACATTTTTTGCCCATGCGGCTCCGTAGATCTCTTTTGCTGCGGATTCTGTTTTGACCCAGCGAAGCGTTTTTTCAGAACCGACCGCGTACACTTTTGGATCGGTCGTGAGTTTGATGAGTTTGACGCCCGGCTTGTACGTCATGTTTCCACCAAGCGTCATCGCGGCGAGCTCGTCGTCGGCGATATGCTTCACGTTCACAAAATCTTTGAACCAGCTCTTATAGATCCGCTCATTTGGAAACGCATACCGCATCCCGTCTCCCCCAATGACATACACCGCATTTCCGGAAGAGCGGACGAGCGTCCCGAAGGGATAAATCGGCTCTGCGGCCCGTGCCGGAAACACGAACAACGCGCTCAGGGCGAGTGCGGTCGACATCGCGAACAGCTGTTTTGCGAGTGACATGCGCGTAAATGGTAAAGGGGAAACCGTAACAGGTAAACGGGAATGCACACCCCAGTGGCCGCTTCCCGCCGGATCAGAACCGTTCCATGTAAATCCGTTTTGGATCAACGCCCATTTCTTTCAACATCCGAATCACATCATCAATAAACGAACGAGGGCCGCAAACGTAACAGTCCGCGTCATCGGCAATCTGAACCGGTCGACGCGTCAGGACGTCCGTCACGCGCCCGCGCTCGCCCGCGATGGTTGAATCGGTCTCGCGCGTAAAGCACGGGATAAACGCCAAACTCGATGGCGATGCGGCAAGCGCTCGAAATGCCTCGAGATACGCCGTCTCGTTCGCGGTGCGTGCGGAATAGAACAACGTCCG
Organism: Candidatus Uhrbacteria bacterium; assembly: GCA_023246415.1. GTDB lineage: Bacteria > Patescibacteriota > Patescibacteriia > 2-12-FULL-60-25 > 2-12-FULL-60-25 > 2-12-FULL-60-25. The sequence continues at coordinate 5,455 of JAHFIK010000027.1, forward strand.
TGATGATGACGGCTCCTGTGCCAGCGACTGCAGAATCATGGATCGCATCGGCGTGATCCCAATCCCCCCGGCAAAAAAGTAGTGATGTGATGCGGGCTTTAAATGAAAGACGCCAAACGGCCCCTGAAGCCGAACGAGATCGCCGACGGCAAGTCGCTGCGCCCGTTGTGTAAAATCGCCCGCGACACGAATCGCGAGGACGATGTTGCCTGAGGCGATCACCTCATCCGCTGCGTTTGCAATGGAATACGCCGCCTTTGCCCACACGGTCCCATCCGCTTCAAGCAAATGGAGCATGACCCATTGCCCAGCAAGCGGATCCGGAATGCGATTCGCGGCATCACTGGGCGAGAGCGTTAACTCAAATGTCTCCTCCGCGATCATGCGGTGAGCGGTCACGCGATAGTCGCGCAGAGTGACTTGGGGAGGGAGGGGCATGGTGGAAGTGAATTTGGAATTTGGAATTTGGAATTTTGGTCGTAGCCCTGTTCCAAATTCCAAATTCTAAATTCCAAATTCTTTTGGAGAAGAAAAATAGACACGCAACAACTCATCCTCGCTGCACTTCGACACATTCGCGCGATACTGATCCCAAAATCGCGGGTGATGAATCATCCGAACGCGCTTCCAGCCGATACGGACAATCGCAGGCGGTGATTGATGATGTGCTAATTCGTGACAGATGACCCGGATAATCGCATCCAGTTTTCTCGGTTTCATTGTCCGCGGCGTATAGAGGTCGATCGTCACGAGCGGTTGTCCAATCCGCGTATAGCCGTATGTGATGGAACGAAATTTTCCAACACCTCGACTCCGACGGCGGAGCGGCCGAAACTCGAATCCGCGCATGTCGAGGACGCCGCAGATCCGTCCGAACACGTGCAGGACGAGCGCCTCATGTTTCGGATCAATAATATCCCCCATTGGATCGTGTGACGGATTAGTCCATCATCGAAATCTTCATGCTCTTCGCGAGTTGAAGCACGGCATTTGCGGCACGTTGATCCGTTGGCGTTAGGAGAATGATATTATCATTCTCAACGCCTAATCGGACCACCACGAATGCGCGCATTCCCTTTGATGCCTTGTTGGATTTTTGAATCGCTTCCAATGAGAACGCTTCAAATGGCAGTCCAGCGACCGTTTTTCCGGAAACGGCCTGATGGCGCGTGTCCAAACAGCTAATCAGATCATTGGCCGTCACTCCGCTCACACAGTCGAACTGCGCCATGGTTGTCGCGAACCGTTCATACGTCGGGAAACTGTCATGATCCCACACGCTCGGATGAATGATCGCGACACGATGCGCAAGGGCGGAGGCGATTGGATCCGGCGATCCTGGCTTTGGAGCCGTTCCTTTAACGAGCCAATAGGATAAATCATTCTGCGCGAAATAGACCCAGTACCCCGTTGGCGCCGTAAACGCCACATGCCGTGAAGCGATCACCGTCGCATCCCAACGCGCGGGTGCCGCTGGAACCGTTGAGGTCGACGCGTTCCCAAACGTTGTCGATGCGTTCGATAATGTTTGAGCAACCTGATTTGAGATCGATGACTTTGCGGTGACGACCGTCTGCGCAGATCCGTGTCCGCGCATAGATCGGACAATAAAAATCCCGATCACGAGAATCACGATAAGTCCTAAACCAATTTTAGTCCGCGTGGTGATGTTCATAGATGGGGGAAGCGACAGATCGGGCATCCCTCGCGGAAACGAGGAGACGCCCGATCCATCTACTGAGCGTACGAACTATTTTACAAGCAACGCGACAAGAAGCAACGCGACGATATTCAGCACCTTGATCATCGGGTTGATGGCTGGGCCTGCCGTATCTTTGTACGGATCGCCAACCGTATCGCCGGTCACGGCGGACTGATGCGCGAAGGATCCCTTTCCGCCAAAGTGGCCGGATTCAATATACTTCTTCGCATTGTCCCATGCGCCGCCGCCGGTCGTCATCGAGATCCCGACGAAGAGACCTGTCACGATGGAACCGATGAGCACACCGCCGAGCGCAACCGGGCCGAGCCATTCTCCCACCACGATCGGAACGAGCACCGGAATGAGGGCTGGAAGAATCATTTCTTTGATCGCCGCACGCGTCACGATATCAACACAGGTGCCATATTCTGGCTTTGCGGTACCGGCCATGATGCCCGGGATTGCCTTGAACTGGCGACGGACTTCCTGAACCACCGCACCCGCCGTCTTTCCGACGGCCTCCATGGCAAAACTCGCAAAGAGGTACGGGATGAGACCACCGATGAAGAGACCGGCGATGACTTTCGGATCATTCAATGAGAACGACAAGCTCACACCGCGATTCGCAAATTCCTGCGTGTAGCTTGCGAAGAGCACGAGGGCCGCAAGTCCGGCAGAGGCGATGGCATACCCCTTCGTGACCGCCTTTGTGGTGTTTCCCACCGCATCGAGCGGATCTGTCACATCGCGAACGCTTTCTGGAAGTCCTGCGGATTCAGCGATCCCTCCAGCGTTATCCGTGATCGGACCGTACGCATCAATCGCAACGATAATCCCTGAGAGCGAAAGCATGCTCATGGCCGCAAGGGCAATTCCGTAGATGCCGGCATAGTGATACGCAATCAACATCCCAGCGGCGATGACGAGCACCGGAGCGGCCGTGGATTTCATTCCAACCGCGAGACCCGCGATGACGTTTGTGCCGTGTCCGGTTTCTGAGGCCTTTGCAATCTTCTGAACCGGCTTGTACTTCGTCGCCGTGTAATACTCCGTGATCCACACCATGAGCGCGGTCACGATGAGTCCGACAAACATCGCTTTATACAATGATCCAGAGGAATATGCGCCAACGCCATCTGGAAGATATTTCTTCACGGCATACCAGAATCCGATCGCGGCGATGATGCCGGACGCGATCAACCCCTTGTAGAGGGCACCCATGATGTCTTTCTTTGCACCGACCTTAATGAAGAACGTTCCAATGATGGAGGCGATAATCGCGATCCCACCAAGCATCAACGGGAACAGCAACACTTTTTCATCTCCTGGAGCCGTGAGGTTCCCGAGAATCATCGTTGCAATCGCGGTGATGGCATACGTTTCAAATAAGTCCGCAGCCATGCCAGCACAGTCTCCGACGTTATCGCCGACGTTGTCCGCGATGAATGCCGGGTTGCGAGGATCATCTTCTGGAATACCGGCTTCCACTTTTCCAACGAGGTCCGCTCCAACGTCTGCTGCCTTCGTGAAGATGCCTCCACCGAGACGAGCGAACACAGAGATGAGCGATCCGCCAAATCCGAGACCGACGAGCGCGTTCACGTCATGCGTGATGGCGTAAAAACCAGCAACGCCGAGCAATCCCATGCCGACGACGAAGAGTCCGGTGACCGTTCCGCCTTTCACGGCAACGTTCAACGCTTCCTTCAATCCTTTCTTCGCGGCTTCGGTCGTCCGCACGTTTGCACGAACGCTGACGCTCATGCCGATGTATCCCGCAAGCGCGGATAACACGGCGCCAACGACAAACCCGAGGGCTGTCGTTCGACCAAGGGCCCACCAGAGGATGAGCGCGATGACCACGCCAATCGTGGCAACGGTTTTATTCTGACGGACGAGGTAGGCTTTCGCTCCCTCTTGAATCGCTTTGGCGATTTCAACCATTTTTCCTTCACCGGTTGGCTGTTTCAGCACCCAACGGACGAGGAACGCCCCCCATGCAAGAGCAAGGATGGCCGCACCAAGCGCAAACTGTAACGCGTGTGACATATAAGAAATAGGGGTAAATTGTGCGCAAAAGGTAGCGAAAATGGAGGGAAACGTCAATGGCTTTAGAGTTAGGAGTTTAGAGTGAAGAGTTACGACCCAATAGCCGTAAGACAACGTTTGTAAATATAAGATGACACCGAGATACCGACGTCTTCACTCAAAACTCATCACTCTTAACTCATCACGCACAACCACTGTACACTTCCCTCGGCATGCCCTCATCCCCTCGCCTCCCCCTCCTGTCCGCCGGCATTGATGAAGCTGGGCGTGGGTGCGTGATTGGGCCACTCGTCATGGCGATCGTTGCCGCAGAAGAAAAAGATCGGCGATGGTTTGCGGAACACAACGTGAGAGATTCAAAACTTGTCCCACCAAAACAACGTGATGATCTTGCGAAGGCGATTCAGGAACGGTGTTGGCATATCATTCTCTCCGCCGAGGCAACAGAGATTGATGAGGCGCTGTATGACCCAGGAAGATCGCTCAATGAATTGGAGATGGAAATGGCAATGTCGCTCCTGCGCCATTTTCAACACACATTTCCAGAACGACAGGCGCACATCCTCACGGATGCCATGAGTTCCAATGCGGGAGACATTGAACGACGAATGAATGCCGGATCGCGTCTCAATCCGCTCCACCGCATTCTCGCCACACACCACGCGGATCGTGAGAATCGAACGGTCGCGGCCGCAAGTCTCATCGCAAAAGCGGAACGCGAACGTCGCATTGAATGCCTCAAGCAAGAACTCGGGTGTGATTTTGGATGCGGGTACAGCCACGATGAGCAGACGCGCGCGTTTCTCAAAACCTGCCCGAGGGATGCGTCGTATGTGCGATGGTCGTGGAAGACGGCTTTAGAGTTAAGAGTTGAGAGTTGAGAGTTAAGAGTTGAGACGCTCGTGCCTCATGGATGCATTCGACGGCAAAATACCCAATAGCTTCGTGGGTCGTAACTCATAACTCTAAACTCTAAACTGGCTCCTATTGACAACTTCCCTTGATTCTGAAAGGGTCTATGCACGATACGGCGGTCTCAACCTCCGCCTCACGCACCGTCCGACACAACAGAAAAGAGGAAATCCCCAATGACAAGTAGGATTCAGATCAATCGAGCAAATGCGAAGGCGAACCCCATCCTGACGTGGTTCCTATCCCTGGTCACCCAACCCCTCACGGAACGCGCTGACCCCCTCGTTTCACACGATGCGTTCCTCGTCCATGCCACCCCGTCGATCATCGGACAAAGCCTCGAAGATAAACCGGAATACCACGAGGCATTGGTACAAGCGACGTATCAGAATCTTGGCAAGGGAGCATCGATGCCCGTCGGATTCATCCGAATGATGACGCCAGCAGACACCGCATCGCTCCTCACACGAGCCATTGCTGGTGGCGGCTTGGATCCAGCCGTCATTCGAAACGCGCTCACGCCACAGGAGTGGGTCCTCGCCCTCGACCAACAACTCGTCTGGGAGATCATCAACCACGGACTCGCCATTCAGAAGAATGCGGCCGCCCTCCAGCGCGCGCTCGATTACATCGATACGCTCGTCACAGACGAAGGGAAGATGGTCACGGCCCAAGAGAAACTGTCGATCCTCGATCCGGACTGCATCAACGAGATGATTCCGAATGAGTACCGACTGCAAATCTCCGGTCAGGCCATCCGTCGAAGCATGGAGAAACCGCCGCGCGGACTGACCGCGGAAGAAGTGCTCACGATCGTCAACAATGTGGTTCTTGTCGATGCCCTCGACGCGGAACGGAACTACGAGCTCATCGTGACCGTCATGCAACGACTCGGTCTTCTCACAACGACCGTACACGTGAATGCAAACACGCCGCCTGCCGCATCGACGACACCGTCCGCGTCAGCACCGCCGTCCGGCACATCTTCAACAGCAGGGGGTGATGGGATCGAAATCGACGATGAGGGCAGCGGTGATGGAAGCACAAATTCCATGAAGACAACGCTGGCAGGCGTTGCACCGCAAGCGAACTCGCCCTCCAGTCGTCCATCACAACAGTAAACGACGCCATTCGGGACAACACGCTCGCTTCCTCTTTAGAAGCACACCTTGTGAAGGCGCGACTACGACATGCTCGTGGCGCGCCTTTCTCATTTT
>JAHFIK010000027.1:11434-17117 GCA_023246415.1 Candidatus Uhrbacteria bacterium
CAGCGGGCAACATCTCAAAAACGAGATGCGTTAGCAGACACACGAATCAATCAGTTGCCAAGACAGCAGCTCCCCGGCCTTGAATGGCACGATGCCGGCGTATTCCGCCGGGACGCACCAGGAACGTTTCCCCAAGACGATCTTCCGATGATTTCTGGGAATCCGGTAGAACTCCGCACCGAAGCGGGAAACGAAATCATCCAGACGATCCAGACGATCTGCACGCTCGAACATGTCCGCAAGCAGCATGGGCAGAATCGGCGCGGTGAACACGCCACAGGCACCGTGCGCGCACTCTTTCTTCTCGCGCAGATGCGGTGCCGTATCCGAACCGAGGAAAAACTTCGGATCACCGCTCGTTGCCGCTTCAATGAGCGCATCAAGATCATCGAACCCTTTCGGCGTCGGCATGCACGCGTGATGCGGATGGACGCCATTGCCGATCACATCATTTAACGTGAGGCACAGATGGTGCGCGGTGATCGTCGCAGCAACGTTTGCGCCGAGCGAACGGACCGTTTCAACGCCGACGCGAGTCGAGACATGTTCCAGTACGATCCGAAGCGTAGGGAGCTGAAGCGCGAGCTGTTGAAGCGTCGGAAGAAATGCTTCTTCGCGTTGCGTCACAAGCAAACGTGGTTCGTCTCGTTCTCCGTGAATCAAGAGCAGCATCCCAAGCTCATCGAGCGCTCGAAATGTATCTATGGCTTGGGCGCTCAGGAGCTGTTCCATCCCATGTTCCGCATTGGTCGTGACCCCACGCGGATACACTTTCGCCGCAATGGCTCCGGCACGATACGCCGCATACACCATGGCCGGCGTTGTTTCATTTCGGATTTCAATCGTCATCAACGGATGGAAGCAATCGCGATGATCCGGCGGAATCGCCGCGAGAATCTGCTCGCGATACCATGTCACATCATCTGCATCCAAAATGGCACGCGGCCGCGTATTCGGCATGACGACAGCCCTTCCGGCGTACAGGCTCGTGAGCGGAACAACGGTCTTCAAGATTTCTCCGGTCCGAAAATGGCAATGCATGTCGTCGAATCGGTGAAGCGTGATCTGTTCGGTCATCGGATCTCCTTCGTGTGTTTGAGATGTGATGGAATTTGGAATTTAGAATTTAGAATTTGGGTCTGGTCCAAATTCTAAATTCTAAATTCCAAATTCCCTTCATCTCTTTTAATGTGCGCACCAGGAGCCTACGGGATTTTGATAAAAAAGCAACCCGACGATTTCGTCGGGTTGCTGGGGGCGCGATGAATCATGCCCCTACAATGAAAATGTCTTTGTCTCTTTTGAGGAAACCACGCGGCAGGACAGCGACGTGCACCCGGCGGGCGAGGTATAGGATATGACTTCCACGGACACACTTCCTTTCCCGGCATCAACGCTGACCGGACGGTATGATGTATTTTTCTGTCCCGTCGAAACCGTCTTCTTCGTCCCGTCGAGAAGATCCATGGCGATCAGATCACTCGATGCGAAGAAGCAGGGCGGACACTCCTCTGGTTCTCCGGCCGGAACAGAGGACAAGGCTTTCGTATATCCATCGTAAAACACAGGAACGCCCGGAATCTCACTCCCCTGCGCAATGCCCTTCACCCACAATTTCGCGTTCCCGGTTGTCGGCGCAATCGCGAGCTGTGCAAACCCGTAATCCACACTTGATCCGCCCGCACCCGGCGACGCCATGATCGCGCGCATGATCACCGCTTTCCCATCTTTTCGAATTGCGACCGGCATCCACACCGCGCCACTATTCCCCGTATACGAAACGGCACCGGAGTGTGCGATGAGTGTCCCGCGCTTCGTTACCGGATCGAGCGCGATGATCAAAAAATCTTCGTGCGTATCGTAGACAAGAATTTTCACCTTCGTCTCTGTCGACGTAAGAACATACACGAGTTTTGCATCCTGAGTCACAAGCGATTCGCGATTATTGAACCCGGAATACTGCACATCCAGCGCCTTCGCATCCATCGTGATTCCGGTGAATCCTCCGCTCGATACAACGGCATTCAGACCTGGAAAAATATCGGTCACCAGTGTCGCGTCCCAATACGGAGCAACATCAGCAAGCGTGACATTCCCTAATCCTGATCCCGACCCCTTCACCGACCCATCCTGCGACGCCAACGCAAGCGCCTGTGCGCGAGACGACTCAACCTGCGCTGTCAGCGAGGTGACACTCGCTTTCAGATTCAACCGATCCCGAACGAGGAACCACACGGTCGCTGCGAGTCCACCGATGATCGCAATCATCAAGATGACGAGCCCCGTCGTCGACGGGCTGCAGGAGCTTTGAGACGAATGTTGTTCCATATAGACAAGAGTGTAGCTTCATTTAATGAAATGGGAAACTCGACCGAAGAATTTACGGGTTAGCGAGTTTTCTTGTTTGCGAGTTCAACTCGCCAACCCGCAAACACGTAAACGTACAAACTCCCCCCTGTCCATTCCCCTTGACATTCCTCTCATTTTCATGTATCGTCCGCCATCGCCGAATGGACGTTTTTTACGGCGTGCGGTGGATTTTCCCCGCGACACGCCGGACATTCATAATCTACTGAGAAAGGAACCCCAAACGTGAACGACGCAACACGCGAACAGATTCAAACCTTCGGAAGCAAGCTCCGCGGAGTCCAAGGGACCATCCGTACGAGCCTCGAGCCGGTTGACCGCTGGATCGCCGCACAACAATCACGTACGAAGATTAAACAACCACGATCGACTGATCCAATCCAGTTTCGGATCGCAAAAGGTGTATGCATCATTTCGATGCTCCTCTTTTTCGCGGCGGCGACGGAATTTCTCGGAACACATGCCACTGTTCAAGCCCTGGAGCGCGCGCTCTGGCTCATGTCCATTTTTGGTCTCCTTGCAATGGCCTCAATACTTGCAGCCGTCCTGCTCATCCCTCCCGATCGAAAAATCAATCGTCAACATCAGGAAACACTCGAACGCGCAAACATCGTGCAACGGGCGGCGAAGAACCTCCTAAAGATCTTCGATCGCCTCATTGATCTGAGTCACAACAGCGTCGAGTTCAATCTCCGAATTCGAGACATCGACGCGACCGTGCGAGTCACTCAACGCTACGGACAGGTGCTGCTCAAGGCCCTCCATGAAATCGAAGACGCCATCCGCGTCACCGATCTCTCCGATGCGATGATCCGCTTGGCCGATCCGGAAACACAACGGGCGTTGATGGATCCCGAAGTCACGACGTCCGTCCTCGAAGCAATCGACCAGCAATTCAGCCAATCCATCAGTGAACTCAATGCTGGACTGACGACGGCAGAACAACCGATGTGAGCGTTTGACCAGATCCATTCTTTTCTCAGTCGCTCCCTCTTCAGCCTCCCCGCTTTACCGCGTGCGGAGGCTGAATTGTAGTTTGCCTATCCTCCTTGACATTTTTCATATTTTCATATACTCTTCGTCATCGCCGAATGGACGCTTTTTTAACGGCGCGCGCTGGGATCCTCCCTCGCGACACGCCGAACATTCAAAACCGATTGGAAGGGAATATCTCGTGAACAACAACACAACCTCCGAACTGAAACTGACATCTCACGCGATCGCCACCCGACTCGAACAACTCGCCGATCCGTGGGCGCTGTGGTTGATGGAATACGACGAGCGCAATGACCGCAGAATCCAGAACCGAAAATTCCCGATCGCGCTTGCGGTCTGGTCCATCATCCTCCTGGTGACCATCGGAATCTTCTGGCGCCTAGAATACAACCTCTTCGAAACCCGAAGGTTCGTTTTCATCCTGCTCTGCGGACTGGTGATGTGCAGCTGGAATAGAATCAATTCGCACTGGGAGAAATTTCCAACGCAGAAGCATATCCAGCGCGAAACGGAGCGTGATGATCTCTATCAAGATGCCTTCAAAACGCTTGCGCGGATCGCTCAATTCAAACACGCTGTCGAAAACGGTCCCCGCGTCTACAACGGCGACGCAGCCGCAAAGATGCAAATGATCCTCGATAAACTGGAACAGCTGCTCGCAAGTCGTCTCTTGGCGCGCATCAACGAACGACGAATGCTCGTCGCGCTCTCTGAGGCCCAGTTGACGCCGAATGACGCGGACGCGCTCCAGCGCTATCTCGATCTCGTGGACATCCAATTCGCGCCAACCCGTCACGCGATGCAACGTACGGAAACCGAAACGCCGCATGTCGCCCAGGACATCGATCCGAACGATTCATCCGGAAATGAAACGCAGGAAGGTACGAACACGGATCCGCAACCAACGGTTCACTAACACACCATCCCTTCCCGGTTTCTCAATCGCCTCCGCATGTCCCCAGTGACGTGCGGAGGCTGAATTGTTTTTTTGCCCGTCACGGTTGACATTTCCAACGTTTTCGGATATGTTCGACCATCGCCGAAAGGACCATTTTAGACGGCGCGCGGAGTGAGATACCCCCGCGACACGCCCATTCACAATCTGGGAATAAGGAGAATCACGTGAAACCCTTGCAGCATACGGTGATCATTCAAAGAAATATCACCTTCAAAGAACAGGTCGAACAGACAATCGCGTACGTACTCGCATGGCTCAAGGCGAGCGACGAAGATCTTCAGAAGAAAACGGACCGTGTCGAAGCTCCCTATCCGATCTACGGACGAATCGCTTGGATCCTGTTTGTCGTATCTGCAGTCGTCACGCTCGGATCATGCGGACACATGATGCCAGATCAGCCCGGCGGCCCCTCGCTTCCATTTCCATTCATCGGATGGATCGCGTTCGCTCTACTGTTCGTAACATGCCCTATCGCGATCATTGTTGATCGGAAGACGGACAAAATAACAAAGCTGCGGCGCGGAACGAAACGATCCGCGCTTCAAGCAGAGCGGGAACGAGATCCGTTTTATCAACGCGCAATGCTTATTTCGCAGGCGAAACAAAATTTCGACGCAAACTGCGATCGATACCAGCTAAAATACGAACTCGTCACGCAACATCTCGAGCAGTGCGACGATGCGACGTCGGATGACTACTACACGAAACTCGAACACGCCATCGAAGTCATCAAACGCGCGGTCGCAAACTTCGTCACCGCTACGCAACATGCGCACGCGCTCGGTGAATTCACCGCGAAACATCCGGCGATCCGTGGTAAACCGGAAAATACAGCCCTCGCCCAACTCGTCGAACTTCTGGATCAGCCCATGCAGATGCCTGAATCGGACGTCAAAGATCCGCGCGATGTCCTCGCGTATGAAAATACCTTGCAGCAACTGCTACTGGAAATGAGTCCGAGGCCGGAAGACTTCGACAGACGTCTCGCGGAATCTTCGACCGAGACAACGCGACAGCGCGTTGCCGAATCGGATGCCGCTGGGACCGATGGAACGACCGCGGAACCGAAACAGATGACCGCGTAATGCCATTTGTGAGTGATCACCGTTTTCTCCGCTCCCAGCTTCCTTTCGTTCAGCCTCCCCGCTTCATCGCGTGCGGAGGCTGAATTGTTATGAGCAAGTCCGTAGGTCCGTGGAGTCTGCCCGAACGAGCCGGAGTCCACGAGGACGAGTCGAATGGCTCCGTAGGTCGGATGTGAGATGGTTATAAAAAAGCGAGCCCGCAATCGCACCGTGTGGCGACGTCGGGCTCGGGTGTGATCGTGATCAGAACGATCTCGGATCACAGGGAGTTGAGAAA
>JAHFIK010000063.1 GCA_023246415.1 Candidatus Uhrbacteria bacterium
TGCAATGGGGCTTCCGCTATCTGTTTGAGGGGATGACCCTCGGTGAATTCCGGACGAAGTATCTCAGTCGCGATCCCGCGGAAAGCGTGACGTACGGACAGATCACGCATTACACCAAGATTGACCCGCACACGCAGCGTCTTGGTCCAGCCGGCGTCCTCTGGATGCGCGTCATTGATCCGATGAACCCCGAAAGCGCAAAAATTCCATGGCGACAACTCATCCTCGCTGTCCCCGATGACATCACCACGGCACTCGCCCGTGCATTGTGAGTCGCTCATCTCGTCGACAGCCCATTCGGCACGCCGTGTACTCAACAGAGAACGGCGTGTTTTGTATTGAGAGCAACGGGCAGAGAGCGAAGAGCGCTCTAATGATGACAGGCGGTCGCCAGTAGGCAGTAGGCAGTAGGAGCGCATTTCTACTGCCTACTGCCTACTCACTACTGCCTATCTTGCGTTTCTCCCCCACCCACGTACACTATCTTCATATGCAACGCTTTCGCATCATCTTCATTTGGACGCTCATCGGAATCATCATTTTCTTCTCAGCGGGCGTGTACACGGGATACCGACTCTTTTCGCCAAAACCGCAGGCGGCGGCTGAACAAAAAGTGAATGCACTCGCCATTCTGACCGCGTTGCATGATCGCGGATTTTTAGTGAGTCAGACGTATGTCTTTGACACGCCGGTCACCATTGATCGGTCTTCCGGGAATGCGCTGAAAGACTTCTTCTTGGGGCAAACCATCGAGGCACGCGGCACTATGGAAGTGAACCTCGGGACTGATCTCGCAAAGGTGACGGCAGAGGATATCACCGTCGATGACGCGTCCAATACCATTACGGTCCGGATTCCAAGCGCGACACTCTTTAACACCAGACTCGTCGGACCGATTCAGCTTAAAAACAATCAAGGCATCTTGAAACGGCTCCTCAACGCGGACGATGGATATAATGACGCCCTCTCGCTCCTCTCAAAGACGGCGGAAGAGATGGCGCAGAAAGATGAAATCCTCGCCCGTGCAAATGAGAATGCAAAAGAGGATATTACGCGCATCCTTGGATACGTCGCACAGGGGAAGACGGTGAAGGTTGTCCTTAAATAAAAAATTTGAGTTAAGAGTTAAGAGTTAAGAGTTACCAAGGAAGCGGATTTAGTGTGTACGGCGAACCCTCGATTTGTCATTCCGCGTAGCGGAATCCCTTTCTCGCCTCGACATCAAAAGGAAGGAAGATGACTCTACATACAGACAGAGGTCTCAACACGATTGTTGAGACCTCTGTCTGTATTCATTCGTTTCCAACTTCTATGAACCACGAGACTAAAAAGGGATTCCGCTACGCGGAATGACAAATCGGTCGTGACTCATTTTAAAAAAATATCGTCACCAATAGTGAGCAACACTCATGACTCATGACTCTCAACTCTTAACTCGTCACTCGTCGCTCGTGACGCTCAGCTCTTCCTGGGAATCGGGCTCAAAATCTTCCCCAGCCCCTGAACGGTCTGCACTGGCGTGCCGACATCGGCCCAATGATAGATCCAGTCCGCATCGCTCAGCGATGTATTGATACAGCCGTGGCTCATGCGGTAGCCAAAATTATGATGCCAGTACGCAGAATGGATAAACATCGTACTGTTAATTCGGAGATTCCATTTCACGTTCGGGAGATTGTAATTATCCGGGTTCCCAGGACCGTAATTCCATTGATACCGCTTGATCGGAACCTTTTCCAAGACAGACGTCACCATTTCTGGCGTCGGGTGTCGCGCGACTCCTGAAGAGATGAAAAATGTTTTCGCGATCCGCCCGCGCTCAAACGCATATAATCGCTGATCCGCAAGATCCACGTAGATTGATTTTTCGATGTCCGTCGGACCAAGCACGGTCGGAGCAACCGGCGTGACCGCGAGCTCCATGGTCTGATCGCCATCCGCGTCCAATTGTGCGAATGAGAGCGCCCCGCGATACGCAGTATCAAGGAGGAGATATTTCCCATATGGAGTGCCGTAGAGATCGTACGCTCGGACCTCCGGCACGGTCCCGCCGTTCCCTGCCGTCAAAATTTCATCAATGCCGTCATGATCAAGATCAAAGGCGCCAACCACCACGCCCGCATGCGAGGAGGTCGCAAATGCAAAGAACTCCTTATCAAGACGTGGGCCGCTCGCATCAAATGAATATCGACGGACAAGCGGTTCAGCCCAACTCTCAACACCAGTGACGAGCTGTGTTCCCCATGGCGTACGAACCGCCGCGAGCGTGACGCCTTCTTCCATTGAGGCATCGTAGGCGAAGAAATCCATTCCCGGCTCTTCTTCCATCTTTCCATTAAATAACCGCACATGCGGACCGCCGCCCGGCCCAGGAGCTGTCGCGATATCCATCGTCCCATTGTGATCAAAATCGCCAACCGCGACGCGCACGCCGCCAAGGAACGATTTTGGATAGGCCAAGACAGCTGGGATGATGCGCTTTCCGTGCGCATCGAACACGCCGATTTCTGGCGCCATCCCCGGACCCGGACTCGTCACAATGTCTGCGTGATGATCCCCATCGAGATCCCCAACCGCGACGCGCACGCCGCCAGCGAATTTTCCATAGGGCGAAAACTGACCGATCATTTTTCCATCCATCGTGTACACCCGAACTTCGGCGATCCGACCTGGCCCAGAACCGACAACGAGTTCATCTTTTCCGTCTCCATCGACATCTCCCGCCGCAAGAAATGCGCCGCGTAAAAAGGTTTTTTCAAACGTCTCAAATGAACGTTTCTGTGCGAACGCCTGATCCCAAATCGTGACGGTCGATGTTCTGGCATGCTCGGCCGGAACCGGAATCGGACGCGTTGCCGTGGCCCCTGCGGGCAGGATGCCCAACGAAAAAATCGCCAGACAGGCGAGTGCAATCGAGACAGGAACACCTCGGTGAGGCATGGAATCAGTATAGCAGGCAGTAGGCAGTAGGCAGTAGCAGGTTACGAGTCGTGAGTCATGAGTCATGAGTTAAGAGCTTAGAGTTCGGAGCAAATCTCTAGAGGCTACGCTCTGTTGAGATGATTCCAATCATTTTGTCATCCTGCGAAGCGGGATCCCTTTCTAGACGCGAGACCTCAGTTCGTGACTCTGCTCCAGGCGATACATCGCGCTCTTACAGTCCACTATTCATCGACCATCGCGTCTCAGAGAACAGCACGCGTTCTATCTGGCTCATTCGGCGAGAAAGGGATCCCGCTTCGCAGGATGACAAAAAAGAAGGCGTTATCGATCAAAAGAGCGCCAAATCGACATATCGAGATGCGATTCTCCCTGTTTCGTGTACACCTACTAGCTACTGCCTATCCCCGCCCTGTATCATTACTCTCATGCTTACCCGCCACATCCACCCAAACGAACTCGCCACCTTTCCGGTTGAAACGGTTCTTGAAAAACTCTCAACATCGAAAGATGGATTGAGCAGCGATGAACGAACGAATCGGCTCGTCCGTTTTGGAAAAAACGCACTGCCCGCAAAACCGGAGACGCCGCTGATCGTCCGATTCCTCAAAGAGTTCACGAGTCCATTCGTTTTCCTGCTCTTGTTCGTGATGGTCTTTGCCTTTTTCATGGGCGAAGAGAGTGACGCAATTTTCATCGCCGTCATCGTTGTCATTAACGCTGGGATCGGAACGTACTACAGCGCTCGCGCCCATCGCGCCCTCTCTGCCCTTACGAGCCAAGTCGTTCTTGATGCACGATGCGTTTCACATGGCACGGCATTCACCAGCCCCGTTGATCATCTTGTCCCTGGAGATGTCGTCGTCCTCTCTGCTGGCGATCGCGTTCCGGCAGACGGCCGCTGGATTAATGCGAATGAACTGCGCGTGGATGAATCCATGCTGACCGGTGAATCCCATCCGGTTTCAAAAACCGCTGAGCCGATTGAGCTCCATTCCGACACGTTGCCGACAGATATTCGAAACGGCGCGTATGCGGGCACGAATGTCATCACCGGCAGTGGCCTCCTTGTGATTCTCGCGACGGGCGTGGAAACAGAATTCGGACGGATCGCGGAACAACTGACCACGCGAAGACCGGAGCCGCCGATCATTACGCGCATTCGAACGCTGTCGCATCAGGTCCTCATCGCCATTACGATTATCGGGATCATCTTCCTGATCGCGTCGATTGCGATCGGCCGTGACATCCTCTCCTCCACGCTCGTCATTCTCGCGCTGGTCGTTGCCATCATTCCAGAAGGCCTGCCTGCCGTCCTCACCATCGTGCTCGCAAACGGCGTCCGACGCATGAGCAAACGAAATGCCATTGTCCGCGAACTTCAAGCCGTGGAAGCCCTTGGCGGGGTCGATATCATCTTCACAGACAAAACCGGGACGCTCACAAAAAACGAACTGCGCGTATTGAGTATCTGTCTGGCTGACGGAACAACCGCTGAGCTCTCGCGGGAAACCGGCGGCCGTGTGGCATGCAGCCGCACGAATCCAAGCATCGCACGCTTTGCCGCGATCGTTGCGGCAGTCGCCGATCCGGCTGCGAGTTCCTCGGAAACGAGTGTAAAAGGCATTGATCCCATCGATACAGCGCTCTTTGATCTTCCACGCGCACTTGATCTTCCGATCCCGATTCAACTTCGCGTCCGACCGTTTGACGGAGTCACGCGAACACGTGCCGTTGTCGTGAAAACCACAGACGGCAAAACGATGAGCGTCCTCGCCGGTTCGCCGGAGCAGATTTTGATCGCCTGCGGCATTGAACCGTCGACGCAAGAAAATGCGTTGCGCGCCATGACCCTCGATGCCCTGCGCGTCATCGCGTTTGCAAGCTCCTCAAACGATCAACTTCAGGCAGATGCCGAATCCTGGACGTTCGAAGGATTCGTCGGACTCCGCGATGAAGCGCGTCCAGAAGCAAAATCGTCCATCGCCTGGTGTCGTTCACATGAAATCGTGGTCACCATGGTCACTGGCGATCATCCAGATACGGCGTTCGCGATTGCGAAAGAAGTCGGGCTGACAAAGCGGCGTGAAGATGTGTATCTCGGCGAACAGCTCATGCGGATGAGTGATACGGAACTCGCCAAACTCCTCCTCGTCCCCTGCGTCATTGCCCGCTCCACGCCGGAAACAAAAATGCGGCTCATCTCCGTGGCGCGTTCAACCGGAAAACTGGTGGCCATGACCGGCGATGGCGTCAACGATGCTCCAGCCCTCCATGCCGCAAATGTTGGCATTGCCATGGGAAAATCCGGCACAGACGTGGCGCGCGAAGCGGCAGACCTCATTCTGACAGATGATAACTTCGCGACCATCGTAGATGCGGTTCAAGAAGGACGTTCGGTGGTTGCGAATGTTGAAAAAGCACTCACGTTCATCTTCTCAACCCACGTCATGGAGATCACCGTGATCGGGGCGGCCATGTTTTTTGGATTTTCCACCCCGCTGCTGCCCGTACAAATCATCTGGCTGTCCGTGGTCACAGACGGACTCCCGCTGATCGCCCTGGCCCTCGAACCATCGCACGGCGGACACACCAAACCTCCTCGAGAGACACTCCTGACCCGTCAGACGTGGGAACGTATTCTGTTTCTCGGCGGATTGATGGGCGTCGCGGGATTGGGAATGTACGCCTTCGCACTCTCAACCGAAAGAGGGAATGCTCTGACGCAACACGGCATCTTGCTCGCGTCACTCACGATCACCGAGTGCTGGGCCGTCTTTGCAACGCGCAGTGCCACACATTCCATCTTCAAACTGAATCCCATGGGGAACCTCATGGTGCTCGGAACTGTTGGTCTCGTCGTCGGACTCACCCTTCTCGCGCTCGCTGGCGGACTCCTTTCTTCCATTCTTCATGTTGCCCCGATTTCACCAACAGCCTGGGCGCTCTCCTTCGGAATCGGCGTTCTCGTTCTTGCGGCAGATGAAATTTGGAAAGTCATCAACGCATGGACGAATCA
>JAHFIK010000064.1 GCA_023246415.1 Candidatus Uhrbacteria bacterium
GCGGGTTGACGGTTTTCAAGACCGTTGCCTTAAACCACTCGGCCACCTCTCCGTGGCGGGGAAAGGTTAACCGATTCTAAGGAATGAGGCAAGAATGACGGGCTAGAGCGTTATTTTAGCGACATCGTTAACACTGCTTTTTCGCGCAGCGATGGTCAACATTGGATATATCGCCATCCCGAGACCAAAGACGATCAAATATGAAGAGAACGGGATAAGACCGACACGAGGCACCATTAACAGAGATTCTGGCACCGTATGTACAAATTGTGCACTATGCGCAAAAAGCACAAATAACACCGAAACAATTGCCGTATAAACGGTCATTAAATATGAGCCACCCTTCCCCAATACCTTATTACTCACTGTTCCGAAATAAAACGCACAAAGCATGACGAATACGCTCGTTACCGGAAGGATAAAAGAAATTCGTCCATCTGGAATATTATGATTCGCAAAGAGAAACCAGGCATTTGCCGCCAAAAGCATGACCATGCTCAAGAGGAGACTAGCCGAGAAGCTATTAGAGACTTTCATAGGCGTATGAATTCCAAGGATTTAGTAAATAATTCTCTTTACACAAGATTTAGCATACTAATATAAGTACTACAAATAAAACGACTGACAAAGTCGTTTTATTACATACCACAGTGTGCACACTGTCTTTTTTCCTGTCAGAATTTCTGATCGTTTTTGATCAGCGATTCAGTTCAGGAGGGAAACGGGTAGAATTCGTTTCCCAGCTGAGTTTTAAGAATGGCGATTAAGCATGACGAACTGCTAGAAAAAGACCGAATATCCTTCGTGTTCTTCGCCAAGTTCACGAGTTGCGATCTTCCAAAGCGTCTGCGCGACGATACAGCATGTCGGTCCATTATGTCCGAAAACACGTTTTACTGCTTCGAAGTAGGGTTCAAAGAACGCATCCTGGTCAGTGCCGTTCGAACGGATCGTGTCCAGAATCATCTGCGTAGCCTTGTCGAGATCGAAGAACTCGATACCGTAGTACCGTTCGCCATAGTTCGCGATCAACCATCCAAGTGCGGTCCGTAGGTCCGGTGCCGCATTAAAGTGAATACCGATACTTCTATTACCGATTTCCACTCCGTCTTTTTGGATGATAACGAAACTAGCGTCCATATGATCGACGTGCAACCGCTCAGCAAGACCTGAGACACCAAAGACACAGATCTCCGAGAAGAGCATTTCGGCTTGACCGCGTTTTTGACGCTTAGTATCCATGAGGACACATGTAACGGTCATATCTGCGATGCCGAAATTCTCGATAACCCGCTGAACTAACTGCACCCGGAGCGCTTCGGCTTCAAGGTCGTACTTTGCACCTCGTTCGCAAAGGGCCTTGACCCTAGAATTGTTGTCTGCATTTATGCTGAAAGGCCAGGGCCTATTCTTGATTCTCTCACATAAATCGTGAGCGTCTTGATAACAACTATTTGAACAGCTTACTGACTCAGCAAGTTTATCTTGAATGTTTCGAATGTCCATGTTTTCTTCACGCCGATTTATGTCGTGGCGTGCCTCTGTTTTTGAGCACCGTGCCCCTGCGTTTGTGCAGGTTTACACTGTACTCTGCTTAACTGGGTGAGAACTCTCATCCGTTTAAGCAGTCAGAGGTTCGGCTTTTTAAGAATACAAATATAACACAAAAATGGCTTTTTGTCAAGTATGCTTTACTCTCAATTAAGCCAAATTCTAAATCTTAGAATTTTGCTAATTTAAGAGAAAATCTTTGCAGTATTACATCTTTTTCGAATCGTACGCCCAGTGGAGTAGCGCTTGCCGTTGGCGTGGTCGGCAAAGCAGATCTTTAGCCCGACAATTATTTTTGATTTGCGAGAGATGCCTGCGCATCGCCAGCCATCGTTTGATTTGTCGCTCATCATCATCCGTTCGACGTCCCAGATAATATCGGCAATACCACTGAAACCACCCGCGCGGATCTTGCGGATGGATCCACCCTTTTGCTTTCCATACCGAAAGCGGCTGGCTCGCATTCACGCCGAAGTAGTTCAGTTCTTTGTGACGCTTCCCGTCGGGTGAAAGTTTCGCCTTGGTAAACCACTGCCGTGGAAACTCTTTTGGCTTGTCCGAAAAATATAATCCCCCAAACACGCCAAGCTCAAGCATTTCTTTCGGAGTCAGCTGTGGCTTGAATTGGAGATGAATCGGATTCGATTCGCTTCGTTTTTTTGGCATAAGATCCCATCAAGACAAGACGGTCTGCGTTCGATGCATTCACGATCGCTTTCGATTCAAATACGTCACCGTTAACTGCAAACAGGTCGCGAACAATCCCCAGAGCAGATAAGGGAGATTCGCGAGTGACACCCAATGCAACCCAGGTGAGGCGCTCCAAACCGCAACCAGCGCCCAGATCAGCGTCCCGACGACGAGCAAAATATCCAGCGCGGCGAGCAGATTATTTTTTAGCCCGAACTGAATCGGTGTGAATGCGAAATTAAAAATGAGATTGAGAACAAATGGCAATGCAACGATCCAGGCAAGCGTCCCGGTAAACGCCGCATACAGCACGGCACTGAACGACACAGCGATAATCACATACAAAACAGTCCAAACTGGCCCAAACAGCCAGGAAGGCGGAGCCCATGCCGGCTTCTTCAGGCGCGAGTACCAGTCATACGTATTCATAGGTGACCGATGTGATTCGGATAGATATCAGTATACGCTATGTCACGCCTATTAGACACGCAGGAACACTGAAACAATCGAGCGAGCGACGCTCACGATAGATGTCATCCCGAACCAGTGCGTACCGCAAGCAATTGGAAGCCGGTGAGGGATCTCAGGAAGAGATGGATGCACTTCCTGAGATCCCTCACCGGCTTCCCGGAGACGTCGGCGAGCAGTGGTTCGGGATGACATATGTAATCGTATCATCACGATTCAGTGACCTCGTTCACGGCTCTGCTCATTTGCCTCTCCGTCCACACTCCTCTCCCCGTGAGACGATGTCTCATCGCGTAACCACGGCATCCGATGCTCGCAATGCTGAAAAATGCTATGATTTTGGCATGCCTCCGCAAACAAAAGACCAGTATATCGAGGAAATTCACTCTTTTTTCCGGGAAGTCTATGGCTGGATGTTCCTCGGTCTCCTTGTATCCGGTGTCGTGGCATTCACCGTTGGCACGCACCCATCGCTCTACGGACCGCTCTTCATCAACAGTCCGCTCTTCATCTTCATCATCCTGTTTGAGCTTGCGCTCGTCGTTGGCCTTATCTCCTTTATTAAACGGATGACCGCAGAAGTCGCGGTCTGTCTCTTCTTCCTCTACTGCTTTACCACCGGGCTCACGCTTTCCGTCATCTTTCTGGTCTACGAACTCCCTTCCATCGGCCAGATGTTCTTTATCTCTGCCGGGATGTTCGGGGTCATGAGCGCGTACGGGTATTACACAAAGCGAGACCTCACCGGCCTTGGGAACGTCCTGATGATGGGACTCTTTGGAATCATCATCGCGGGCATCATTAATCTCTTTTTAAGAAACTCGATGGTCGACTTCATCACGGCCGCGATCGGTGTTGTCGTGTTCACCGGGCTCACCGCCTATGACACACAAAAAATTCGAAGCCAAAACATTCTTGGGAATGATGGGACGCCGGAAGACACGAAAGAATCTATTATTGGCGCACTCATCCTCTACCTTGATTTCGTGAACCTCTTTTTGAAGATGCTGAGGCTGTTTGGGAAGCGACGGCGATCGTAAAACGAAAAACCACATCCCAGACCGATGTCACAGGATGTGGCTTCGTTGAGATGTGATCAGCGCACGTGCGCGCTTATTCGAGGAGATGATAGAGCGCGGAGAGATACTGTTGCGCGCCGCCCGTGGTGAGCCCGGTGGCCGCATAGTGAATCTGCTTGCGTTCGCTCGATTCATTCGCCGGTTCCAATCGCCGCATGGCGATCTTCCCCCATTCTGCCGCTTCGCGCGAAAGATGCGGGACGGACGCGATTTCGATCGGAACCACGTCATAGATCGTTGGTGCGAGGACCGAATGCAGCGAGAATGCCGGAGCAATATCATGGATGAAAATCTTTTCATCCGGCGCGCGTTCTTGTCGCGGCTTCACCGCCGCGTCATACCAGATCGCGTAGAGATTGAAGAGCTGCCGCGTCCCGGCGTTTTGCGGCAGGGCCATGCGTAAGTGGACGGCATTCTCGAATCCAATCTCTTGCACGCGGGTGACCTCTGACGGTAACAGCGTAATCGGACAGTCGAGTCCCATGAGAACCTGATAGGCTGCCGTCGGATCGCAGGCCACATTGAATTGCAGCGCGCCGCGTGGCTGATCGCCCATTTGCATGAGCTGAACCGTCCCCCACGTCGCGAACATCGCGTGAACCTCTTTGATCTTGGAGGCGACCACCGGACATCGCGTCAACAGTTGCGCGAGACCGGTCATTGGTCCGCCAACAACGACGACGCATTCATCCATCTTCAGGATCTCTCGAATGAGATCTTCTTGCGGATCAAGCTCGCTATGCCGAATCGCGGCAAGCGGATCCACATCGAGGAATTTGTAGTAATCCGAAAAGTGGATGTGATGCGGCACCAGCGTCCGTGGCGCGATCCCGCCGTCAAACACGCGAACCAATTTTATTCCAAAGTGGCGCATGAAATTCTTCATGCGGGCCGCTGAGGATTGTTGCGCGAGGAGCGATGACTCCATGTCATAGTCCCAGAGCGGCGTCTCCTTTGTCGCATTGAAACGAACGGGACGGCCAGTGAGCGCAACGTGGAGCGGCGCCTCCGGAAACAATCTCGCAAGCGCAATGAGCAGGACGAAATTGTCCGGATCCGGCGCATCGACAAATGCAATGATCGGACGCGTGTCAGGAGAAATGAGATTTGGAATTGCCGCAGGCATCGAAACCCTCCAATCAGGAAACCGCTCCATCGAACAGGATGTAAGGAGCGGAGAGAACGTAGGAAAATTTGAGGATTTTGTCAATCATCGCCGATACAAATGCGAAACCCGGAAGCGTACGTCCGCTTCCGGGTCCTGAGTGCAAGAGACGGGACATGCCGTCCGTTCCTGCGGTGTTGAATTCGTCTATGTCCCGAATTGAACTTGGGCCACCACTTCGAGACGCGGTTCATCGTTGGTCGAATCCGTATCCGTCGCCGAGTCGCCATCCGTCGCTTCTGGAATGTTCACGAAGGCCTGAAGCATCAGATGCAGTGCAAGAAGACCTCGTCGCCGTGAAAACAATCCGGCGTCCACGTCCTTGCGTGGCGGGAATGTACTCCACAAATTGAACAGTTCACTTGAGCATTGGTCTGGGTAATTGTTCGCGACCTGAACGCTCCACAGCTCCTCCTCAGGCGGGCGAACGAGCATGATGAACGTTGGCTCCTCGAACGTCGTCTTCAAGACGAGAGCAATCGCCTCATCGCGAAAAAGCATGACATGGAGCGCGTGATTCTTTCGCGCCGCAACGAACAGCTCCACATGCTTTACGTCTGCATTGAGTTCGTCAAACGATTTCGGCTCCAGTTTCTGATCCTTCGGCATGATCTTGTACCGACGAAGGAGCATTCCAATCCAGGCTAAACGAGATCTGAGACTTAAAAGGTTCATGTACGCCTCCGAGCGTGAGCATAGTCGAAATGGGATGGAAGTCAAGAATGCGTAGGTCCGTAGGTCCGTAGGTCCGTAGGTCCGTAGGTCCGTAGGTCCGTAGGTCCGTAGGTCCGTAGGTCCGTAGGTCCGTAGGTCCGTAGGTCCGTAGGTCCGCCAAGAGGATCGTGTCTTCCGCTTCAGGCCGCAAGTTACTTCATCGATAGCAACCTCCTCTTTTGTCATTCTGAGCGAAGCGAAGAATCGCTTTCTAGGGTGAGACGGTGAG
>JAHFIK010000028.1:0-6462 GCA_023246415.1 Candidatus Uhrbacteria bacterium
CGGTGCCGACAGATTTCGGATGCGTGTCGCATCCGAACATCAGCAGTGTTGCAAGACACAGAATGGAACGAATGCGCATGGGAGCGCTCCTTTCGAACGGACGTGTTGGTGTTGTGTTGTACGAGACCGATGAGATCACCAGCGTCTGCACGGTGCAGACTGATGACCTCATTGATCCCTGGGAGTGTTCGAAGCTCCCAGAGGGTGAGGAGGTGGGCTCTGGAGATCGCGACGCGCGATGCTCCAGAAATTGGAAAGGGTGAATGTCAGGAATCACGGTTCAGCTCCCGTGCGAATTCGAGGTGACTTTCAGGAATACCTTCGATCTCGTGCCAACGTTCGGAAGGAAGGAGATGGCAGAGGAGTTCCCACTTTGGGAAGACCTTGCGCCAGCTCTTTTTTCCTTCTTCACCTTCGGGATTGAAGGTTGAGATGGCATAGCCGTCACGTGCCGCATTGATTTGCGCGCGCGGTCCATCGACGTCGATGTTCGCCGTGAACGTTTTTCCGTGGTCGAGATCTTGCAGGGTGAAGACCACGGATCGGAGCTTGGGACGTGGCGTTGCCTTGGTCACGAACTTGATGCGACCGTTGTCATCCATCCAGATTTTTTGATTGTCGAAATTCATGCGTTTCTCCACATTGGTTCATCTCTCCTACCACAGTTCTGTGGTGGAATGGAAGTGTGCGGCGTTCGAGAATTCACCGAAGAATCGCTCGAGCGCCAGATTCTTCCGGGAAGCGCATCAGGTGAGTGACGCGCTTCCCGAGAGGAAGAAAGGAACGTGACGGCCGACGGCGACGTGCGTTACCGGTTGCAGGTGTTCCTGATATTTTCAGGAATGTCTCCAGAATGCTGTTGGTCGTAGGTGCGGAGCGTATCGCAGTCCCGTATCTCGTCGGGGATGACGTAGATGATTGGCATGCCAATTTCTGCCATCGTGATGTTTAGGCGGTTCGCCGCTTGAATGATCGTAAGGAATTCGCGATGCGATCGTTGGCGCAGTTCACGCTTCTGCGTTTCGGCGGATGTCGGAATCAATGCGACGCCGACGATCGCCAACACGATCATGATGACTGCCGTTTTAAACTCCGGGCGATAGATGATCGCCCATAGCCCCATGGTGCGATCATCTGAATTGTAATTGTTCACGGAATAATCTCCTGTGGGTTGAGCGATGCTCACTGAATGCCCAGGCAGGCATCGAGGAGCGTCGCACGAAATTCGATATCCGTTGGTGAGGTAAACGCGTAGATATCGCCACAATCCGTTAACCGAATTGGAGCGATGATGCGTGTGCCATCTGGGCGAACCAGTTGCTGGCTACGCTTCAGATCGGTCACATCCATCCGAGCCCGTGTGAGTCGCGGCTCGATCACCTTGTCGAGCCGGAGCTCGAGCTGTGCAATGGTGCGTGATTGCGCTGAGGTAATGACGCCAAAGATGATGGACGGAATTGCGATAGCCATCAGTAACGCGGCGATCGCAATGGCGGGCGTTGTTTTGATTTCTGTCACGGATGTTCTCCTTTGGGTTTGGTGTTTTTCTGACGGAAGTGTACGGCGCTCAATGGGTCCTGCTGCGGGGTCCGTCTTGAGCGCCAGATTCTTCCGGGAAGCGCATCAGGGTGAGTGAGGCGCTTCCCAAGAGGAAGGGGCGGGTGATGCGTTACTGCGAAGCGATTGGCCATCCGGGCGCGATGGCGCGGGACTTCGTGTCCTCGGACAGTGCATTCCAACGTGAGTTCTCGCGCCGGATCACATCTCGTTGTGCGATCGTGGTCGTCGTTTCACGCCGTTGGACGCTTTGTTGTTTGCGAGCGATGTTTTGCAGGTCGAGCGTCAATAGGACGCCGAGGATCATGCCGCCGTATACAAGCGTTGCGAGCACGGTCAACGCAGCCCGGCGCGATATGGTGATAGTGACGGATTCCGACAGCGATTCTGGCAGTTGTCGATTCATTACGTTCTCCTTCCGAATCTCCAGCGCCACCAGCCTCCGCACCGTGCGGGACTGATGGGCCTGGTTCTTCGGGGAAACGCATCGGGGAGATGATGCGCTTCCTGAAGATGAATAATGGGATGTGATCCCGCTTGAATGGGCGAGTGCGAACTCGTCCGTTCGAGCGGGAGGGGAAGGTCGAATCAATGATGATCCGAACTTCCCCGTGGCGAGGCGAGCGCCTCAGCCATGTTTAGAGCTGTTCGAGCGGGTCTTCAGTGTCCGGAAGCTTGCCGAGCAAGCCGAGTCCGAATGTTAGG
This sequence comes from Candidatus Uhrbacteria bacterium, assembly GCA_023246415.1. Classification (GTDB taxonomy): domain Bacteria; phylum Patescibacteriota; class Patescibacteriia; order 2-12-FULL-60-25; family 2-12-FULL-60-25; genus 2-12-FULL-60-25. The sequence continues at coordinate 2,263 of JAHFIK010000028.1, forward strand.
TAGACGGTTGCGACATACGAAACGCCGGCGAGGATGCCCATGCCGATGCCGACGCCAAGCATGACGGGAACGGTAACAAGATGACGAGCCTTCATGATTGTGACTTTCTATTTGTTGTTGGTGTTGTGATCTCTAGCGAAGTCATGGGACGTCATCTCGTGTGATCAAGATGTCGTGCCAAGTTCTTCGGGGAAACGCATCGGGGAGATGACGCGTTTCCCAAGAACGAGCTAGTCACTGCTCATCTGCATTGGACGGCTATCTGAGGCACTGTCGTGCGCAAGCGCGTTGTCCATCAGCTGAATGATTCCGCAGATTGCAATGACGAAGATGATTGCTTTGAACATGATTCCTCCGGATGTGTGCAAGGTGTCTTCTGAGAAGTCATAGCGGACCACTTCAGTTGAAGAAGTTGATGCGCTAAGTTCTTCCGGGAAATGTGTGTGCATTTCCCAAGAGAAGAAGTTGGGGGTGGACGGTGCGTTTAGAATTCGCGTTGGCTTGGCGCGTGACAGACGGCGATGAGCTTGTTTCGATCGTCCTCTGTCGGTTGACGACTGATGTTTTTGAGAACATCGAGGCACGCATCTGTTTGCGTAGGACTCAGCGAGGTTTTGTCGAATTGATACTTACTGTCGTAGTACTCGACGGTGAATCCGTTGGAATGTGCCAGCCGTTCCTGACAGGCGTAGAACGATTGACCGAGTACATTCATGAAGAAGTTTTGCCGATAGGCGAAGCCGCAGAGTGCGAGCGCGGTGACGATTCCGAATAGCGCGAAGAACACGGTTGCGAGTCTGAGTGCGATTTTCACGATATGTTTCCTTTTGTTGTTGAGTTCTCTGTTCTAGAAGTCATAGCGGACCACTTCAATTGAAGAAGTTGATGCGCTAAGTTCTTCCGGGAAATGGTGTAAGCATTTCCCTTCAGAGGTTGAGGTTGAAAGTTACAGTTGAACGCGTTCGCTTGGAGGTGGAATGCGGACCGTGGTTGGCTTTGATCGGCGAGGCGTGGCTTGAGGAACAAGCTTGCTGGAATCGAAGCCCTCTGCCATCTGTCGCGATGTTGCCGTGTCAATAAATTCTTGACGGGCTTTTGCGACCTCTCGATCTAACCCTGGCTGCATGGCATCCAGTTTGCGTTGAAGGGCGAGGCATCGGCTTCTGCTGAGAATCGGATTGCCTGGATCGCAGAGCCTTGCGGTTCTGGGTGCGCTTGGGTTTGCGCCGGTGTCTTCTTGAGCTTGTGTTTGCGATGAGCTCGATGCGGGTTGCGATTTTGAAATCGTATCGCAGGCTTTGCCAAGGCAGGCACAGGTGAGAAAAAAACCGACGAGAGCGAATCTTCCAAACATGATGATGTTCCATTTCTGCATGCGTCTGGGGAGAAGCGCATGCGGTTCAGTGGTGGTGTTCGGAATTCCGAACGGGTTGGTGGCAGCGACAGGAATCGAACCTGCATATTCTCTTCTGTTCGAAGAGTTTCGGCCCGTGGGTAGGGCTCCGGAGTCCATACTCGGCGTTGCCGTGTTGTAAGGGACAATCGAGCGCATCATCGTGAGATGCTGCGTTCGAGTGTCCTGAGGTCTTGCGATCTCAGGGGAAAAGATGTGTGAAGTTACAGATTGGGACCGGTGATGATCAGGAGGGCGAGGCAGAAGCAGATCCCTGCGATGAGCCAACAGGTGTTGGCGGCTTCGGGTGAGATCTTCCTCAGGAAATCCAGCGGTCGGAGGATGCGGTTGAGAAGGACGTACCCTCTCAGTCTGTTTCGGGTGGATTGCTGAAAAATGATTTCAGCTCTCTGGTTTCCGTATTCGTATACGACCGTGTGCAATCTTTCCGATGCGTGGAGCGTGAGTGCCAGAAGGCTTGCGGTGAGGATGAGAACGATGAGTGCCATTGAGTTCCTTTCGAAGTTTTTGTTGTGAGGGACACATGGGGCGACCACTATCTCTTTGTTTCCGCCATTGGCGGGTATACGTAATTGAGAGATAACGATGATCGCTCCGTGTGTCCCCGGAAGCCTTCTATCGAAAGCTTCCGGTGGAGTTGAGGTTGAGTTTGAGGGTGCTAGTTAGGCTGGATCTGATTTGCGACATTCATGATGTCGCAGCGTGTTTTTCGTGTGACGATGGGGAGCCATGTCCCTTCGACGTCGACGACGACAGCGTGGGTGCCATCCCGGTGCGTTGCTAAATAGGCTTCAAGATTCTGGGATGCGACGCGCATGTACGGTGTCCATTGCTGGACGGTGGTGTCTTCTGTCGGACTGACTGGTTCGTTCACTGTTTACCTGTTTCCTTGTTGTTGTTTGAAGTTGAGAGGAACGCATGGGGTGACCATTGTGATGATCGCTCCGTGTGTTCCGAGAATCTGTGTGATTCTCGGAGGTTGAGGTTATGGTGAAAGGGCGTAGGTGAGGGGTGGCTTAGGCGGCCGCGGTTGCTGATTGCTCAGCGGCGGTGGCTTCAGCGGCCTCAGGGGTGAACGTTGCGTCCAGTGGGGTGTCGATGCCGACGGAGAAGATCGGGTGAATGGTGATCTCGTCCTTGTTGTGCCTGGGCACTCGAATGTCAGCGAAGCGGCCGACGATGTCTGCATGTGCGAGTTGCGGAATCTCGATGGAGATTTCAGGATCCATTCCGATGTTGGTGAGGACTCGTTGTGCTCGCGTTGCGGCGTGGAGTTCTACCGTTGCTGCGTAGCAGAGTTCAGCGAGTGCTTCGACGGTGTCCGGATGGACGAGATGTCCAAGTCCATCTTCTTGATCCGCGTTCGGATCTTCTGGCCAATGACTGGTTCGTTCACTCCGCTCGGTGGTCGATGTTGTCGCGTTTGCGATGATTGCCTGTGCGAGGCTTTCGATCTCGGCGCTGAGTGCTGGGTCGTAGACCACGAGTGCGGTTTGTGTAACCGGGTTACTTCCGAAGTGAGCTTCGAGTTCACGCAACGCTGCGTTTGCTCGCTGAATGGTCAGGCGTGTCCGTAGTGCGGCTGCGATGCGTCGCTCGTCTTCGATTCGGGCTTCGGCATCGAGTTCCTGCATGAGATCAGTGATCTCTGAGGGATTCGTTCGGAGTCTTCCGTAGAAGTGAAGGGCGACGTTGCCGATGAGCCATGTGCTCCAGATGGCCCAGATTCCCTGGTACCCCGTAAAGCCGCAGCCTTTGACGAATTGATGACCGAAGTATGACCAGTCGACAGTCGCAGGAATCGCGGCAACGGTTGAGAGAATCGTGATGGCGTTCAGTGTTGCTTTTTTCATTTGTGTTTTTTTCTTTCTTCCAGATTGCGACAATAACGTCGCGTGCCAATAAAAGGTGTTTCGTGCTGAATGATCTGAAGAGGTGGTCCGAGGTTGGCGTAAACGCCTCTCAGACAGTGGCCGGTGCGGAGAAGCGATCGAGACGAATCCCGATTGGATCATTCGCGAGGGCCCACCGGACTGTTCTCCCTGGGGGATGTCAGTCACGGGCTCTCTCCTCCCCAGATCATTCAGCACGAGGGTCTTTTTCGAAGGAACGTCTGAGCAGATCTGAAAGAGGTCTGATCGGATGTGCCTTTAAACAAAAATCGCGCTATCCGTTTGGGAGAGCGCGCCAATTTCATACGCCCCTGTTTATAAGAGGTTCGTATTGCCGCGTAACCTGCGGCGTAGGCTCTCCCCAGAGGTAACTTGTAATGTTCGTTTTACACACTCTTTATATCACAGATCTTAGGATTTGTCAAGCCCCCTTGGCGGCAAATGTATAGAAAATGGCTCTATAGAGCAAAGGGCATAGAGCGTAGAGCAAAGAACAAAGGGTCACAGAATCGACCCTTTGCTCTTTGCTCTCTGCCCTTTGCTCTAAATACAAAAAAACCTAGCATTTCTAGGCTTTTTTGCTCGTTCTATTCGTGCAGATGGATCTAGGAGTTTTGACTCGGGTTAGCGGCGAACCGCGTCCAAGTCTTGAGCCTCAAATGGAGGAGATCAAGACGGATCCTGATCTGATTCATTCTACGCTCACCAGATTAGCTCGCCCTTTGGGGCACCAATCATGGCTCTCTCCTCCTAGGTCTATTTGCGCGAATGTCATTGTACGACATTCTTTATAGCATGGATTAATAGATTTGTCAAGCCCCCTTGTCGCTTCATTGAGCCAAATTGGCTCTGTTGAGCGAAGGCTAACGGCATCGGGCATCGGGCATCGGGCAT
>JAHFIK010000028.1:6562-8706 GCA_023246415.1 Candidatus Uhrbacteria bacterium
GGCATCGGGCATCGGGCATCGGGCATGGGGTGCTAATTATGCACATTGACAGTATTTCTGATGTGAGAGACTGAATGGTAAATGTCGATATATAAAGATGTCATTGCATGGCGCGTCGGGTATGACGTTGCGATCGCCGTGTGTAAGTTAACCCGAACGTTTCCTAAAGATGAACAATATGGATTAGCATCGCAGATGAGACGAAGCGCTGTTTCGATCCCTTCAAATATTGCTGAGGGATTCCATCGCAAATCAAGGGCGGAGTATGCGTATTTTTGTCACATTGCATATGGGTCTGCCGCAGAGCTTCAAACGCAACTTTCAATTGCGAACGATCTTGGGTATGGAGAGAGTGTCATGATGAGTCAAATAGAGAGCGACATTTTACGTTGTCTCTGTTTGCTTAGTCGTCTCTGCCAAGCGCTAAAGCGTCAGTAATGATCAACCTATCCCCATGCCCCATGCCCGAATCGCATCTCATCAAATGAGTGTAAGTATTAAAGCTGTCTCACAAACGACCCCACGTTCTCTTTCGTTAGTGCTCCGAGCGGAACCGCCTCATTCACGTTCCATTTCCCAATCCGCGTCCGTCTGAGTGCGGTGAGATAGGCGCCGCATCCTAATGTGTCGCCGATATCTCTCGCGAGTGCGCGGATGTATGTGCCGGATGAACAGGAAATAGTGAAGGCGAGATTTGGCCATTCGTATTTCGTGATAATGAGCTCATCAATGACGATGGCTTTCTTCGGTCGCTCGATCAAATCAATCGTTCCGCGACGTGCATGCTGATACAATTTTTTTCCGCCGACTTTTTTCGCGCTGAACACGGGAGCGGTTTGCGTATAGCCTCCGCGAAAGAGATTGAGCGTCTCTTCTAGTTGAGTAGAATTTGGAATTTGGAATTTGGAATTTGGGTCCGGATCCGGAGTCCCAAATTCCAAATTCCAAATTCCAAATTCTTTCTCCGTGATCATTCCCTCTAAATCATCCGTCGTACTCGTCGCACCAAGCCGTGCAATCGCCTCATACGTCTTATCAAGTCCAACGATTTCCGGGAGTCGTTTCGTCGCTTTCCCGATGCCGACAATCAGGAGTCCGGTTGCAAACGGATCAAGCGTCCCCGCGTGCCCGACTTTGAACGCCTTTCGCGCCTTGTGCGTGGTGCACCCAAAGAGACGCCGGATGGCGTCGACGACATCGTGACTCGTCATGCCTGCCGGCTTGTCGATGAGGAGGAAACCGCCCCCCTTCGCAAAGCCTTCGGGGGGTGATGACGTTGGAGTCGACGCGTCTGACATGGAGATCATCATAAGAGAGGACGGACGTGGGCGCAACGGGAGGCCTGGATTTGCGTGGAATATTGGGATTTTAGGGGCTGAGGAGATCGTCTACTATTCTTGACATTTCTTAAGATTTCTGTTAGCCTCGCGCTATCGAAGGTTTTTGTCTTCGTCGCAATACTTTCAGCTGTTTTCGGAGGTTTGGAAAAATGAAGAAGCTCTACGTGACTCAGTTCGTCGTCGTGTTCGCGGCCTGGCTGCTCATCATGCATTTCTCACGGAGCGGCATGATAATGGAGAAGCTCGCATTTCAGGCGATGGTCGCGACCGGTGTGCTTTGTCTCCTCACCGGGTACCCCCTGCCAAAAAATGCACTCCACAAGAGTGCGCTGCTCCGCAGTGCGGGATTGATTCTCGTCACGCTGTTCCTTGCGTCGTCCGTTGCAGCCGTTGAAATGGCTCTGCCTCAGTTGGTGAGGAGCGCGTTGCTCGTGACGATCACGCAGCTGGCATTTGAAGTCGGCGGGGCATATGCCCTGAGCGTGATCCCGAAGATGCATGCTGCGCGATTCAGCGAAACGACAAGTGAACGCGTTTCCAGTGCGTCACCATTGGTTGGTACCGGCGCACTCGCCGTGTACTTCCTGTTCGCGCATCCGACGTGGTCATTCGTGATCGGGATCAATCTATGCATCGTCGCACTTGTCGCAACGATCTCCATCATCCGTCCGCACTGGATCGGAAAGCTGGAATCCGGACGAATCACGACTCCCGCGTAACGGTCGTCGCTCCTCATCTCACTGTCGTCGCTCTGCATCCGTCATTTGGAATATACGAATGATGGATGCAGGGGCGATTTTTTTT
>JAHFIK010000028.1:8806-16458 GCA_023246415.1 Candidatus Uhrbacteria bacterium
GTTTTTCTAGCACTTGGCGTCTTTGGTTCTTGGACCACCGGGCTCGGCATCTTCGCCGGATCCGCAGTCGCCATTGCAACGATCGCGATCGTTGCATTCCATCGCGATGATGTGATCGCAACGTATGCGGCGGTGTTTGCGGTCCTCTTGGCATGGGATCGTCTGAAGGTGTGTCTTGATAGTACGGTTCCGTATTTCATCACGCTTTTCATTGAAGCGCTCGGGGTCTGGGCCGCACTGGATGGGGCATGGCTCCCTGCCACGGTTTGTGGCGTGTTCATCCTTACCCTCACCACCTTCGCGTGGAAATGGCCAGCCGCATTTTCAATCGTCGAACCCGCTGAAGGAGACATTGTCTCATCACCTCAGTAACGTCTGTGACGTCGTTACGGCTCACTCGACCCCTGTCCAATCTCGGATGGGGGTCGTGTTGTGTTTAGCTTCGGCAGAGTTGAATGGCTGGTGGGGGTGTCAAATCATCTGAATCTGGCTATCGACGAGGTGGCTTCATGGTTGCATGGCTTCATGGCTCCATTGAGATGACGCGTGTCAGGAAGGAGCCATGAAGCCATGTAGCCGTGAAACCATGATCCGTTTGATCTTGAAAATATTGATGTTTTCCGGTATGGTCGCACGGTCATCGTCCGAATCTGAAGGAGGTTCGACATGCATCGTTTGTTCGTTCTCAATGTGATCTTTCTGTGTGTCATCGCGTGCGCCTATGTGAGCGGATATCTTCTGCCACCATCGGACGTCATCGTTCTGCTTCGTGCGGAACAGTGCTCCGGTGAAGGGGTGAAACGGGCGCTCATCACGATTGCCGCGTTGGCAACCGTGGGGCTCATTGGACTCTGTGTTGAACGTATCATGACCAAGGCATGGAACGGCGTTCGTTCACTGCTGCTGACATGGTGCGGTCTTTCGATCATCTTGATCTTCTTCGTGAATCTCAAGCCGGATCCCACGCTGCATCCTGTTGTCGGATATCTCTGTCTGTCTATCGTTCTCATTTGCGCGACCGCGATCCTGGTGATCGCGTCCGTGTTCTTCCTTGATCGGATGCGGATCAACGCAAAGCTTTGGCCGATGTTGCTATTCATCCTGAATGCAATCGTCCTGTCTCCGATGCGCCATCTTGGCCCATGGGGCGTGATCCCGGTCCTCCTCGGAATCGGACTGCTCATCTACGCACGCCTGGTGCTTGATGAAGATGAGCCCGTGCTCGTCAAAGGACGTGATTCTGCCGGAGGATACACCGGAAGTTCCGCAGATGCGTCGGACTATTCCTACGGATCCTCTCTGGGTCACTAATGCGTCGTCAGCGCTGCTCTACTCGACCCCTGTCTGTTCTGGATGGGGGTCGTGTTGTATTCCGCTCCGGTGGGATTCTGATGGCGGGTGAGGTTACAGGATCATCTTAATCTGGCAGTGAAAAGGGATTGTTTGATTGCTGGATTGCTTGATCGTTTGCGTTCATGGGAACCAAGCATCCAGCAATCAAACAATCCTCTTTCAATCTTGATCTCTCTCTCGAGTTGGAGTACGTTCGATTCATCGGATTCGTATGGAACCAAAGGAGGTCCCATGTCTCGCATGCTCTTTATCAATGCCATTCTGTTGGCGGTCATGACGCTCTGTCGTTTTACCGACTTCTTTATTGATCGGAATGCGCTCGGCATTTTCACGTGGGCAGATGGCTTCGGCCTGGCGCTCATCGCACTCGCGGCGGCGATCGTGCTGCTTGCTATTTTCTTCATCATCGAAGGACGTTTTCGAGGTCTAAATCATGGAGCTGGAACGTTTATCTATTCCAGCTTCATCCTGTGCGTGACGAGTCCGCTCATTTTCTATGGGAATTACGGGACAGAACGCCTGGGTTCGATCGCGTCGTTCTTCGTGGGACTGATTCTCTTTTTCTGTTTGTCATTCTTCGCTTGCATCGGGATCATGCTGATCCTCGATGTCATGCATCTGAAACGTTCGTTCGGAGTCTACGGAGTGTATTTGGTTGATGCGGCGGCACTCATCCTCCTCCGCGCATGCGGCGATTGGGGATGGATCCCTGGGATTCTGATCAGCGTGTGGCTGATCTATCTTGCGAAGACATGCAAAGATAAGCCCGTGTTCGAGAAGCAGCCGGTTTCATCCGGCGGCGGTCTGCCACCTCAATACTATTCTACTGGTGACGGCGAAGATCCTACGAGCTACATGTCTTCGCGTGGTCGCTGAATCGCGACGCGTCCTCACTCGACCCCTGTCCAATCTCGGATGGGGGTCGTGTCGTATTCCGCTCCGGTGGGATTCAGATGGCGGGTGAGGTGGCTGGACCGTCCGAACCAGGCGACGATTGAGAACGGCCACATGGTTTCATGGCTCCATTGCTGTATTGAGATGACGTATACCAGGAAGCAGCCATGAAGCCATGTAACAGTGAAGCCATCTGTCATCGCATGTACCAGTCAAATTGACATTTCAGTTGATTCCGCTTAGGATAGCCCTAATCTATGAACGTCTCAGAACTCGCTCGCCGCCTTCGCGTGACCCCGAACGAGCTCCTGGATAAACTCCCGGGGCTTGGTTTTTCAATTGGTCGCAAGGCGATCAAGATCGACGACTACATTGCGGAAAATATCGTTCGCAAGTGGCACGAAAATCGACGTCGCGAACGGATGCGTTCATCGCTGTCGAAGTTCCCGAACGGCTCCATGTCAAAGGATGCGAGTGCGTTGCGGCCAGTGAAGATCCCACCGGTGTTGATCGTACGCGAACTCGCCGGTCTCTTGTCGTTGCCAGTGACGCGCGTTATTCAGGAGCTCATGCGCAACGGTGTGCTCGCCGCGCAGAATGAACGGCTCGACTTTGAAACCGCCGCGATCATCGCCGAAGAACTCGGATTCAAAGCAGAACCGGCAGAAGAAGGTACGTCGACCACCAACGCGAATGCCAACGCGAATGCCACGGAACATGCGGCCGCTGAAGATCGGTTGAAGCAGGATTTTGATACGGGCACGGATGAAACGCTCAAGGCGCGTCCGCCGGTGGTCGTTGTCATGGGCCACGTGGACCATGGAAAAACGAAAACCCTCGATGCGATTCGAACAACGAACATTGTCGCGACCGAAGCCGGCGGCATCACCCAGCACATCGGCGCATATCAGGCGGTGAAAAAAGATCGTCGCATCACGTTCATCGATACGCCGGGACACGAAGCGTTTACGGTCATGCGTTCTCGCGGTGCGAAGGTGGCAGATATCGCGATTCTCGTCGTCGCGGCAGATGACGGTGTTCAGCCACAGACCAAGGAAGCCATCAGTATCATCAAGGCGGCCGGACTTCCGTTCATCGTGGCGCTCAACAAGATTGATAAAGAAGATGCGGATCAGGCACGCGTGCTCGCGCAGTTGTCCGAAAACGGTGTTCAGGTTGAAGAATGGGGTGGAACGGTTCCTCTTGTGAAGATTAGTGCATTGAAAGGAATTGGCATCGAAGATCTTCTCGACATGGTCCTGCTCGTTGCAGACATGAATGCGGATCGCATTCGGGCGAATCCATCCGTTCTCGCAAAAGGAACAGTCATCGAAGCGCACGTCGACAAGGGGGAAGGCCCAGTGGCAACCGTGCTCGTGCAGAGCGGGACGCTGCATCGGAATGAATACATCGGCATCGGTGGAGCGCTCTATGGTCGCGTCCGCGCCATGCGCGACTGGAACGGCAAGATGATGGATGAGGCCCCGCCAGGAACGCCAGCGAAGATTCTTGGATTCAAAGTGGCTCCAGCCATTGGCGATATCATTGAAGTCCCGGTTGATCCGAAGAAGTTGACGGAGAAAGTGAAGCAAGCCTTCCAGGTTGCCGAATCGTTCACCGCAAAAAAGCAGATCACGAACGATGACGGAAAAGCAAAGAAGCAGACGTATCAAGTCGTGTTAAAGGCGGACGTGCTCGGATCGCTTGAAGCCTTGCTCGGAATGCTGGAAAAGATTCACGACGAAGACGTTGGCGTGGAAGTCATTCAGAAGGGATTAGGGAACGTGTCTGATGCGGATGTGCTCCGTGCCGCAAATGCTTCGAAGGTGGTCTACGCGTTCAGCGTGGTGCCATACCCGCAGATCGGTGAAATGGCCCGCGACCAGGGCGTGGAGATTCGGCAGTACAAAATCATCTACGAGTTGTTCGATGATATCGTGGCAGAACTCAATAAGATGCTGAAGCCGGAAGTCACGCACACGGATCTCGGTCGGTTTGAAACCGTCGCGATCTTCCGCACGGAAGCTGGACGCATGGTGCTCGGCGGACGCGTCACCGAAGGCAAAGCCGTTACTGGCGAACGCGCGCGCATCTGGCGTGGCGAAGAGCCGCTCGGTGATGTTGAAATTGAAGCCGTTCAGATTGGAAAGCAGAAAGTAAAGGAAGCACCAGCCGGAACCGAATGCGGCATCTCCTTCAAAGGCAAAATCAAAGTCCAGGTAGGCGATCGATTCGAGATTTTCCACGAAGATGTGAAAGAGCGAAAAGTCACGGTGAACCGGTAGAGAGTAGGGGCGCACCGAGTGCGCCCATCCGAGACCGTACATCATGAATAACGTAGGGGCGAGGCCTGGCCTCGCCCCTACGTTATGTACCGTCCTTGCCTGCCCGCCCCCCAGTCGATACGATTCGGCTACTCACTCAATTGATCGACGTATCGTCTCAAGACCCGCTGTCCAACGTCAAAATCGACGCCACGACGGATGACGGACGACGCCATGAAATACTATGGAAAAACACTTCACTGACGCCACCTTTGACGCCGAAGTTCTCAAGGAAACAAAGCCAGTTCTCGTTGATTTTTGGGCATCCTGGTGCGGACCGTGTCGCATGATCGCTCCAACGATCGAAGAAATTGCAAAAGAACTTGATGGGAAAGCAATCGTGGGCAAGCTGAATGTCGACGAAAACATGCAGACCGCTAACGGCTACGGAGTTCAGTCGATCCCAACGCTTCTCATCTTCAAGAACGGAAAAGTCGTCGAACAATTTATCGGCGTCAAAGAAAAGGACGAAATCAAGGAAGCCATTTTGAAGCACGTCTAAGGGGGAGCGAGATTATACGATGAGGGAGATGGTGAGCGACCCACATTCTCACTTTCCTGAGGAGTCATCGACGAAGGATCTCTTGGAAGCGAGATTTGGATCATGGAGGCGCAACTTCTCTTTCGAACATCTTTTCTAAGGGATCCCTCGTCGGGGACTCCTCGGGAAAGTGACATAAAGAAGTTTGACCTTAATAGATGTCCGCTCAGGAATAGAAAACAATCAAACAATCAGTCTCAAGCATGAGATTGATGACATGCTAAACATTGGTATGAGAAATACGATCATCATTGGTTCCGGCCCAGCCGGCTACACGGCCGCGATCTACGCCGCACGCGCAGATCTTTCGCCGTTGTTGTTTGAGGGAATGGAGCCGGGCGGACAGTTGACGACAACGACAGAAGTTGAGAACTACCCAGGATTTCCAGAAGGCGTGATGGGGCCGGATCTGATGGTCACGTTGAAGAAGCAAGCACTCCGGTTTCAGACCGAGATCAAGTCCGAGATCGTCTCAGCGATTCGTCGTGAAGCGGATGGAACGTTTGTCGTCACCTCGAAGAATGTCGAGTATCCGACAAAGACGGTTATTCTCGCGATGGGCGCCTCCGCACGTCGCCTCGGATTGGAATCAGAAAAGGCGCTCTATGGAAAAGGGGTGAGTGCATGCGCGACGTGCGACGGATTTTTCTTCAAAGGGAAGAAGGTGATCATCGTCGGCGGGGGAGACACGGCCATGGAAGAAGCACAGTTCCTGACACGCTTCGCAGAAACCGTGACGATCGTGCATCGGCGTGATGCCTTCCGTGCCTCAAAGATCATGCAGGAACGTGTGCAGGCGAATCCAAAGATCCGCATCGTCTGGAATGCGATCATCACCGAGATTCTTGGAATCGATGTCGGTCATGTCACCGGGGTGAAATTGTCGTCGACGACTGAAGAAAAGCACTGGGAGATGCCGATCGACGGCGTGTTCGCTGCGATTGGCCATGAACCGAATTCATCCATCGTGAAAGAGATTGTTGAATGTGATGAAAAAGGATACGTTAAAGTCACTCCGGGAACATCGAAGACCAGCATTGAGGGGATCTTCGCCTGCGGCGACCTCCAAGATCCACATTATCGCCAAGCTATCACCGCTGCCGGCTCCGGATGCATGGCCGCCATCGACGTCGAACGATATCTGTCAGAAAAAGGGGTATAAGTGAGGCAAAAGATCTCTAAGAACAGCAGTGAAACAGTGTAGCCATGAAGCCATTCTGTACGGCCTCATGGCTTCTCTGTTTTAGGCCACCCTTTCGCGTTAGACTCCCCTTAACTCATGACTCTTAACTCATGACTCGCGACCCACTTCCTATGTCCTACCTCTCCTCTGTCCTGTCGGCATTGAATGCTGCTGCAAAAACCGCTGGTCTTTCTGAAGATGCGCTGAAGCTTCTCTCGCACCCTGAACGAGAAGTGCATGTCTCGCTTCCGCTTCGACGTGATGATGGGTCGTTGGAGCTGTTGTCCGCCTATCGCGTCCAGTGGAACGATGCCCGCGGACCATTTAAAGGCGGGATCCGATTCCATCCGCAGGCAGATTTGGATGAGGTTCGCGCGCTCGCGTGCGCAATGACCATCAAATGCGCGGTCGTCGGTATTCCCTTTGGCGGTGCAAAAGGCGGGGTGGTGATTGATCCGAAGTCGCATTCGCCAGCAGAATTGGAACGCGCGATGCGTGCATATGCGCGCGCCATTGCAGATGTTGTGGGTCCAACGCGTGATGTTCCCGCCCCAGATGTGAACACGACCGCCGCGTTGATGGATGTGTTCGCCGATGAGTATGGGAAAGTGGTCGGCCATGCGTCACCAGGGGTGGTCACGGGGAAATCCGTGGGAACCGGCGGATCGCTTGGACGAGACAGCGCGACCGGGACCGGGGCGTACCTCGTCTTTGATGTGCTTCGTGAAAAAATTGGTCTCGATCCCGAATCGTCAACGGTTGTCATCCAGGGGTTCGGGAATGCCGGGCAAGAAATCGCACGTCAGTTTTCGCATCATGGTTACCGCATCATCGCGATCTCGGATTCAAAAGGAGCGATCTATCGTGAAGAGGGATTGGACTTGGATGCCGTGATCGCGCACAAGCGTGCAACAGGATCGGTCATCGGATGTGCGGGTGCAGATGATATTGATCCCGTGACTTTTTTGGAACTCCCGTGCGGAATCCTTGTCCCTTCGGCATTGGAGAATGTGATCACCGAAGAAAATGCAGAGCGCATCAAAGCAAAATTGGTGTTGGAAACAGCGAACGGTCCAACGACAAAAGAAGCAGATCTGATTTTGGCGCGAAACGGAATTATTGTGGCGCCGGATGTCTTGGTGAATGCCGGCGGCGTCACGGTGAGTTCGTTTGAATGGATTCAGAATAAAGAAGGGGTGGCCTGGCGCGAGGAAGAAGTGGCGGAACGACTGCAGTCCTCCATGCGGACGGCGGTGTATGATGTCTGGGACGTTTCTTCGACGCGCGGACTCACGTTGCGCGAAGCAGCATACGTCCTCGCTGTTGAACGATTGGCTGCAGCCGAACACGAACGGGG
>JAHFIK010000029.1 GCA_023246415.1 Candidatus Uhrbacteria bacterium
CCGTCGTCGTCGACCTGGTCGGCGATGCGTGGACATTGCTTATTATACGCGATTTATTTCAGGGTCCGCGCAGATTCGGGGATCTGGAGGTCTCACTGGAGGGGATCAGCACCCGAACACTTAGCGCGAAACTGAAGGAACTTGAAACAAACGGTCTCGTTGACCGAACGTCTTTCAAAGAGCGTCCGCCACGCGTGGAGTACTCGCTCACCAAGCACGGGGTGGAACTCCAGGGGATCATTACGGCCATGAAGAAGTACGGGATGAAGATGCTGAAGAAGAAATAGCGATCTAAATAACGTAGGGGCGAGGCCTGGCCTCGCCCCTACGTTAGGGGGAGACTTCTTGTTATACTCTCGCCATATGATGAAGAACCCCTCCAGCCTCTTTGCGACGGCTCTTTTATTATCCGCGTTCCTTCCGATGTCAGCGTTCGCGGCCGCACCCACGCCGCAACAGAATCTTGATTTGGCGCTGAAGCGGGTGATGGTCTATACCCCGCTTCGGATGGATGGGGAAATGACCGTCACTACAAATTCAATTCCGGTTTCAAAAACCGAATCCCCGGTGAAGTCGACGATTCATGGAACGTTCTCGCAACGGATCATGTCTCGCGCGACCGGATCCGAACAATCCGAGGGGCGTGTGGTCGTGGATCGGTATACGGTCGAGACAAAAGCTCCAGGACAGGCATTTTCGTTTGCGGGAAATGATGCGGCAGCCGTCGCCTGGAAGCAGATCCAGAAGCAATCCTATTTTCAGATCGAGAAATTCCCAATCGCATCCCTTCCGAAAGAGAGCTCAGCGTCGTTAAAACCGTTTGTAGAGTTGATTGGAAAGTGGATCAAGCTGGACGGGCAAACAATTGATACCATTGCCGCGCGTGTGAGTCCGGCGGCAGCGAGCGCGGCAGACGCTTCTCAAGAAGCGGCGATGAATGCGGAGATGAAAAAGATTCAGGGGATGCGCCTGTTCGTCCTCACGAAGATTGAGTGGTGGAAGACGAATGCGGATCACCATCGGATTTTTCGAGCGCGGATGCGTTTGAATCCAGCCATATTAGATGAGATTTATCGATTTGAGGTGAGTCTGATTTCAAAACAGGGCGGCGATCAGAGCGTGGCGTTGAATGCATTAAAAAAACAGTTCACCGATGTGAAGGCGTCACTGACGAAGATGCAGTTTGTTGCTGAAATTGATGATTCTGCGGGAACGCTGAAACGGCTGGAGCTCGGGACTACGCTCACGACGCCGAATCAGAACTGTCATTTCGATTCAACCGTTAAGAAATCCGTTTGTGCAAAATCATCGGATGAAATCACGACAGTCATTGCTGGCGTAACCTTCCGAAAAGATTGGGGGAAGGATGTGGAAGCGCCGAAGGACTGGATTTCGCTCCAGGATTTGATGGACACGGTGATGTCAGAATTGGCTCCAACATCGACGGTGATGGGACCGATTGACCAAGGAGGCGCATATACGTCTCCAACATCAACGCCGCCGACCATTTCCGACGTGCCTCCAGTGTCGACAGACGCGTCATCAACGGATCCGGCGACGGATCGGAATCGAACGCGATATGCGGATCTGGTCGCCATCTTGGATCTGGTTCATCAAAATACCACTGAGCATCAAGGGCGACTGTCTTGTGGCGGCGTCGTGACGGCGATTCCGGCAACAGCGACAGAGATGATGTCGAGCGGCGGATTCGATATTGCCGCATGTCTCGTCCCGACGTATGCCTCGTCACTCCCGTTTGATCCGAGTGCGCAAGGCGCCGGATATACGGATCAGACGGCATATGATACGAAGTATTTTATCCAATACGACGACATGACAGGTCGAGTGACGGTGAGCGCTCCATCTTCGGAATTGGACGCATCGATCGCGGTCAGCCAGTAAGCGACGTGACAGGGACACCCACCTCGAGTTCATCGGGGTGGGTGTTGCAAATCACATTGGGCAGGGCTCCAGAATTCCTGTATCCTTCTCTGATAGAGAGGCTCGTATGAAATCCCCATCGCAGAAAAGTATTTTTTCGCATCAGGAATGGTTCATTCTCGCGCTGTTTTTCGTGCTGGTGCTGTTTTCTTCATCGATGTTTCTGATCATTGATCAGTCGCCGATCGGGGGCATTTTCCCATGGCATGTCCGCCTGTTTGGGTATATCGGTCTCGCGCTGTCGTTGTTTGTGAATTTCCCGCTCATTGCCACAGTCCACCTCATTAATATCACGGGAAATTCTGAGATTATTCCGTACGACGTGTATTTCTCGATTCTGCCATTCGCCACCGCATTCGTGTATACCACGTTACTCGCCACGGGCATCGCCATGTGGAAGAAGCGGGCGCATCGGAAATCGTGATGCGGCACTACCGCACCTCACACTGCTGAACAGACGTGAGGAGTTCTATCGCAAGCCGTTGAAGGCCATCCTGATCCGGGATGGCATTGTGATGTAATTGGGGGTTGAGATGTTTTGACACGCGAAATGGCTGGAGATAGTAGCGCTGTGCGCCGGTAATGGTTCGAGCGATGGCGCGGAGATCGTCGATGGTCGTGTACGGAGCGGCGATGGTCGTTCTGAATTCGTGATCGCATCCGGAATGGATGATGAGATCGATACTGCGCTGAAGCACGGCGGGCGGAACGCGCCACCCGACAATGCGCTCGTAGGCATCCAGCGGCGCTTTCACATCCATAGCGAGGTAATCAACGAGGGCACGGTCAATGATTTCCTGGAGCATGTCTGGTCGGCTTCCATTGCTGTCGAGCTTGATGAGAAACCCCATGTCACGAATCGTGCGGAGCAGTGCGATGAGGTCCGTGTGTTGAGTTGGTTCACCGCCGGTGATGCAGACCGCATCGAGCTTTCCTTTTCGGCGTTCAAGAAAGCTGTAGATGTCCGTGAGGGACTGGGGATTCGCATACTGCTCAGGAAGGACGAGCTCTGGATTGTGGCAGTAGGCGCATCGAAAATTGCATCCGCGCGTGAAGAGGACGGCGCAGGTTTTTCCAGGGTATTCAATGAGCGAGCAGGGCTGGATTCCACCGATGATCATAGTGCCGGCATCGTCACATACGGCGTCCGCTGAGCATACTCTGCGGATTTCCCTTCATTCCACTGGCTGATCGGTCGCAGGTATCCAACGATACGTGCGTACACCTCGCATGAGGTTTGGCAGGACGGGCAGGTGGCGACTTCTCCAGGGAGATAACCGTGCGACGGGCAGATGCTGAAGGTTGGAGAGAGTGTGAAGTACGGTAAGCGGTATTGCGAGCAGATTTTTTTGACGAGATTTTTGACGCTCGCGCCATCTTTGATCTGCTCGCCGAGGTAGAGGTGCATGACCGTGCCACCGGTGTATTTTGTTTGCAGAGCATCTTGGAGGTCGAGCGCCTCAAAGAGATCATCCGTGTGATTGACGGGGAGGTGCGTCGAGTTTGAGTAAAACGGGTGTTCGACGTCTTTGCCGATTCCATTCGCGAATCGGATTCCGTCGAACGCCCGTTGATCCGCAAGGGCGAGTCGATAGGACGTTCCTTCTGCCGGCGTCGCTTCAAGATTGTAGTGGTGACCGGTTTCATCCTGGAACGCCGAGAGTTGGGCCCGCATCAGATCAAGCGTGTCTGCGGCGAACTGTTGTCCTTCTGGTGAAGCGATGGAAACGCCAAGGAGATTCTGAAGCGCTTCATTCATGCCGATGATGCCGATCGTGGAGAAATGATTTTTCCAGTACGTTCCAAAGCGGTGTTTGATATTGCGGAGGTAGTATTTCGTGTACGGATAGAGATCGTTTTCAGTCAATGATTCCAAGGCTTTTCGCTTAATCTCCAAGCTCTCTTTCGCGAGTTGCATCACGTCGGTCAGACGCGCGAGGAATGTCTCTTTTGACGTTGCGGTGTGGCCGATGCGTGGGAGGTTGATGGTGACAACGCCGATGGATCCGGTGAGCGGGTTTGCGCCGAATAACCCGCCGCCGCGCTTTTCAAGTTCGCGGTGGTCGATGCGCAGGCGACAACACATGGATCGTGCATCCTCTGGATTGAGATCGGAGTTCACAAAGTTTGAGAAATAGGGGAGCCCGTATTTCCCGGCCACGCGCCAGAGCGCGGATGAGGCCTCGTTGTCCCAGTCAAAATTTTTGGTGATGTTGTATGTCGGGATCGGGAAGGTGAAGACGCGTCCATTCGCATCGCCGGCTTCGACGACATCGAGGAGGGCTCGGTTGAACACATCCATTTCCGGTTGGAATGCCGCATACGTCTCTTTTTGCGGGTGTCCGCCAATGATGACGGCTTGTTCTGCGTAGGTGGATGGGACAACGAGATCGAGGGTGATGTTCGTAAACGGCGTTTGGAATCCAACGCGCGTTGGGACGTTCACGTTAAAGAGAAATTCCTGAAGCGCTTGGCGGACATCTTCGTAGGAGAGGTGATCGTACCGAATGAATGGGGCGAGGAGCGTATCGACATTGCTGAAGGCCTGCGCGCCCGCCGCTTCTCCTTGCAACGTATAAAAGAAATTCACGATCTGTCCGAGGGCGGATCGGAAGTGTTTTGCAGGTTTGCTGGTGACCTTCCCTTCCACGCCCGTGAATCCCGTGATGAGAAGATCGTACAGATCCCACCCGACGCAATAGACCGACAGGGCATTAAGATCGTGCAGGTGAAAGACGCCGTCTTCGTGTGCGGTACGGATCTGCTCCGGATAGATTTTATGCAGCCAGTACTGCTTACTCAGCTCGCTTGAAAGGTAGTTGTTCAATCCCTGCAATGAATACGCCATGTTGCTGTTTTCTTTGACGCGCCAATCGGTTCGTTGGACATAACGATCCACCAAGTCATTGTTCATGGCGTTCGCGAACTGGCGCATCTGCGCATGCTGGTCGCGATAGAGGATGTACGCCTTTGCGGTCGCCTTGTATCGGGATTCAAGGAGGACGTTCTCAACGATGTTCTGAATGAGTTCAACATCAGGGATCGCTTCGGTGAGTTCTGCCTCTGCACGCGTGAGAACAGTTCGCATCAATCGTTCTGCTTCGGCATGATCGAATTCGTGTGTTGCGGTTCCGGCTTTTAAGATCGCGTTCGTGATGCGCTCGGCGTTGAACGGGACGATGCGCGCGTCTCGTTTTTTGATGTGGGTGAACATGGGAGGGGAGTAAGGAATAAAGAGGACATAAAAAACTTGGCGACGACGCGCCAAGAAACCCTCCACGGTTGGGACGATGGCTTAACGCGAGCCGGTGCGGGTCCCGAGAGCGGGACGACTTTGCATGAGGTCGGACTTTCACCGTTGCGCGACAGCGAGGGAATTCCACCCTGCTTCATCATGCGAACCGCTATTCTTATGTTGTGACTTCATCTTATCGGCCAGGATCAGGCCGGACAAGCTGTGAAAAAGTGGGGTATTTTTGGGTTATGCACACGCCGCGTTGTCATAATGGTAAGGATGTAGCGTTGTTTTGCTTCAAAGATAAAGACGGATTCTTGAATAGAAAATCAACCATTTTGTCATTCTGAGCGAAGCGAAGAATCGCTTTCCAGAGGTGGATAGCGAGCAAGCTCAGGCAACCGAATTCGCAAACGGTCTTGTAGAGGACTCTACGAGACCGTTTGCGAAAGAGTCTGTATTCAATGCTTTCTTTTTAGAAACTGGAAAGGGATTCTTCTCCGCCGCGGCGGATCAGAATGACAAAAATAGAATCATGATGGGTCTCTGACAAAGGAGGGGGCTATCACCTTGGGATTCATATGAATGCGTTTTTTGAGTATCGATGACACCGCAAAGACCGCTCATCCGAGCGGTCTCTGTGTTGCGATCGTTTCCAGTCTATCCGCTCATCTTCGCGAACCCGATAAACAGGAGGGTGAAGAGTCCGGTCATCAGGAACGGGGCGACGTCTGAGAGGACGTTTCGCTTTTGTGGGCGGAACCCTTTGAGGAGAAGGGAATTTGTGACAACAGAAACGGAACTCAGTGCCATCGCAAGCCCGGCGAGTTCTGGGCGCAGGACCATGCCGAGGCCGATGAACGCGCGTGCGGCGATCGGAATCCCAACGACATTATAGAAGAGGGAGAAGAATAGATTTTGGCGCACTTTTCCCATCGTCTGTTTGCTGAGCGTGATGGCGGTGATGACATCGCGGAGATCATTTTTGATGATCACGATTCCGCCCGCTTCCATAGCCACATCCGTGCCGTTCCCCATCGCAATGCCGACATCGGCTTGCGCCAGCGCGGGGCTGTCATTAATCCCATCGCCAACCATTGCCACATGGAGGCCTTGGGATTGCAGTTTCTTCACTTCATTCGCTTTGTCCTGCGGGAGCACTTCGGCAAGGACATTCGTGATCCCGGCTTGTTTCGCGATTGCCCGCGCCGTCCGTTCGTTGTCACCCGTGATCATGAAGACTTGAATCTTCATTGACTGGAGGCGTGCAATCGCTTCAGTCGAAGTCTCTTTGAGGACGTCAGCGGCCGCAATGATGCCGAGGATGTGTTCTTTGGTTGCGAGGATCATCGCGGTTTTTCCCGCCTCTTCAAGTCGCTGAAGTTTTCGTTCAGCGGGCCCGTGGTCGAGATGGAGTTGCGCCATCAACTTTCGATTGCCGAGATAGTACTCCGTATCACCAATGGTTCCGGCCACGCCATGCCCCGGGATCGCACGGAAGCTGGTGACGTCGGTGATGAGCGCCTGCTCTTCTTTTGCGTACGTGTAAATACTTTCTGCGAGCGGGTGCTCAGACGTTTTTTCGAGACTGCCTGCGATGCTGAGTAGGCGATCTTCGTTTGCGTCGGAAAGCGAGATGATATCCGTCACTTCTGGTTTTCCTTTCGTGAGGGTTCCGGTTTTATCGAAGACCACAGCCGTGATCTGCGATGCGGCTTCCAGTGGTTCACCGCCTTTGATGAGCACGCCGTACTCCGCGCCTTTTCCCGTTCCAACCATCACGGCCGTTGGCGTCCCTAACCCCAAGGCACACGGACAGGCAATCACGATGACGGACACGAATGCGAGGAGCGCAAAGGAGAGCGTCGATCCAAGGAAGAAATACCAGACGAGGAACGTCGCCATCGCCACGACGATGACGGCAGGGACGAACCAGGCAGAGATGCGATCCGCGTAGGCCTGGATCGGGGCTTTAGACCCTTGAGCATCCTCAATCAGACGGATGATCTGCGCGAGCGCGGTTTCTGATCCGACTTTTGTAGCCGTGAACTCGAAGCTCCCATTTTTATTGATGGTTGAGCCGATGACCGAATCTCCCGCTTTCTTTTCAACGGGGATACTTTCTCCAGTCAGCATTGATTCGTCGACCGATGAACTTCCGGCTGTGATAACGCCGTCGACCGGGATTTTTTCGCCAGGTCGAACCACGATCGTATCGCCATGGGCGACCTGGTCAACGGGGAGGTCGATGAGCTCGTCACCGCGTTTGATGCGGGCCGTTTTCGCCTGAAGGCCCATGAGTTTTTTGATGGCATCGCTCGTTTTGCCTTTTGCATTCGCCTCCAGCCATTTGCCCATGAGGACGAAGGTAATGAGGAAGACGCTGACTTCGAAGTAGAGATCTGGAATCTTCGTGCCCATTGGCGCAAGGACGGATCCATGTTGAACCACGTATCGAATGAACTCGAAGATGCTGTAGATGATCGCCGTGCTTGTACCGATGGCAATCAAGCTATCCATATTGAACGTTTTCATCTTCAAGCTCGCCCACGCACCTTGGTAGAAGCCGAGGCCGAGGATGAACTGAACGGGGAGGGCGAGGAGAAGTGACAGGAGACCCATGACCGGCATGATCTGATCTCTCAGCGGGAGGCCGGGAATGAAGTCGAACAGCATGAACAGGAACAGCGGGATACTGAACGCAACGCCCGTCAGGAACTTCTTTTTGTAGGAGGCGATTTCTTCCGTCCGTTTTTTGCGGTCAGCGTCCGGGTCACTTCGGACTTCGATCTCTGCGCGATATCCCGCATCATGGACGGCTGTGATGATCTGTTGTTCATTGACGCGCTGTTCGTCAAAATCGACGCGCGCTTTTTCTGCGCCGTAGTTTACGGTGACGTGTGTGACACCGGGGAGCTTTTTAATCTTTCGTTCAATCAGATTCGCGCAGCTTGCACAGTGCATCCCGTACAGCGTGAGGTGAGTCCGCTTCGTTGTTGGTGATTCCCGATGATCGGGATCCTGCTCGGCGATTTCCGGAGCAGAGACGGGGGCCGGATTCATACCGGCGTTGCGGAGTATTCCCCGAGTGCGGCGATTTCTTCTTGGAGGCGCTCGGTATCAACCGTTTCATCATGCTCGATCCGTGCGCGGCCGGTTGCGAGATCAACCAGACACGCGGTGACGCCCGGGATGTCGTGGCACACGTCTTCAATGAGCGTTTTGCAGGAGGAACAATGCATTCCCTTGATATTCAATGTGGTGGTCATAGCGATGATAGAGTGAGACTAACTTTTTTCGTTTTAGAAACATCTCTTTACGATCGTGCTCCCTTCCATTTTCCCGAGGAGTCTGCGACGAGGGATCCCTTGGAAGCGAGATTTGGATGAAGAAGTTGCAACTTCTCTTTCGGATATCCTTTCCAAGGGGTCCCTCGTCGATGACTCCTCGGGAAAATGAATAAGAAAGAGTGTTTTCGTCGTTCTTCGTGAGATGCTCCTTTTCTACGTCGCGGGTTCCACCGTAAAGCTTCCCCGATACATGCCCATGGAACAGCTGAACGGAATTTCACCTGCGGTTTTTGGAGTGAATTCAATAACATTTGATGCGTCGGTCGCTAACAATTTCTGGATGCCGAGCTGACGAGAAACAAGAACGCTCGCACAGCCGCCGCCATTCGTCGCATCGATTTCCCAGCGGACGGGTGTGCCCGCTTTGATCGTGAAATGATTGGGGTGATAGCCACTGGCGGTCACCGTCATCTTTACGACTTGAGGTTCGCCGTTGGTCGGAGCCGTGTCAGATCCGTTGTTCGCGGTTGCGGTGATGGTTGTTGCGGCGTTCGCGTTGAAGGTCGGGAGGGAGATTGGGTACCCAGCAATCGCGAGACCGTTCTGAATATTCCAGAGGCCGAGGACGATCACGAGTGCGCCGGAGAATTTGAAGAAGAATCGTCCGGCTTTTCCTTTCAGTGAACTGGACGCCCAGCCAAGGGCCGTGAGTGCGGGTGCGGTGCCAAGAGCGAAGACGCCAAGCGAAAGCGCGCCCGTGATAAAGCTTCCGGTGGTGAGGGCGTAGAGCTGGAGTGCTTGTGTGAATCCGCAGGGGAGGAAGAACGTCGCACTGCCTAAGATGAGAGGCATCAGCGGATGTTCTTTTCCTTCGGCATCCATGACTCGATGTGAAATCGCTTTTGGCATGCTTGGAATAAGCGCCTTGAGCCATGCCGGAGCGATTTGCAACATCTCAAGCCCCATGATGATCATGTAGATAGCGGCGAGAATTGCGATCCCTGCGGTGACGAGCGGAGAAGGGGTGAGTGCTTTGCCGATGAGGCCAAGCAGTCCTCCTAAGAGAGCGTATCCAGCAATACGTCCGATGATGAACAGCGCGACAGGGCGCATGCGTCCCATCGGACCCGATGAGCCATATCGTTCATTGAATCGCGCGGCCGTGGAGAGAAGGAGTCCGCCGGAAACCGCGATGCAGGAAGAGCTCGCGGCCACGAGTCCGATCACGAAAATCGCTCCAAGACTCACGGTTGATCCAATCGCAATGCTTGTCTTGAAGAGCCCGAGGCTCGTGAGGATTTTCCCAAGAATGAGCACGAGAGCGAATAACCCAATGAGCTGGGCGATAGATGGTCGTGTGGTTTTTTGACCGGTTCCACGTGCGCTCACGATGTATTTCCCTTCGCCAAGTGCGGTTTGAAGCTGGGCGATGGTCGGCACGGTTCCGCGAGCCGTAATTTTTGCCGTTCCATTTGAAGCGTGGACGTCGACGGAATCGATCCCGTCCAGTTTTTTCCAGCATCGTTCAACAATGAGCTCGCAGCTGTGACACGTCATCCCGTCGATATGCACGTTCATGACGGATGATGGCGCATTCGCTGAGGATGCGGAGTCGGGTGACGCTGCTTGATCGCGCAGGTGGAATCCTTCGGCGGCAAGGGTTGTTTTAATGGTGGTGCAATCGAGTGGTTCTGAGCTCAAGATGCAGAGCGTTCGGCGTTCCGGATTGGCATCGACCGTTTGTGATCCATTGATGTGCTCGAATTGATGTCGAAGCAGACGCCGAATCTGTTCCGCACGATCCGCGCTGTTCAGTGCATCGACATTGAATTGATAGCAATGTGAGAGAGGGGAGTGATCCATAGAAGGTTGAAAGAGTAATATCGTCTGATTGTCGACTTCGTCTGAGTTGTACTCCCTATTCCTTTCCTGAGGAGTCCGCGACGAAGGATCCCTTTCGTTTGTTTTGACTCTTCCAAGGGATCCCTCGTCGGTGACTCCTCGGGAAAGTGAACAAAGAAAGATGGTGCGAGAAACAAAATAGCGATCGGCGGTGAGAAGAATCCCACGCGAAACCAATCGCCAGCGACTATGCGAAAATTTTCGAATTCAAAATCCCTTCGCTGAAGGCGAGGACGAGAAAGTTTGGTGAAACAGCCTGAAGCAAGCGTCTTTGAAGATATCGGAGTTTTGTCCGAATACGTGCGTGATCAGCGCGATCCGTTGTGTTTGCGAAGACCCAGGTCGCGAGGAGTGTGAGGCTGATGATCGCGAGGAAGGAGGAGGTCGCATCGGTGTTCATTGATGGATACAGGAACGCGAACGTGGACATGTGGTCCTGTGTGAGCGATCCACAAGCCGATATCCCGTGATCACATCCATCCATCCCATCGCTGAAATGGATCGCGGTCGTCATTTCAGAGGAACAGCTCATCCCGCAGGTCATGAGCGATTGCTTGCACACGCTAACGACCGACACAAGGAGAAGTGTCGCGATGACGAGCCCGGAGGCCAGGTTCTTGAAGGGGAGCTTCATTCCTTCCGAATATACAGGAATACGCGGGGAGGGTCAAAAACGAAAGACATCCGACATCGCAGATGTTGAACTCGGGGCACCGAATGATCGCGTGATCCCCAGTCCTTGGATGAATGTCTTGAATAGATTTTGATGCTGATAAAACGTGGTTGATTTGTATCCCGCCTTCACGTCGGTCCCAACCATAATGACCGGATCATGTCCGCCACCATGCGCCTTATCGCTCATCTTCCCTTCATCAAACGTGATGACGAGCAGTCCGCTCTTCATGAAGTCGCTATTCTTGAGGAGCGGAGCGAGATTCTTTTTCAGCCAGGCGTCCGCAACGAGGGTGCCGCAGTCATGCGCGTCGTTGCAGGCATCGGGGACGATGAGGGAGAAGTCGGGGAGTGCGTTCGCAACAAGATCGCTCGCGAACTGCGTGAATGGAACCATCTTTGCCGCTTCGGTCGTATGTGATCTCACGTCACTGAAGTACGCAAAGGGATTGTGACGTTTGAGATAGCGATGTGAATTCCCGCCGAGATACCCAACATAGGGAAGTCCCTCGTCATACGATTTCCAGCTCTTTCCCAGCGCGGTGAGTTCTCGTGCGATGTTGTCGGCGGTCGATGTGCCGGTGTAGGTATCATTTCGTGTGACGACTTTTCCCGTCGTGAGCATGAAATAGTTTCCAATGGAGGGATGGACGTTCGCGTAATAGTTTGTTGCGAGCGCACCTTGTTTGATAAGCGAATTCAGATACGGCATGGACTTCGATCCGACGACTTGGTTGTAGGATCGATTCTCCAGCATGACGAGCACGATGTGGTCATAGCGAGGGACGGATGCGGTTTCGGTTGTTGTCGAGGCGAGCGCAGGTGGGGCGATACACGACACGAATAGCGGTCCAACGATAACGAAAACAGAGATGCTTTTGAGCAAACGGATGACAAGTCCCTGAATTCGTTTCATCGCCATAGCTACATCTTTAAGAGCTCAAGGAGCTTGTAGATTACAACGGCTGGCCAGACGAGCGCCTTCAAAACGCCGATGAGGCCAGCCATGAAGCTTCCGGCATGTTGGATAAAGTATATGGCCGCGCCAATGATTCCAAGTCCGTAGACAGCTCCGCCTCCGGTGCCACAGGCATTCCGTGACCCGCACGGACATCCGTTCTTTTTTCTATCTAATCCACACGTCTTTATTTCTTCGGTCATATGATGAGAAGTGATTTGTATTAAAAAAATCTCATTCAACCCTAGCATAACGAGATACCTCCGCGAAGTGCTCAAACGGATTGACGATGGAATAACAAAAATCCCGCTTTCACGGGATTTTTGTATGGCGGAGAGGGTGGGATTCGAACCCACGGTCCCTTTACAGGGACACCTGATTTCGAGTCAGGCGCATTCGACCACTCTGCCACCTCTCCAGGTGTTGGTCGATTCTAACGCACGGGAGCGTACGGGTTTTAACGGTTTTCGTCAATCAGGTTCGAGCACAATGAGGGGTTTTGCGTTTCTGGATGAGTGAAGACCTCTCATCTGCTTTATCTTCGAAGGCTGATGGACCGGCTGTCACTTCACGGATCTCTTAAGGAGAAGTAGGATTACTCATATGAAGAACAGCCATCGCGACAAAAAGGCGTTTTCCGCGGACCAGCGTGAACAGCTCCTTACGGTGCTGAAGACGCGGTTTGAGAAAAATAAGAATCGTCACAACGGGCTTGAGTGGGCGAATGTTCAGGCGCGGTTGAATGCACATCCCGAAAAGCTGCAATCACTCCATGCCATGGAAGAAACAGGCGGTGAACCGGATGTTGTGGGTCAGGACAAAAAGACAGGCGAATATCTCTTCGTTGATTGTTCGGCGGAAAGCCCGACTGACCGCAGAAGTTTGTGTTACGACCGTGAGGCATTGGAATCGAGAAAAGAACATAAGCCAAAAAACAGCGCGATCGGTTTGGCGACGGCGATGGGAATTGAGCTGTTAACAGAAGAGGAATATCGGACTCTGCAAACGCTTGGATCGTTTGATGCGAAGACTTCAAGTTGGCTGAAGACGCCATCTGAGATCAGAAAACTCGGCGGTGCCATTTTTGCGGATTTTCGTTTTGGTAGAGTTTTTGTGTATCACAACGGGGCGGAGTCCTACTATGCCGGTCGGGGATTCCGCGGCTCACTCAGGGTCTAGGGTTATTTTGCGATTTTAATAGATTATTGCGTTTCATGTATGTCTCGAATCGAACAGTTACAACAGGGTGTGAGCGCGCTCTATCAGGCGAAGCACGAAGGTCGTGCGGAGTGGGCGGATTGGCTGTACGCGCATCATCTCTTTCTCGTTGAAGATCAAGCGGGAAAAATTGCGGATCGTTTTGGTGCAAAAAAAGAATTGGCCATGGCGGCGGGCTTGCTTCATGATATTGCGGACGCGGTGATGGGCCGAAATGAGCCAAGGCACGAAGAAGAATCTTTTAGGATCGCGAGGTCACTTCTTCATGATGCGGGGTTTTCAGAAGAGGAAATGACAGTGATCGTCGACGATGCGATGAAGTGGCACGGCTGTCACAATGGGAATGTTCCGACGTCCTTGGAGGGAAAAGTGATGGCCACAGCAGATGCGCTCGCACATCTCCAGTCAGATTTTTATGAACATGCGGTCCAGGCCATGCGTGCGAGCGGAAAAACCATTGAACAGATCAAACAGTGGGCGCTCCCGAAAATCGAACGCGATTTTCAAGCAAAGATCTTTTTTCCAGAGATTCAGGAAGACGTTCGCTCTGATTATGAACGATTGAAGTCCTTTTTTTCGGAAGAACTTCGGTGAAGTGTGTGACGGAGTAGAGATCTCAGACAATAGAGAAAAGAGATGACCAAAGTAAGGTAATTATGAAACGATTTTCGTTTATTGCGACATGCATGATCGCAATGGTTATTTTGGGTTTCGGTTGTGCAGGAAAAGGAGATGAACCGGTGTCTCACAAGCCGCCAGACTCAACGAAGGGGACATTCGCCTTTGTTGAAAAGGATGCAAAGAAAGGTGTTCTACGCGGGACCTATACCCTCAAAGGATACACCATTAAATTTGAGGTTATTCGTGGAGCGGAGACGCCCCCGGAGGCTGTAAAAATATATCCGGGCGTTGCATCGCATCAAATAGATGTCAGGGTCTGTGATGCAGAAAATTATTGTTTCATCAATGGAACGGGAGGGCATGGGCTAGCAGACAGTAGTTGGATTACACCGAATCAGGAGCGCCAGCCTGCTTCCGAGGAAGCGTCTCAGAATTTCAGAGCGACATGGGGACTCCATCAAGAGATTGATATGCAGGCAACCGGAACATTCAGTGGCTTGGAAGAAGAAGTGAGTATGCTGAAATTTGCGACGGATCAGCCTCCGGATACTCAACAAGGCATCCCTCCGGAATACGATCCCTTGCACAAGTACACGCCAGTTTCTTTGTAAATGAAGAAACCCTCGCGACGTCATCGAAGGGTTTCAAAGTGATTCGAGTTTAGACAAGGTAATCGCGCCCAACGATTTCTCGTTGCGGGATGATGCGTTTTGCGAGCGCATCAATCACTGATGTCGTGAGGACGATTTCAATCGTCGGAACGATGGTCGGCGTATTCACGACAACGACCTGCCAACGATCAATGCCGATGATCTGTGCGGGTTCTCCCGGCGGGGGAACGAGGGCGCGGCGGATGGATCTATTGCGCTCAATGTCCTGCCAACGGTATCCGCGTGATGCGAGTGTGGCGAGCAACGTTGTTTCTGTCTGATCTTGGTGATCACGCTGTTCGCTTGGAAGACGCGCAGGGCCGAACAGATAGAGGTATGCTTCAGTACAGAGCCAGTCGCGGGGATCTACGAATGTCGTGACACCACCGACGCACAGGGCGCCGATATGATCAGGGGCGCGCGGCGTGATGTACCGCAGACGCCGTTTTTTAATCTTCACGCGATCTGTGATCGCCATCCAGACGGCCATCCAGACATGGGTCGGGCGTGCCAGGTAGATCCCATAGATGTTTTCAGTGGGAAACCGGGATTGCGCGGCGGTCGCGTATAAATGATCAACGCGATGATTCTTTCCGTTCGCATAGGCGCGATTCAATGAAAGGAGCCGTTGAAGGTCAGATTCGGTTTGGATGATGATGCCCAATGAACCTCCTCAGAGAGAGTTAGCCAAAGAATGGGGAAAAGTGCAACTGGGTTTGTTGCACGGTTGCGTGGTTACGTCGGTCCGGCCGAACAACCGACGCAACGACGCAACGAAGAAACCCCCGCAGAAGTCGCGAGGGTTCTCGATGAGAGGCTGTCCGAAGAGACAGCAGAGGTGTCAGGATCCGCTCAGTGCAAGATAGAGTAGACCGAGTATTGGAATGACGATCGTGAGAATGTCCACGAGCGTGAGTCGTTTCCAGAACGGTCGTCGTTCTGAAGCTTGTTGCAGCTGTTGTGGTTCCATGATGTTCCGTTCAGCAGAGGGGAATGGGACGTTCCGGTGTTTGTTGAAAGTGTGAAAGATCGAGATCGAGTTCTTTTACACAGGACCGGGCACATTCGACGCACAGGAAGAGAATGAGGAAGGACCAGAGGATAATCGCGAGACATCCTCCAAATCCGTTGAATGGTCCTGGTGGCGGACTCGATCGGCGTCGAACAGAAATGGGCGGGGGTCGAATGGTGCTGTTTGGCGGTCTGGAATCGTAGGTCACCGTGGGCTCCTTAGGTGTTGAAGGATGGCTTCATTGCTCCATTGGTTTATTGCTCATTCCTGGCGCATTCAAGAATCAGCCGTGGAGCCATGAAGCCATTTCGTTCCGACTTCTCAGATTCCGATAGGCGAAATTATCGCTATTCATGACAGAAGTCAACTCCTGATCAGCATCTCGCTCTCTTGGAGCGGGGCGAGTACAATGCGAGCCATGGAGAGAGGTTCTTCGCATTCGAATGCGTCCCGGCTCAAGCGGATTCGCGAGATTGAGCGCTCGGCTACGGGGGAAATTCTGGAACTTCGGAAGACGCACGCGAAGATCGTTGAAACGATCGTCACGCGTGCCGAGTCTGCGAAGATTAAGAAATTACAAAAGAAATTATCAACGCGTTGAAATGCGTGGCGTCGTCCGTCGCAGAGCCTGTCCCAGGCGTAGTGACGGATCGACCGGCCGGACCGACGCAACTACGTCCCACGCAACCACGCCCCTGAATAACTATGCCGGAAGATCAACACCCGCTTCCGTCTCGAACATCGACGAGTCCTCCCATGACTGAGTTTCCATCGAGCGCGTCGCACGAAATCCCCGTCCAGATGCCCGGGGGTGAATTAGAGGTTGATGACGCTGCGGT
>JAHFIK010000030.1:0-3056 GCA_023246415.1 Candidatus Uhrbacteria bacterium
CAAGCTCGTTGAAGCCGTCGTCGAAGGACGCCCGCTCGTGCGCGCCATCGCGTATGTTGCGACGTCGAAGACTGGTGAAGAGCGCGGATTTTTCGATGCCCTCGCGGCCTCAGGGATTGAAGTGAAGTCCAAAGAGCTCATCGAATTCGCCAGCGGAGAACGCAAAGCCGATTGGGATGTTGGAATCGCCGTGGATGCCATGAAGTTCTCTTCACGCGTCGACGTTGTCGTCCTCATCACCGGCGACGGTGACTTTGTCCCGCTCGTCCAGTTCCTCCAGAACACGGGCGTTCAGGTTGAAGTCGCGGCCTTCAGTGAATCCACATCAAAGATTCTTCGCGAAGCATGCGACATCTATTTCGATATTTCTCAGCATGCGGATGAATTGCTCTTAGGATCCAAAGGAGGCAATCGCGCCAAGCGCGCCCCGGAAGAAGCCTCTGAAGATGAAATCTTCGACCTCGGCGGAGATGCGGATGATTCACAGAAAGGGAAAGGACGAAAAGTGAAGGTGACGGTGTAAGAGTGAGTTTGAAGAATAAAAAAGGTCGGCGTTATTGCCGGCCTTTTTGGTTGGTGGGTTGGAAAATGGAAAAAAGAAAATGGAAAATGGGCTTTTTAAAATGGCTCTTGAAACTGATCAAAACCCTCGCCCGATGTCATCCCGAACCGTTGTATCGCGATTGCGACTGGAAGTCGGTGAGGGATCTCGGGAAGAGATGATTTCTATTGTTTTAGGGGTTGATCGATGAATACTTTATTTAAAATAAGCGAAATAATAATGCTGCCTAGAATGGCAATTACGCTTGACATATCTCGTTTTTTGTGGTATCTTTATTCGTTCATTTACAACCAACATTGGATGGTTATAGCGAAAAGGCCTTAAGTCATTGAGGCGTGTTCGCTATGACCATCAACGGACATAGTTCCTCCTCGGATAAGAGGAAAAAATTGTGCAAATCAGTACAAGGAATACGCCATGGAAAAACCAGAATTCGCGATTGCAAACGTTACCCCAGGAAGACTCAATGCGCTGGTGAAGACAGCGATGCATCAGATCGGAACGCAAGATCCGAACGAGGCAGTCAGGCTGATCAATTCCGGCAAGTATGAGATCCGCGAGCACGTTCGTGGTTGGGAGGAGTACGACGATGGCGTTATCACGACCAGCGTTGTGACAAACGGGATGAACAACGAACAGTGGCACGAGTATCTTCGATTGCATGACGTCAGATATGAGAGTTGGCCCACCGAAAATCGCACTGGCGCCATCCCGACGTCCGAACGGATTGAGAAGCTGGGTATCGAAATCCTGAGGCCCGGAATGCTTGGATTCAAAGGCGAACGCGATGAGTCAAACATGCGTGCACAGGCCTACCGTCTCGGGTTGGTCGATCCGAATCCGGATCTTCTCTTTCTTCTTCGGTGTAAGTTCACGGACGAAGATCTTGAAGAGATTGGGTTCTCGCACATCCTCGTGATGCACGAGCCTATTCAAGGTGAGATTTTCGGGATACGCAAAGGGAATCTCATCTGCTCGCATCCGACGCCTCGGCAACTGTATACGAGCATCGGCTACGCGTTCTGTCGTCCGTAGTTCCCTTGTGCCTCGATCCTTACTTAACGTTTTGGCCCCACTTCATACGAGTTGAAGTGGGGCTGAAATTGTATTTCATAAATGAAGATCCGATGCCGATCTTAATTCAACCAGAATAAAAGGTCCCTCGCTTCGCTCGGGATGACGTGACGCTGTTTATACGGGCGGCGCTTCGCGCCGAAGGCGCGCTCGATAAGATACGCTCCGTCATCCCGAGCGAAGCGAGGGACCTGTGCTTTCGATCAACTGGCGTTCTGTTCGTTTGTGTTAGTATTTCTATTGAAAACTTCTTTTGAAAAAAGAGATTTGTGGTAAAGTAAAACAAACGAGGTTTTGACTCGATTTAAATCAGATTTAAAGTATATTTTATGTCCGAAACGCTTTGGGGAGTAGTAATTGGCGGGTTTATTGCAAGCATAACGCCAACTATTACTATTATTTTCGAATATCGAAAATGGAGTCGTGAAAGACGAATAGAACATTTAAAAAATAATCGAAATCAATTATACGAACAATTCAGTTCTGCCACAGAGCAGCTTACTAAGGCTGTAGAAGAAAATAATTATCCTCTAAACCTCATTACTGATTTTGATCATATTTTCCCAAAAACTGTATCGGATTCGTTTAATGCGTTGATTCAAGATGAAGATAAAACCATGCAAGCTAAAAAGATTCATCTGTTCACGATTAGTAAAAAGATGAAGGAACATATATCTGCGATTGATAGGCGAATAGAATTAGAGCTTGGTATGAAAATTGATAATGCTGATGGCGACATCATTTAAGGAAAGTCTATAAAAAGCACGAACCCCATCCAACGTTCTACCTCGAAGTGAATCGAGTGAAACGTGGGATGGGGCGTTTGTGAGAGACGGCGAGTCCTAGTCTTTGCGCGAGAGTGATCCGCCGATACTGCTGGAGCCGCCAGTTCCGACAAGTGCCATCGGAACACATGCTCCGTATCCAGAACCATAAGAGGTGCAGGTTTGTGTCCCTGACATCTTTGGATCCGGGCACTCGCAGTGCATGGGTAACTTGGGGGTCTGCGGATCGCTGACAAGGATCGGGATACCCGAGGTACGTTCTGAGCTTTTCACTATTTTTTCTTCACTTTCTGACCATTTCTGGTCAATTTGGCTAAAAACGCGGCAATATTGCCTACTCGTTTTATAGCATATTTTGACCAGTTTGTCAAGTTGACTAGATATTCTTTTCTCTCTTTCCGCATAGACAACCCTCCCATTTTCCTCTAAAGTAGCTTTATCATTCACAATTAATATCGAGAGCTCCCCTCCAGACACTGATCTGCCATGCGCGGATTACGTCTGTAGAGGAGTTTTCTCCTCTGTATGGACGCTCAACGAGAGTATTCCATTGAATTAGGCGGACGCACGCTGACGATCGGCGTTGGCCTGCTTGCTCAGCAAGCGAACGCTTCCTGCACGGTGCGCTATGGCGA
>JAHFIK010000030.1:3156-5843 GCA_023246415.1 Candidatus Uhrbacteria bacterium
GAGATTCTCTGGAGCCGTCCGCTCATCACAAAGGCAGATCGCAAAGGCGCATACGCGGCATTCAAAGCGCATCTCTCGCAGGCGCTGCTCGCTGAAGGTGCTTCAAAGGATGAAATCAAGCAGGCGGAAGAATCGATCAAAGAATTTATCAACGCACAGGTCACGCGCGCCATCATCGAAGACGGACGCCGCATTGACGGTCGCAAGTTGAATGAGATTCGTCCGTTGAGCTCAGCGGTCGCGCTCCTCCCGCGGACGCACGGAAGCGGATTGTTTAATCGCGGTGAAACACAGGTCCTTTCCGCGGTCACGCTCGGCAGCCCAGGTATGGAGCAGACGATCGATACCATGGAGTATCAGGAAAAGCGTCGCTACTTCCATCACTATAACTTCCCGGGATACTCGGTTGGTGAAGCAAAATCGAATCGCGGTCCAGGCCGCCGAGAAATCGGACACGGCGCACTCGCCGAACGCGCACTCATCGGCGTGTTGCCAACGAAAGAAGATTTCCCATACACCATTCGCGTGGTCTCTGAAGTGTTGGGATCAAACGGTTCAAGCTCCATGGCGTCGACGTGCGGAAGCACGCTTTCACTCATGGATGCAGGTGTTCCGATCAAGTCACCCGTCGGCGGTATCGCCATGGGCATTGCGCTCGATGAATCCACGATGAAGTACAACATCATCACGGACTTGCAGGACACGGAAGATGGCAAAGGCGGGATGGACTTCAAGATCACCGGAACGCGCAACGGCATCACGGCGATTCAGATGGATACGAAGACGTCTGGTCTCACCGGAGAAATGGTGAAGAAGACGCTCACGCAGGTTCGCGAAGCGTTGAACACCGTGCTCGATAACATGGCCGCGGTCATCTCCGCGCCACGCGCTGATCTCTCGCCATACGCGCCGCGCATTGAGAGCTTCATGATCAACCCAGACAAGATCCGCGATGTCATCGGTCCAGGCGGAAAGATGATCAATGAGATCATTGCTGAAACGGGCGTGCAGATTGATATCGAAGACAGCGGTCTCGTCATGGTGACGTCCGTGAACGCGGAAGGGATGCGAAAAGCCGTGGACTGGATTCACAATCTCACGCGCGAAGTCAAAGCGGGCGAGATGTTTGAAGGAACGGTCACGCGCCTCATGGACTTCGGCGCATTCGTCGAAGTCCTTCCAAAGCAGGAAGGTCTCGTGCACATCAGCGAACTCGCACCGGAACGCGTTGCAACGGTTCAGGATGTCGTGAAAGTTGGCGACAAAGTAAAAGTGAAAGTGATTGAAATCGATTCAATGGGTCGTATCAACCTCTCGATGAAGCGCGCTCGACCGGATTACGTCGACAACGGCGAACCGATTGAACGACGCGCGCCACGCCCAGCGGGCGGAGGCGGAGGCTTCAATCGCGGCGGCGGACGCGGACCACGACGCTAATCAGATGAGGTGAGTAGGTGAGTATGCGAGTAGGCGAGTAGGCCGATCCGACATACTCACCTACTTACATACTTACCTACTCGCATGGAGTCTGTCATTGTCGATGCCTCTCCGCAGGGGAGCGCGATTCTCGCGTATGGCAAAGCGCCGGAATCGCGTTTTCGATATGTCTACATCGCGCTTGCCGTGATCGCGGGCGTCGGAGTGCTTGTGACGCTGATCGGATTTTTCATGTTGCGATCCATTTCGCTTCCTGCGCATCGCTTGATCACGATTGCCGTCATTCCATCGAAGATGAGTCAGTCGCTTGGCACGGATGTGATCTCTGATCTTCCACCCTCATGGCGCGCCGCGATTCGCTCAAAGAAATCGACGCCGGCATTTCTTGGAATTGCATTGGATCAACAGAACCATCCATATCCATACGCATTCATCTTCGGATCCACACAAACCGGAGATGTTTCATCAGTGATGCATGAATCATTCCGGACGTTGCTCGTGGATGCCTCAAGCACCTCCGTGGAGCGCGTGGGAATCGTCCCGATGTTCAAGTTAGCATCTGGTTTGAATCATGCGCAGGCAACCTGGCTCATTGGAACGAATGAACTACGTGTCTTTGCCGGGGATGGGATCGTGTCGTCGACATCCCCAGACGGAACGATTCACGGGCGGTGGGTGAACGGACGCGGGGAACTGGATCTTTCATCGAACGGGGAGCCGAAGAGCGTTGATCCGTCTTCGCCATTTGTGGTGGTTCTCGGTGGAGATCAAAATGGGAGTTTGATGGTGAAATCCGCGATCTTGTCGCAAGGGATTGATATTCGTACGGTTCAGACACCGCTTCAGCGCGCTTCGTTTTCAAATGAGCCGCTGACCGTCGGTGCCACGTTTAGCGCTCCGCTCACGGGAAATGACGCCGCCCTTGCGAAAAATGCCTTTGGGATGAATACGGTCCGAGACCTCCCGCTTGGAGATGGAACGGTCGCCCAGGAACTTGTCCCGGCAACGTCTACGGAGGGCGGGAATACGGTGTTTACGGTCGGTGATGCATCGAGTACGGCCGGGGACCCTCCCCAGCCCTCCCTTGGCAGGGAGGGAGGACACACGGATTGTCCGGGGAACCTGATCCTTCGATTGGACGGGCCGGTTCTCTTTAATACCCTGAAGCAGGTTGGGGTCCCTGAATCCATCTCTTCAGCCATGACCTCGGTGACAATGACAGAGGAGGGTGGGAAGGCGCTGGTTTGTAT
>JAHFIK010000030.1:5943-9756 GCA_023246415.1 Candidatus Uhrbacteria bacterium
TTATCCACAGCCTGTTGATAACTGTGAATATCAAGTCAATTTAGATACGTTTTTGCTCTTAACTTAGGAGAATTGCTTCATTCGCAGTTTTCCCATATAATATACACATGGACATTAAGAGCTAGCTGCTCGAACGGAGCTCTAGCGAAGGCAACAGCGTTTTGCACGGAACACGTGCTCATTCCGTCACACCATCTGGTGGACGAAATAAAAACGAGCCGTTGCTAAAGGCACTTTACAAACTGCAGAGGGATGAGAATCCAACCTGTTCATTGGAATCTCAATCCATGCTTTAACTTATTTCTTGTCCCTGATTGGGGCAAAAGAAACCAAAAAACAAAACCCTAAAAGTTCCCTGGGCATCCCGATACCAATCAACAGAAAAGAAATCTAACGGGCAACTGCCGGAAATAGGTTAAAACAGCAGTACCTTCTGTACAAAGACTTGGCACAACATATCAGCCGAACGCGCACGCGTTGAGCGATGAACCATTCCGCTCCGCAATACTCGCAATCAGCCGATCCTACGCTAAGCCTAAGGGCCTCGCGCCATACATTTCAAAATGAGGGCGATCAGAGGCCCTTTAAATTTGCTTAAAAAATGGAATTTAGAATTTAGAATTTGGAATTTAGGTCCGGAATCCGGATCCGAACCCAAATTCCAAATTCCAAATTCTATTTTTTGACAGGGCACGATCTCGGGCGTACAACCGAGCGAGCAACTTCCCAGTCGAAGATGAATAGTAGAGGGAGAAAATCGAATGATTTTGAATTTTTTTTGGTTTCTCGTCATTCTGATCGTATGCACCGGAACGACCGTCGTGATGATTCGTGAGTTCGTTCAGCACTTCAGGCTAGAACCGGTCATTTGGCCGAAGGAGCCAAAGCGAACCGAAGGGATGTCGCAAGCGGATTGGAAACGTGTCTGGGCGGCGCACTCTCGAAAATCCGGGTGGGCCATGCTCGCCTCGGCCGTTCTCGGGATTGGAATGGGTATTTTCGTTGTCGTCTGTGTGTATAGCGGATGGTATTCGCTCATCTCGCACACGGTGATGCGGAATGGTCGGATTGCGTCGGCGCAAGCAGCACACGGGATGGTCTGTATCTCCTGGATGGGTCGATCCTGCGCAAATATCAGCGCGCCGAGCTCGAATACCATCGCATCTCACGTGACCCCGATTACGGATAATCCGAAGGCACGTCCGATCACCTATTGCGTGGTTGCGCGGATTTCGGATTCGGCACGATACGTCAATACGTATGGACTCGATCATGATTCCGATGAAAACGAACAGCTGATCACAAACGCCGTTCGGTATCAGCTGTACGAGCTAAACAACGCCTCTTCGCGTGACCTTGCGCGATTCTATAATCCGCTTGATCAGGCGCAGGTGAAAGGATTCGAACAGCTCGTGACGGCGTATGTGAATCCACGGCTCGCCTCAAAGGGCATTCGGATCTCTCTGCTGAAATTCAAAATCGATGAACCTCAATTTGGAACGTACGATCCGTGCGCGACCTGACCGTGCGTCTCCATGTTCAATTGCTCTCGCGTTCAACGCGACGCCCCGATCCCTCACCGGACCGGGGCGTCTTTAAGAGAGTAGGTCCGTAAGTGCGTAGGTGCGTACGTCCGTAGGTCGGATCCGAACCTAGGGACGTACGCACCTACGCACCTACGGACTTGAGCCCTTGCTTGCCCAATTCCCCGAACCCCGTTAGACTGTCCACACGTCATTCTGCGATCTATGGCAGGCATGACCAAACGTATGGCCTTCACCAAAACATTTATTGAAGACATGAAGAAGCGGCTCGAAGATGAGCAGGCTCGATTAGAGCGTGATTTGACGGATATTGGCACCAAGGATCCGGCGCTCAAGGACCGCTATGAAGTGACCTATCCAGAATCCGGCAGCAATTCAGATGATGACAATGCCCTCGAAGTTTCAGAGTACAGCGATGACCTCTCCTTAAAGACGCGGTTGGAGAATGAGCTTCGTGATACGAAGTCGGCCCTTTCCGCCATCGCCAAAGGTTCGTACGGGAAGTGCAAGTACTGCGGAAAAGAAATTGATGAGAAGCGACTCGAAGCGCGCCCGGCAAGTTCCTCGTGTATCGCGTGTAAGAAAGCGTTGACGCAAGAAGTTTGAGTTTAGGTGCGTAAGTGCGTAGGTGCGTACGTGCGTAAGTCGGATCCGACCTACGTACCTACGCACCTACGTACCTACGCACTTTTTCATTTATGATGAGTCCCAGATTAAAAATCGTCATCACCAGCCTGGTGCCCGTGGTGGCGTTTTTGCTTGATCGGGGAACGAAGCTGATTGCTCGCAAGATGGCCGTGACGGCCGGGACGCGGTTGCAGACCGGGATTTTGGATACGATCGTTCATGAGAATCATGGCATTGTGGCGAATGTGCCCGTGCCGATTCCGGTCATCATCGCCGCGACGCTGATCATTGTGGCGGTGCTGATCGCCGTCTGGGCACGCGCCATGTCGCGCGGTCGACTCGTTGAGGTGATCGCGCTTGGGCTGATTATCGGTGGTGCCTGCTCAAATTTGTTTGACCGATATCTCTTCGGATTCGTGTACGACTGGATTCTTATTTTTAATCGAAGCGTGGTGAACGTTGCGGATATCACGATCGTCTTCGGAGCGATTCTCTACGGTGTGGAGGTGGGGAAGAAGCGAGTGGTCGAAAAATAGCCATGAAACAATGTAGCCATGAAGCCATTCTGTCAGATGACGGAATGGCTTCATGGCTACATTGCCGTCTATCAGTCTTTCTCTCTAAAGAGGAACCCCGCCGGTAAAGCAGCCGGCGGGGCGTTGGTCTCTCTAGTGAGGGACGATCTCTGAGCTAGTGCGGCCAGACGACGGAGACCGGTTCGGTCGCTGCGTGGACGCGTTGGAGATGAACGAACGCCTCGGTGATGAGGTCGTTCGTCGCGGTGATGATTTCCCCGACCGTCTCATCCCATGATCGTTGCACCGCGATGACCGTGGGGAATGCGACGCCATCGAGATCGAATTGATGCGTGAAGACGCCGCATCGTCCATTTCGATTGAACGTGCATTCGAGGCGCCTCTGCCCGTCGATGAGTCGGTAGACGTGGACGAACAAGAGGAATCCGCTGTCTTGCGCCGGAAGGATCGCCTGGATGAGGCGCGTTCCGTTTCCGAGTCCGCGCATCGCGAGGCGATTCAGCGCGGTCAGATCTTCATGCAGAGAGAGGATTGATTGGGGCCGATCTGGTGTGGGGATGCGTATGAGCATGACGGGGCTCCAGGGGAAGCGGCAACTGTGCATCTGGGGCGATGAGCACGATCTCTTCGATGAGCTGCCGGATCAGTTCCGGGGCTTTGATCGACAAGTCGAGGACGAGCTGAATCTTTCTGGCGACCTCTTGCACAGCATCGGTCCACATGAGCGTTCGTTCTTGCTGTTCGATGAGTCGCGTCACATGAATTTCGCCGATTTCCTGGAAGTCGAGGATGGTGCAAACACCGCTTCGGTGAAATCCGTACGCCGCAATTTGATGGCCGTTGGCCGGCAGACTGAGCGTGACGACAAATTCGATCGGATCACCTTCTGGTCGTAAGACATGATTCCCATAGACGAGCGTCTTCGGCTCTTTGCGATAGAGAAGGGTGAGGAGTTGCATGGCGCGATGATTGATTGCGCGAAGATCTTCGACGTACTCCTGATAGGATTTGGGATTGCCTGGGACTGGAATATGAATGTGCATCAACCGGGTCCTTTCTGAGCCGACACCTTAATGGAGACTGGGCGCGTTGGCAAGATGGGAAAG
>JAHFIK010000030.1:9856-14404 GCA_023246415.1 Candidatus Uhrbacteria bacterium
CGCGGACTGCTCACACGATTTTTTGTCGTCGGACTTCCGGATTCGATGGTTCAGGAAGCGCGAGAACGCGTGAAGAGCGCATTGAAGCATTCTGGGATTTCGTTTCCGCGCGGGACGATTGTGGTGAATCTCGCGCCCGCAGATCTTCGAAAGTTTGGAACGTTGTATGATCTCCCGATCGCCATCGCGATTGCGGCGCAGGCGACCGCGATTGATCAAGAGCGATTCGCGACCACGCTGTTTGCCGGCGAGCTCGCGCTTGATGGCATGATCCGTCCGGTGAACGGGGCACTCTCGCTTGCCGCCCTTGCCGCCGAGCGCGGGATTCGGGAGCTCATTCTGCCAAAAGCAAATGCAGCAGAAGCGGCGCTGATCCCGGGGATTTCCGTTCTCGGTGCAGAGACGCTCTTAGATGTGATTCTCCATCTCCAGGGCGAGGAGTTTTTAAAAGAAGAACCGACACGCAAGATTGAAATGAATACGCGGTCCGCACCGCTCTTTGATTTCTGCTCCGTGCGCGGACAGGAGCAAGCAAAGCGCGCATTGGAAATTGCTGCTGCTGGGAATCACAACGTGTTGATGCAGGGTCCGCCGGGGAGCGGAAAGACATTGCTCGCAAAATGTTATCCCTCGATTCTGCCCCCGATGGAATCGTCGGAAGCGCTTGAGGTCACACGGATCTGGAGTGTGGCCGGACTCTTGAACGCGAAAGAAGGATTTTTGTCTGAACGGCCGTTCCGCACACCGCATCATACGGCGTCCGGCGTTTCATTGGTCGGCGGCGGCGCGATTCCAAAACCCGGGGAGATTTCTTTGGCGCATCGCGGTGTCTTGTTCCTCGACGAGTTTCCGGAATTTTCACGACCTGTGCTCGAGAATCTCCGTCAGCCTTTGGAGGATGGTATCGTCACCGTGACGCGTGTCCAGCAAACGGTCACGTACCCGGCGCGATTCAATCTCATTGCTGCGATGAATCCATGCCCATGCGGGTATGCGACGGATCCGGATCGCGAATGCACGTGCTCTCCGATGCAGATGCAATCTTATAAAAAACGATTGTCCGGACCGTTGCTTGATCGGATCGATCTCGCCATCGAGGTTCCGAAAGTGCCGACAGAAAAATTAATGTCTCTTGAGGAAGGGGAACGTTCATCGTCCATCCGCGAGCGGGTCATCCGTGCACGGGCGCACCAACTCGCGCGGAAGGAAGTGACGGGCGTTATTTCAAACAGTGAATTGAGTTCAGAAGTCATTCGTCGCCACCTCCGGCTTTCTGAGGATGCCTCACGATTGCTGGAGCGCGCGGTTCGTCATTACGATCTTTCGGCACGCGGCTACTATCGCATCCTCAAAGTCTCACGAACGATTGCGGACCTCGCGGATGCGGAACTGATCGAACAGCCGCATATCGCAGAGGCGTTGCAGTATCGGCAACGAGCGGAGTGAGGATGGGCGATTGGCTTATGGCTTATGGCTTATGGCTTATGGCTTTTGGCCAGGCAGGATCTGAGTGGCCAATAGCCAAAAGCCAAGAGCCAATCACCAAATCCCCCATTTTAGCCAAGAAACCCCCACCGGTTGACTGGTCCGACGATCGCTGTTAACGTGATTTGGCTCTATCGGATGATGTGGATATGTGAAGCGATTGGAGAGCGCTTCGCCAAACACGCCTACGATTAAACGACAAAAGACAGCGAAACCGCTATTTCCGCGAATGAGCCTCATGGCCGTTCGCGGACTTCGGTATGCCATTTTTGCCATCGCGATGACGGTGTCGACGATCGCAAAAGTCATCGGACTCATTCTTTCCCGTGGGATCCTGCTGCCGATGTATCGGTTGTTGACTGCCATTCGTCTTCGGATTGATCGGCTTGCGACGCCGGCACGGAACGTGATCGTCCTCATTTTTA
This sequence comes from Candidatus Uhrbacteria bacterium, assembly GCA_023246415.1. Taxonomy (GTDB): domain Bacteria; phylum Patescibacteriota; class Patescibacteriia; order 2-12-FULL-60-25; family 2-12-FULL-60-25; genus 2-12-FULL-60-25. The sequence continues at coordinate 11,767 of JAHFIK010000030.1, forward strand.
CGAATCGGTATCTTTTTCATGCCGTCATTGCGGTCATCGCCATGACGACCGTGGTTTCAAATATCGTCGCCCGTCAGGCGCGCGCCCAGGGAGTTGGGGAATCCAGCATCCTCTATGATATCGTTGCGGATCCTTCAAACCATTCAACGGTTGAAGTGGGACGGATGGCGGTGGCTGATTCGCGGTACGTCGGCGACGCGTCGCTCGCGGCGACAGACATCGACTTTGATTATGGAACGCCGGTGGAGCCGGAAGTGATTCCCGTGTCGATGCCGGGCGTATTGGCTCCAACGCTGATCGCTAGCCCAGCAGATGAATCAACCGCTCCGCAAAAGGAACGGACGGAAACGGTGAACTATGTTGTTAAAGATGGGGATTCGCTCGGGCTCATCGCAAAGCAGTTTGGCGTTGATGTTGGAACGATCCTGTGGGCGAATGGACGCACGGCCACACAGTATATTCGTCCGGGCGATACGCTTCGCATTCCTCCGGTATCCGGCGTCCTCGTCACAGTGAAGAAGGGCGATACGTTGCTCTCACTCGCGAATAAATACAACGCCGATGCAACACAAATCGCGAGCGCGAACCGGCTGGATGCGGATCGTTCGTTGACGATTGGGACGGAAATTGTGATTCCGGGCGGCGAGCCTCCGGAGATTTCTTCACCGATTGCATCACGGCAAACGCCGCCATCGCGATCGTATACGCAGAACCCTCCGGAAAGCGGACGACATGAAGCGGTTCCAATCATTACACAAAAGCCTGCGGACGCAGATACATCCGAAGCGCCGGTTGGAAAATTATTCTGGCCAACGAGCGGTCATTCCATTACGCAGTATTACAGCTGGCACCACACCGGACTTGATATCGATGGCGACTTTTCCAGTCCGCTCTATGCCGCGCACGACGGCGTCGTGACGACCGCTGGATGGAATAGTGGCGGATACGGACTTCAGATCGTTGTCACGGGAAACGGCGTGATGACACGCTATGGTCACTCCTCGAAAATATTCGTGAAGGTTGGCGATGTGGTGAAGCGCGGGCAAACGATCGCGATGATGGGATCCACGGGCCGCTCGACCGGATCGCACCTGCACTTCGAGGTGTATATCAATGGGGTCAGAACGAATCCGTTGTCGTATTTGAAGTAGTAGTGCACAGAGCACAGAGCACAAGGCACAGGCAGAGGTTGGCCTGTGCCTTGTGCTCTGTGCTCTGCGTGCGATCGCTCTCTCCCGCCATTGACTGCCACCCTGTTTTCCTGTAATTTCGTCCCATTATGCAAGCTCCAAACATTGAGCGCCTTCCAGGCCAAATGGTCAAAATTTCGTTTTCGATTACGCCTGAAGAAGCGAAGCCGTATATCGAGGAATCCCTGAAGGCGCTTCAGGAGTCCAAGCCGGTTCCCGGATTTCGTCCGGGGAAGGCACCGTACGCCGAAGCTGTGAAACAGTTCGGTGAAATGAAGGTGCTTGAGAACGCACTCGAACGCATTGTTCGTGCGACGTATGTCCACGCGATTCTTGAAAATGATCTCGACACCATTGGATCACCGTCCATCGACGTGACAAAGCTCGTCCCGAATGAGCCGATTGAATTCACGGTGACTGCGCCGCTCGCACCGGGCGTTGAACGGATGGCGGACTACTCGAAGCCGCTCGTCACCTTTAAGCCGCGTGCGGTTTCCGAGGAAGATGTGGAACATGCGCTGATGGATTTGCGTCGGATGCAGCGCAAAGAAGTGCGCTCCTCAAATCCGGCCACCAAGGAGGATCTCATCATCATTGATCTTGAAATGAAGAAGGATCACGTCATCCTTGAAGGCGGCGTCGCGAACGGTTACCGCATTTATCTTGCGGAAGAGCACTACATTCCTGGATTCGCTGAAAAATTGATCGGGATGAAGGAAGGCGAAGAGCGAACGTTTACGCTGGAGTTTCCAAAGGAACACTTCCAAAAGCATCTCGCTGGTCAGAACATTGATTTCACCGCAAAAGCCACGCAGATTTTTTCAATCGAACTCCCGGAACTCGATGACGCGTTCGCGAAATCGCTCGGACAGGAAAACGTGGCGGCGCTTCGCGCGATCATCAAGAACAATCTTGAACTCGAAGAACGCGAACGTTCGAAGCAGTCTTCGGAGATCGAGCTGCTTGAAAAATTGGTGGACGGTTCATCGTTTACCGATGTTCCAGAACTGCTCGTGAACGATGAGATCCGCAAGATGGTGCGCGAACTCGAGTCGTCCATTGAAGAGCGCGGCATGAAGATCGATGACTACCTCGCGTCGCTCAAGAAGTCGAAAGACGAATTGAAGCTTGAATTTATTCCGCAAGCGATCCGTCGGATCCGCACGGCCACGCTCGTCAAAGAAGTGGCAAAGCGCGAAAAGATTACGGTCTCCGAAGAAGAATTGGATGCGGAGATTGATCGCATTCTTCACGGTCTTCGTTCAGATGATAAGGATGCGCGCGAACGCGTCATTTCTCCAGAGTATCGTGAGTACGTTGCCATTCTCATGCGGAATCAGAAGACGGTCGCCTTGCTTCGAAAGAATGGGATTACGGGTTGGCCAGAGGATGATGCGGAAGAAGCGGAAACCGGTCATGTGCATGGACCGGATTGCCACCACGAATAA
>JAHFIK010000030.1:14504-15896 GCA_023246415.1 Candidatus Uhrbacteria bacterium
TCTCGATCGGAACCGGGAGACCCTTCATCATTGTCGGCAAACAGAGAGGATTCATGGCCAAATAGCTCACGACGCAACGGCATCGACATGCGAACTCCTTTTCTTTCTGGAATGTGCGTGAAACACGCGTTGCTGCAGGATACGGATCATTGGGAAAATCGTCAAGGCTGTGGCGGACGTAAGGGCACGAGGGCACGGGGTCGCGAAGGCGCGATCGTGACCTCGGGACCCCGTGCCCTCGTGCCATTCCGTTATGCTATGATTTCCCGCATGAAACATCAGCAAATTTCTTCAGACCATCGACATCTTTTAGCGATTGCGGAAGCGGCGGTTCGGGCCGGGGAGCGGGCATCCCTCCCGTATTTCAATGCATCCCATCTCTCATCCTCGTTTAAAGCGCATCGTGAAATCGTCACCAAGGGCGATCTCGCATCGAATCACGCGGTGATGTCTGTTTTGAAAAAGAAGACGCCGACCATCCCCGTGTGTTCGGAAGAAGGCGGGGACATCACGAAGGAACAGCTGACACGGACGAATCTCGCCTGGGTGCTTGATCCGATTGATGGCACGTCGAATTTCTCCGCACGGCTTCCGCTGTGGGGAATATCGCTCGCACTCGTCGTGGATGGGGAACCGTTGATCGGTGTCATCGCGCTTCCCAGTTTGAAGCAGCGGTACCATGCCGTGCGCGGAAATGGGGCGTGGATGGGGACGCAGCGACTCAGCATCTCTCAAACGAAAACGCTTTCTGATGCCGTAGCGTTTATGTGTTACGGATACCGTAATGAAGAACAGCGGCGCGGGATCAGGATTATTAATACGTTCGCGCCACGCGTTCAGACTGCGCGTCGATTGGGAGCAGCGGTCATTGAAGCGGCGTGGGTCGCGACGGGTCACGCAGATATTTCTATTTTAGATGGCGTTCGTCCATGGGATGTTGCCGCCGGTGCCCTACTTGTTCGAGAAGCAGGTGGCGATGTAAAGACGTTCTCTGGGCGTGAATGGACAATCGCGGATCCGGATATTATTTTTACCGCACCAAAACTCACCGCATCAGTTGTGAAGATTTTGAAAAGTGCAGCGGTTCGCGGGTGAGACCCTCCCTCGGTCCCTCCCTTGGCAGGGAGGGAAGCTCTAGAGATCATTTCATCTAAATCGAGCAGCCTCTTCTCTAAAGGACCATTTTTTCCAGAAGGAAAAAATGAGTCTTTAGAACGATGGAGACATCCTGCGCTGAAGGCCCCAGCCTAAAGCTTCCCTCCCTGTATGCCACCCATAGCCGCACCGGCGACGGGTGGCCAAGGGAGGGACCGAGGGAGGGTCTCAGGCAGAGAAAAATATTCTATGAAGCTTACGATTCGTGTCACCCCAAATGCCTCAAAGACAGAAATC
>JAHFIK010000001.1:0-1927 GCA_023246415.1 Candidatus Uhrbacteria bacterium
TCATGCTGATCATGAGTTTGTATTCCGACGGATTTGCAATGAGGATGCTGAAGCTCGGCGGATCGATGATCGTGTGCGGAAAGGGGATGCGCTTCTTCAAGATCTGCGTGGTCTCGAAGAGGAGTTCCACTTTATTCGACATGATCGTTGGGGAAACGGTCACGCGGAATGTGTTGACCGCGACGATGGCGAACCAGAACTCATTCAGTTCATCAATGAGATTGACGCCGCGCTTTTCAGTGGCACGCGGCGGAACACTTGAGGCCTTTCGCGGTGGAAACGAGGAGTTCATGGTGCTTCGTCCGCCACTTCTTCGAGGTTGGGGTTCTGGCCGGTTTGTGAATACGCGTGGAGGATCATCACGGAGTAGAGTACATGCGTGGTCTCCAGAGGCGCTGGCGGCCATGGAAACGGTTTGCTTTCCGCCATTGCGAGGAATTGTTCGCGGAGCTGGTTGTGACGAGCGATCGTGATGAGATATGCGATGCACGCGGTTGCCGGTAAGGCATATTCTCGTTTGAGATAGGTTTTTCCTTCTCGAACGTGATGACGCATCGGATCTTCCGAACGCCAGCCGTCGCCCGTTGAAACAAGCTGCATGGCATCTGAGCGGAGTTGTATCCCGGGATGTCCATCGCCATCGAATCGTTGCTTCCGACCGGTTTGTCGGATTTCTCGGACAACGAGTTCGAGAAAGCCATTCGGATCAAGGACACGCGCGCCGACCACGGATGGTCGCATCTCTTTTGCGTTGATGTGAATCACAAGCGGTGAATCCATTTCTCTGTTTCTCCCTGTTTGGGGGTTGAGGTGAAAAGGGCGTGTGGGAACGGATGACAGTGTCAGAGATTCCGCGAGGTGTCAACATCAGGAAGCGTAACAATACAATAATCCGTTAATCCTTTTTATTAATACAAGCTCAAGATCCCTCGCTTCGCTCGGGATGACGATCTATTCGGGGAATACGCGCGCCTTCGGCGCGAAACGCCGCCCTCCCAAAACGTCCCGTCATCCCGAGCGAAGCGAGGGATCTTGTCTTTCTAGATCGAGTGATACTTTATTCGTTTGTGACGCGTTGCTTATTACGAGATTGCTTGACGGTTATTTGAAAACGGCGTAGAAACGGTCCATCTGTCGAGCGCGGTTGAGATGTCCTCAATGCGTGTCTCACAGGAATAGGACGGCTGCATGGACGCTGTGCTCTTTAGCCAGGTGTGTAATATCGCAGACAAAAAAGGATTAATGTCCGGACTCTTCGAAGGGTCATGGCGAATGATCCGTCACGATCCGAATTCGGTCGCGAATTGTCTCATCGCTGTCTGTGAACGAGGTGGATACACGGTTCGCGCAGAACTCACGACCTATGCCACAGGATTCGATACGCATTACAGTCTCTGTGGATACGATGACCGCCTCTTGCTCCAGTTGGATGCCCCCTTCGTGGCCTGCCATCCAGGACCGCGGCCTGCGTGCGCACGCGAGCGCTGGCAGGAGTGGTCCATGTTGGACGACCATGATGCATTCGATATCGTCCGGCAACTGATGAATGCGTTCGTTCCGCGGATGTCAGACGCGGATCTTCAAGATCCGAATGCACCATACGTCGCCGTTATCCTGCTAGACTTGCTCGTTCGACTCGAACTGCTCGTCGATTGCGCCATTGCGGCGTAACAACACTTCCTCGCGTTTCTCGCGAAGACCCCCGACACGTCGTGTACGGGGGTTTCGTTATTGAGCGCGGGCGAGTTGGAAGTTTGGAGTTTTGAGTTTGGAGTTGGGAGTTGAGAGCGGACGGACAAAGGTGCGCGTGCAACCAATTTTGTCATCCAGAGGAGTCGAGTCCGCGAGACGACGTGGGGATCCCTTTCCGGGCTTTATGTTTTTTTAAATAGAAAAAGGGTATGCAGAGAAAAGGGTCTAACGATAT
>JAHFIK010000001.1:2027-3556 GCA_023246415.1 Candidatus Uhrbacteria bacterium
TCGCATCCTGCCACGCAAATGCCTTGGTCGGTTTGGCATTCTTGATCGTGACAACATCGTCGCTCCATCGCAGGGCTTTTTCTTTTGCGAGCGCAAGCGCCGCGGCTTTTTCCGCTTTCTTTGAAAAGACGCCGATCGCGGAGATGACGGATCGCTCGGTCGTATTTCCGCTCTCTCCGCTTCCGACTTTGAGTGATCCGTTCGCGTAGAGTGCGGTGGAACCGCCGCCGTCATACATCATCGCATCGGTGATGTCCGGGTATTTTGATTGGAGGAATGTGCCAAGCGATGTTCCGCCGCGGCCGAACGCGGGATAGGATTTTCCGGCAACGACGACGAGGTAGGCCGTCTTCCGATCTTTAGAAATCGCAATCGCGGTCCGGGCATTTGTCCCTGCGCGACGTTCCCAGAGCGTGTACTCGTCGAATCCCTCCTTTGTGCTGGTCGTCAGGACATTTCCGTTAGAGATAAAGAGCGGTCCGGCACCGAGCGCATTCTTTGGCGTACAGGAGAGTGAGGTGAGCCGTTTCTTCTCCATCTTCCCGATGTACATCTTTCCATCCCCGCACACCACGAACGTACTGCGATCGGTTCGTGTGAGGACCGTTTTTCCATCCACGATGGCAACATCTTCAAATGGACCCCATGGCCACTGCACATCAAAGTATGATCCATTGGTCGCCGCGAGCGCTCCGGATTCTTTGGCGAGCGTTGAAACCGGTTCGTAGACGAATTCATCTCGCGTAGTCGCTGCGGCTTTTGCGGTCTTCGCCGGATTAAATGAGCGACGTGGGAGAATGGGGTGGATGACCGTATCGCCGCCAGTCTTCACCTGAACAACGTAGATATCGGTGTCGAGATCTTTCCAGTGATTTAGTGTCGCTTCTTTACTTAAAGAGATCTGTCCATTCGTTTCGCTATCCACACCGCCCTGCTTTTCCCAATCCGTGAATCGCGTTACCGATAGCGCAGCATCCTCTCTGAGCAGGGGAGAAGCGGGAAGGAGTTTTCCTTTTGATCGAAAGAGCAGCTTTAAACGATCTGCCGCGATCATCGCGCCGAGTTGGTTCGCGGGAATATCTGCGATGTCTGTGGGATCGACATAGCCCGCCGGTTTCGTCTGAAGCTGTTGAAATGCAAACGATCGCCGTCGCAATGCAAAGAGCTGCTGCATTGCTTCATCTCTCGCCACGCGGTCGGGGAGTGCGGTTGCGACCGGGACACCGGCGCCCGCAAGACATCCTTTGATATTCTCTGGCGTCCAGTACTGGTTTGGGGTCGTTCCTAACTCCGGGCACGCATCATTCGTTCGTAAAAACATGAGCATGCGCAACCAATCGTTCGGCGCAATCGGTGTGCCGTAGCCAAACGTACTTGAGGTCGCGGGGAGCATCCACCCGTTTGAAATCACTTGTGCAATCGCCGTCTTCTCATACGTCTTACTCGTGACGTCTGAAAAGGTTTGCGCACTCGCACAAAATGGCATCGCGACTGAAATGATTGCGCTATAGAGCAGTATCGTACGAAGA
>JAHFIK010000001.1:3656-25279 GCA_023246415.1 Candidatus Uhrbacteria bacterium
AATCAAAAAGCTCCCCGAAGGGAGCTTTTTGCAAAAAGCGGCAATTACGCGAGCTTCACGTTGACGGCGCTTGGACCCTTTGGGCCAGACAAGTCCTCTTCGTAAGAGACCTTGTTGCCTTCAGCCAAGGCTTCGAACGTCACGCCTTCCAAATTGTTGGCATGAAAGAAAATATCTTTCTCGCCGCCATCTGGGGTGATGAATCCGAAACGCTTGTCTGTTTTCTTGCTGACAATTCCTGTCTTCATAGAATGTATATTGATGATTTGTATGCAAATCCGGGTATAAAGTGAAGCTCGACGATTTTTTCAGCAATATACGTTTGCAGGACAATGCTAGCAGGAATGTGGGGAGTTGTCAATTATATTTTACCTTTTAAGTCGCAGTGCACAAAGCACAAGGCACAGGCTGCACCGTATTAGCCTGCGCCTTGTGCTTTGTGCACTGCGTTTTCGTTCACTGCTCTATGCTCTGCCTGGTTCTATTGATATGATGGCCCCGACCGCTGTGAATTGAACATCGCTTATTTCAGCAGTGTCATCAACGTTATTTTTTATGGCCGAGACAAAAAAGAAAGTGCTCATCGTCGAAGATGAAAAACCCATGGCACGCGCGCTTGAACTGAAGTTGAGTAATGCCGGATTCGAGACGTGCGTTGCCGGGAATGGAGAAGAGGGGCTTGCTGCCTTAAAAAAGCAAAAATGCGACGTCATTCTCCTCGATCTCATCATGCCGAAGGTAGATGGATTCTCCGTGCTTCGGCAATTGCAGAAAGATGAGAATCCGACCCCGGTCATCGTCTTGTCGAACTTAGGACAGGAAGATGATCAGAAACGGTCGTTGAAGCTCGGGGCGAAAGGATTTTTTATCAAGTCAAACATGGGGATCGCCGAGATCGTGGATGAGGTGAAGTCCTTTTTGAAAAAGAAGTAGGCTATGACGTTCGATGACGCGTCCATTAAAAAGATTCTTCTCGATGGGAGTTATGTCACCGAGGAGGATATGGCGCGTGCCGAGGTGCAGGCAAAAAAGAGCCGCGTCTCCATTGTCGAGTCACTACTGAATCAGGATCTCTTAACGAAGAACCTCCTCGGTCAATCCATCGCGGAGTCGCTTGGCGTTCCGTACGCGGACCTGGATCGGAATCCGCCGCCGCAGGAACAGACCTTGAAGATCCCCCAAGACGTCGCGGAGAAGTGGCGGGTCGTCCTGTTCGCAGAAAAGAAAACAGGGCCGGTTATCACGACAGATGATCCGGAAAAGAAAGATCTTGTAAAGGGGATTCAAGAGGTGTTTCCGAAGAAGAAGATCACCTTGGCGTTTTCATTGCCGGAAGATATCGATGCGATACTGTCGCAGTATCGAAAATCGCTCGAAACGCGATTTTCGAAAATCATTGAAGGTCAAAAACGGATTGCACCGGAAATCATTGAAGAGATCCTGTCCGATGCGCTGTCCTATCACGCATCAGATATCCACTTCGAGCCGCAACAGAAAGAGATTCTCGTTCGATTCCGCGTTGACGGCGTCCTGCAGGAAGCGGGTCGGCTCCAGCGTGAGCATTACGAGAACATTTTGAATCGCATCAAGGTGCAGAGCCACTTGCGCATCGACGAGCACACCTCTGCACAAGATGGATCCATGCGGTTTGAAAAAGGGGATCGGGTCGTAGATCTTCGAACGTCCGTCGTGCCAACCGTGGAAGGGGAGAAGGTTGTGCTGCGTGTCCTCGCGGCCTATGTGCAAGGATTTAACCTGGCGGATTTGGGATTTTCCGCACGGAATCAGGCCATCGTGGAAGAAGCGGCCAACAAACCGTTCGGCATGATTCTTTCTACGGGTCCGACCGGTTCCGGAAAAACGACATCGCTCTACGCGTTGTTGAAACTGCTGAATCAACCGGACGTGAATGTGACCACGATTGAGGATCCCGTGGAATATAAAATGTTGGGCATCAACCAGATTCAGGTGAACGCGCAGACGAATCTGACGTTCGCGAAAGGGTTGCGATCCATCGTCCGGCAAGATCCGGATATCATCCTTGTCGGTGAAATCCGCGACGAAGAAACGGCGGAGATTGCGGTGAACGCGGCGCTCACGGGTCACTTGTTGTTGTCGACGTTCCACGCGAACAATGCAGCCACCGCGATTCCGCGTCTCTTGGAGATGAAAGCGGAACCGTTTCTGCTCGCCTCCACCTTGCAGGTCGTCATCGCGCAGCGGCTGGCGCGGAAGATTTGCGAGCACTGCCGGCACAGCACTTCAGCGTTTCCGAAAGGGATTCCCGCGAGTTCGAAGAAAATTCTTGATAAATATTTGGGCACGAAAAATGTCACCCTCTATCAGGGGAAAGGGTGCCCGGCGTGCAGCAATACGGGGTATCGCGGACGGACGGCATTGTTCGAACTGATCCAGATCACCCCGGAAATGCAGGAACTGATTTTGAAATCACCATCGACCTTGGAAATTTGGCGATTGGCGCGAAAACAGGGGTCGACCTCGCTCTTTGAAGATGGCATTGAAAAGGTGAAGAGTGGCGTCACTTCCCTGGATGAACTCCTGCGTGTCGCTGAAATTCCAACCGATTCCACGCTGTCATGAACCCGCGTCCGAAGCCAACGAAAAAACGGCGACGGCCGTTTATCATCACATTCGGTCTTGGACGGGATCGGGATTATTTTATTGAAAACGCGAGCATGCTCATTGCCTCAGGCATGGGCGTCATTGATGCGTTGAATGCGGTGAAGATGGACGTCCACTCCGGACGCATGCGTCGGATCATCGATAACATGTCGGCGGATATCGAAGCCGGATCACCGATTTGGCGAACGCTGGATGAAACGAGGTTGTTCCCAATGCACACGGTCTCACTCATTCGCATCGGGGAAGAATCCGGGAAACTCGCTGAGAACTTGCAGGTCGTGAGTGTAGAGCAGGAAAAGGATCGGGATTTTCGTTCGAAGATTCGATCCGCGATGATGTACCCGGTGTTCGTGCTTGGACTGACCGTGGTGTTTGGACTTGGAATTTCGTTTTTCATCCTTCCGAAACTTGCGCTTGTCTTTTCGCAGTTGAAAATTCAGCTCCCGCTGATCACGCAGGTCCTGATTGGGGTTGGGGTGTATATGAGCAGCGTCGGACTCACGGCCATTCCGATCGCATTCGCCATTTTCGGCGCACTGATCTATCTCATTTTCTATTTCCCGAAAACAAAGTTGATCGGCCAGTCGATTCTGTTTCGGACGCCGGGGATTAAGCGATTGATTCAGGAGGTGGAAGTCGCGCGCTTTGGCTATCTTCTTGGAACCCTGCTTGAGGCCGGGCTGCCGATCACGCAGGCGTTGCATTCGCTCGCAGAGGCGAGTTCGTTTCCGCACTATCGGAAGTTTTATCAGTTCTTGGCGCACAGTATTGATGACGGGTATCCGTTTCAGGCCAGTTTTATGCGTTACGGTCACCGTCTGCGTCGGCTGATTCCAACGCCGGTTCAGCAGCTGATCATTACCGGTGAACGATCCGGAAATCTCCCGGAAATTTTGTTGAGGGTGGGGAAGTCGTACGAGAACAAGACGGAAGCGACAACGAAAAATCTCACCGTCATTCTGGAGCCGGTCCTGCTCGTCATTGTCTGGCTTGGCGTCATCAGCGTGGCGTTCGCGGTGATCCTTCCGATTTATCGGTTAGTTGGACAGCTTCAGACCCAGTAACCCATGCAACGCCACGGATTCACGCTCATCGAAATGCTCCTGTCCGTTGCCGTGATTACGGTGATCGCGGGCATCTCGATTCCGATCTATCAATCCTTTCAGGTGCGGAATGATTTGGATCTAAGCGCGTCAACGATTGCACAGACGGCGCGTCGAGCACAATTCCTTGCACAGGCTTCGGACGGAGATTCGAATTGGGGGGTGCATGTCCAAAGCGGGAGCATCGTGCTTTTTAAAGGATCGACGTTTGCCGCGCGAGATACGACGGTTGATGAAACCTTTGATCTTCCAGCAAGCCTCGCGCCAACGGGGACAAGCGATCTGATTTATCAAAAGGTTACCGGGATGCCGGCGGCCACCGGAACGGTGCTTCTGACCTCAACAGCCAATGAAACGCGGACGATTCTTATCAATGCGAAGGGGATGGTTAGTTACTAACCGACGCGCATTCTCAACGGTCGAGGTGATCATCGCCTCGTCGGTGTTTGCGATGATGGTGACGACATTTGTCGGGGCGATTTTGTATGGGCAGGAAGCGTTCGCACTCGGCGGGAATCGCGCTCGTGCGGCCATGCTCGCCGAGGAAGGACTGGAAGCGGTTCGTAATTTGCGCGATGCCGGATTCGGAAACATCCCGGATGGAACGTTTGGTCTGGTGACGTCCGGCGGGACGTGGCTCCTCACCGGCACGCAAGATGTGACTGGACTCTTTACGCGGTACATCAACATCACCTCCATTGATGCGAAACGTAAACTGATCACGAGTACCGTGACGTGGCCGCAGAATGCGCAACGGACGGGAAGTGTGATTCTGATGACGCGGCTCACGAATTGGATTGCGACGTCGCTCGCGAATTGGGCGAATGCGTTTCAACAAGCATCCCTTGATGTGCCCGGAAATAACGATGGATGGAAAATTCAGGTGCAGAATAACTATGCGTACGTTATTCGGAGCAGCGGAACGCCGAATTTCTTAATTTACAACGTCACGACGCCGGCCGCGCCGGTGCTTGTCGGATCAATGACATTGAATGGAAACCCATCTGCGATTGCGGTCTCTGGGGGCTATGCCTATGTGGCGAATCAGAGCAACACGCAAGAGCTTCAGATCATCAATATTTCGAATCCTTCTGCACCCGCTCTGGCGGGAACCTTTAATGCGTTCGGAAACGCAAATGCGAATGGCGTCTTCGTGAGCGGGTCGTATGCGTATCTTGCACGTTCGTCGAGTAATCAGGATGAATTCATCGTGGTGAATATCGCGACGCCCGCTGCGCCGTTTCAGGTGGGAACGCTGAATTTGAACGCCACCGGGTATGAAACCGTCGTGATCGGAAATTACGCCTACGTCGCTTCTGGCAGTGATACGCAGGAAGTTCAAGTCGTGAATGTGACGAATCCGGCCGCGCCAGCCCTGGTCGGATCATTGAATCTTCCAGGGACCGTGGACGCCACGACCGTTGTCGGATCTTCGAGTGGTCTCGTGGTCGGTCAGGGGAATACGCTCTATACAGTGTCTCTCTCAAATCCCATTGTTCCGACGATTGCTGGGACGCTGGGAATCGGCGGTCAGGTGAACGACATTGCGCTTGGGCGCGGGAATACGTATGCGTTCCTGGGAACGAGTGTTGCGACCGGAGAGTTCCAGGTGGTTGATATCAGTACATTTGCGTCACCGATCTTATTGAGTACGGTGAATATGGCAGGAACGACCGCGATCAATGGGGTCGCGTACGATCAAACACAGGACCGCGCATACGGAGCGAGTGCTTCGAATGCGGAAGAGTTCGTCATCTTCTCGCCGCAGTAGTATGAGGAATGGAGATCAGGGGTGGATTCATCGCGGAGCTAGTAAGGCTTTTGGCTTTTGGCTGTTGGCTTTTGGCCAGAGGTCTCTTGAGCGGCCAATAGCCAATAGCCAAGAGCCAAAAGCCCATCGCGGCTTTACCCTGATTGAGCTCCTCCTCTACGTGACGCTCTCATCCGCGATTCTTTTTGTCGTCATCGCCTTTTTGTCACAGCTCCTCCAGTCGCGGATCAAAAATCAAGTGATGGCAGAAGTGGATCAGCAGGGCGTGCAGGTGATGCAACTCATGACACAGACGATTCGGAATGCGCAGTCGATTACGGCGCCGACTCCGGGGATCAGCGCGGCATCACTGACGATCGCGACGTCGGTGACCTCGACAACGCCGACGGTGTTTGATCTGTCAGCGAGCGCCATTCGGATCACGGAAGGGGCGAGTTCCTCAATCCCGTTAACAAATGGACGCATTGCGGCAACCGGGCTCACCTTCCAAAATCTCTCCCGACTCGGCACGCCGGGCGTGGTCCGGATTCAGTTCACACTCGTCTATCTCAACCCGGCGAATAAAGTGGAGTATCAGTATCAGCAGACGTTTATCGATACGGCTGCGCTGAAATGAATATGATGCATCATCAGGGAAACGGAGTGGTGAAAATGGCGATTGGCCAGCGGTCATTTGAGCGGCGAGGTGCCAAAAGCCAAAAGCCAAAAGCCATATTTCCGGTGCGTTTATGTTATACTGGACCCCGTCGGGGCTACATTACCCTCGTCAGCGTTCTCGTCGTCGGCGCCGTTGGGGCGGCAATCTGCGTCTCCATTCTGCTCCTCGGGTTGGCGGCATCACGGAACGGATTTGTGAGCGAACAGTCAAAACAGGCGCGTGTCTTAGCGGATGCGTGCGGCGAAGAAGCGCTCCAGCAGCTGCGCGATTCCACGGCATTCGCCGGAAGCGGGAGCCTCTCATTCGGTCAGGGGAGCTGCCGGTATGCGGTGACCAATCTGGGCGGTGAGAATCGTCTGGTGATGGCCTCAAGTACGGTTGGGGTCGTGGTCCGAAAGGAGCGCGCGATGATCAATAAAATTAATCCACTCATCCAAGTCGTTTCATGGCAAGACATTGCCGATTAACCCTACTCACATTTTAATCAATTCCTATGAACATGAAAAAACGTGGTTTTACACTCATCGAAATCCTGTTGGTCGTTGCGGCCATTGCCATCTTGGCCGGGATCGTCATCTTGGCCATTAACCCAAGCAAGCAGCTCGGGGATACGCGGAATGCGCAGCGCCATGCAGACGTCACGACGATTTTGAACGCGGTCTACCAGTACTACATCGATACCGGTTCGCTTCCAGCAACGATCACCACAACGTCAACGCATATCTGTCAGACAAGTGCAACGACCTGTACCGGTGTTGACCTGACGGTACTTACGGCAAGCGAGAAGTATGTCGTGAAGATTCCTGCGGATCCGAATTCAGCCACGACGAACGATACGGGGTATGCCATCTTCCGAGATGCGAACAATCGCGTCACGGTGTCGGCTCCAGGTGCCGAACAGAGCGCTGTGATCTCTGTCACACGATAACGACGACATTCGTTGAGCGATTGCTCACATGAATATCTGATTGATCCGGAGGAGCCTCCAAGGTTCCTCCGGATCATTGTTTCCTTCACCAGTGCCAGCCCGTGCGCTACACTTTTAACTGTCATCTATGATGCCGCATCCTCACCGGACGCACAGCGGATTTACGCTGATTGAAATCTTGCTTGTGGTTGCGGCCATCGCCATTTTGGCTGGCATTGTGATTCTCGCCATCAATCCAAGCAAACAGCTTGCAGATACGCGGAATGCGCAACGGCGTGCAGACGTGAATACGATTTTAAACGCCGTGTATCAGTATGCGATCGATAATGGCGGGGTGATTCCGGCGGGGGTTGTCAGTTCCACGTGCGCCACGGTTCCGACGACTGAGATCTGCAAGACGGGCGCGACTTGTTCTGGCGGGCTGGTCGATCTGTCGGCGCTGACAAATAGTGAGAAATATCTCGTTTCGATTCCGGTCGATCCATCGGCGACTTCGACGATTGGGACCGGATACCGCATTTCAAAAAACAGCAATGGTCGCATCACGGTCTGCGCACCCATCGCAGAACAGGGAGCGACGATCAGTATTAAACGATGATCAGGAAACGGTGATTCGTGAGCCATTCCGCTTTCTGATCACCGCTTCCCGATCACCTTATCTCTACGCCCATGAAAACGAAAACTGCCACAAAGCGAACAACCCGCGTGAGCACACACGAACTGAAGAAGCGTGAATTTGTCGGGATTGCTTCGCATCAACTGCGGACCCCGCTCACCACGATCAACTGGTATGTGGAAATGCTACGGTCTGGGGATGCTGGCAAACTCAGTGATGCGCAGAAAAGTTACCTGAAAGAAGTGGAAATGGGCGTGCAGTACATGGTGCGGTTGATCAATGAACTTCTGGAAGCCACGGAGAATGACACTGGGTGCGTCACCGTCTGTGTTCCGCAACGAAAATCACGCCCGGCTAAAATGCATCGCCCTGGGAAGAAACGCTAATCTCGTATGAAACGCACTGAAGGAAAAAAGACGCTGATCAATCAAAGCGAAGTCGACCGGCTCAAGGATGAGTTTGTCGGCATCGCCTCGCACCAGTTGCGGACGCCGCTCGCGACGATCAACTGGTATGTGGAAATGCTGCGTTCCGGCGATGCCGGGGAGCTGAATGAGGAACAAAAGAAATTTCTTCAAGAAGTGTATTCCGGAATCCAGCGGATGGTGGGACTCGTAAATAATCTGCTCAACGTGTCTCGAATCAAGAGCGGTCGATTAAAGATTGAGCCGAAGATGACACAGATGGAGCCGTTCATTCAGGATATTATCCATGAAGTCGAACCGCTTGCCATGGAGAATCACAGCACGATTCGCTTCAAGTCACCGAAAGAGCCGTTGCCAGCAGTCGCGATTGATTCAACGCTGTTACGGCAAGTGGTTCATAATTTTTTAACAAATGCCATTCGATACTCGCTTCCGGGCGATAATGTCATTGAAGTTGAGCTGACGGCGAAGAAGGGGGCCTACATCATCCGGGTCAGCGACGAGGGGATTGGCATTCCGAAGCAGGCGCAGGGTCGCATTTTTGAACACTTTTTCAGAGCGGAGAATGCGCGCGAACATGCGGCAGATGGGTCTGGACTCGGTCTCTACTTGGCGAAGATGATTATGGAAACGGCCGGCGGAAAAATTTGGTTCAAGTCGCCGATTAAATTTCGCAAAGGATCCTCTGTGATGAAAGAAGGGTATGGCACGTCGTTTTATGCGTCGATTCCTGTTGGTGGCATGCGGGGGCGGGATGGAGAGCGGAGGCTTGTCTAACGGCGCAGTCTCTTAGAGGAGCCATGAAACAATGAAACCATGAAGCCGTTCTAGAATGGCTTCATGGTTTCATTGTTTCATG
Organism: Candidatus Uhrbacteria bacterium; assembly: GCA_023246415.1. Classification (GTDB taxonomy): domain Bacteria; phylum Patescibacteriota; class Patescibacteriia; order 2-12-FULL-60-25; family 2-12-FULL-60-25; genus 2-12-FULL-60-25. Next base: position 12,660 of record JAHFIK010000001.1, read on the forward strand.
GCTCCTAGAAAAGTGCCCCCCTTCAACACATGCGGTCAAAGGAGGGCGGGGATATGGTGAGCGATGTTACGTTTCACATCGTGGAAAGGAACCGAGGACGATCAATCGCTTGGCAGTGGCACGAAGCGTGCGGATGAGTCGTTGGGTCTGCGGTTCATCTTGGTGGCCGGAGCATTCCAGGTAGAATGCGTATTCCTCTTTTTCTCCAAGCGGGATGGAATGAATGGAATACATATTTGCGCCCGCTTCAGCGATCGGGTGAATGATCCGATCCAGTTGCCCGCTCAAATGGTGGACCCAGATGAGGAGGGCGATTTTGTCATTCCCGGTCGGCGCCACTGTTTCCCGCGAGAGATGAAAGAAGCGCGTGGCGTTTTTCATGGTCGCTTGAACATCAGACTCGAGGAGCTGGAGACCGTACGTTTTTGCGGCGAGCGTTGATGCGAGGGCGCCAACAGCCCGTCCTGTTTTATCCTGTGCAACGAGATGCGCCGCTTGAGCCGTGCTTGAGACGGCTTCGGTTTGAATGCCGAGTGCGGACAATCGTTCTTCGCATTGTTGGAGCGCGTGCGGGTGCGATACGACGAGCGAGAGGTCGCTGATGGCATCAACGCGTGGATGCGCGAGGAGGTGGTGCCGGATCGGGACCCACCGTTCTCCGACGACACCGAATGGGGGATGATCATCCGTTGTCGTGAGCCAGAATCGGACCACTTCGCCGACAAATCCCGCGAGGACGTTTTCAATGGGAACAACGCCACGGTCGACTGGCGTATGAACGAGATGGTCGAAGATGTCGCGATGCGTGCGTGCGAATGCGATGGGTGATGCGGCGGGATCGCCGTCGCGCAGAAAGCCGAGAGCGGCTTCGTGTCCGTTGGTGCCGGCAGGTCCAAGTGCCCAAAGCGTTGACGTCATCATCATGGTTCCTTGTGAAGGTGCGGTCTTCAGGTGCGGAGATATCACATCGCTCGCAACTGTTCGGGATTGCGTCCCGACGTCTGCATCACGTGCGAGTGATGCGGAGGTCGGAAAACAAAACGACTGATCGTTCGGATCAGTCGTGCGTTGGTTTCGGGAAACGTCAATGCGCGGCTGAACCGAGGTCAGTCGTAAAGCAGGTAAAGCAGAACGTGTGCCGCATGCGCAGGAGAATGTAGCAGGGCTTGGTGTGGAGGTCAACGCTCTTTAGAGTTAAGAGTTAAGAGATAAGAGTTTCGACGCGTCGAGTTGATCGGATTTTATACGAACAGAAGTTTCTGCGAGACTCAAGGATCTCAACTCTCAACTCTCAACTCTCAACTCTCAGTGCCTCTCTTATTGCCAATCAATTCGAAATATGCCAGGCTTGCGCGCGTAGGAAGCCGGGATTTCCTCGGTTTCTGTGGACCCTCACAATTGGATGGATAGCCATGGTTAACCCACAGATCAAGACCGAACTCGAACCGAAAGATCGCATCATTTTTGCACTGGACGTTCCTGATCTTCAGTCCGCTCTTCCGCATCTCGAATTTTTTTCGGGACGCGTGGGGATGATAAAAGTCGGACTCGAACTCTTCGTTGCAGAAGGGAAACCGATCGTTGACGCGGCGCGTCAGTATGGCGGTGGAAACAATGTCATGCTCGATCTGAAGCTACACGACGTTCCTATTACGGTTCAGCGTGCGGCGGCATCGGCAGCGAGACTGCGGCCGGACCTCTTAACGATCCACTCCGATGGCGGCGTTCCGATGATGGAAGCGGCGGTGAAGGGATCGTCAGAAGCGCTGAGGGGAACGGATTTCTTCACAAAGGTGATCGCGATCACCGTGCTCACATCATTAAACGATAGTGACTTGAACGATATCGGCTTCGCGAACATTCATGCACATGACGCACTGTCTCACTTGATCGAGAATCGAGCACGGCTCGCGATCAAAGCCGGATGTCATGGTGTCGTCGCTCCCGCGTTTGCCGCGAAAAAGATTCGTCGGCTCGCGAACTCATTTAATCGTCGCGACTTCGTGATCGTGTGTCCTGGGATTTCACTCAGTGGAAAACCGAATCCGTCTCAGAAGTCGTCAGGTACGGCGGAAGAGGCGATCGAGAACGAGGCTGATTATGTTGTGATCGGTCGCGACCTGCGCGATGCGGAGGACAAGACCGCACGGATTGCAGAATTCGTGAAACAAATTGAACGTGGCTTGAAGGCCCGTGGAAAGTGAAGGATGAACGTGATTAAACCAATGCCAGAAGCAGCGATTCGTCAGGTGTTTGCTGATCAGCGTGCCATTATTGTGGGCAATCACTTCGTCTATAAATCAGGCCTGCACGGTGAGGTCTATGTCAATAAAGACGCGGCGTACACGTCGTACGCGGCAATTTCGACGCTCTGCGGTCAGATCGCACTCCATGCACGGGATCTCAATGTGGATGTGGTCATCGGCCCGGCGATTGGCGGTATCGTCCTTTCGCAATGGACGGCCTATCATCTTTCCCGGCTCACGGGACGAGTGATCAATGCCGTGTTTGCGGAAAAACCGAACCGAAGCGGCAGTCTCGTGATCAAGCGCGGATACGATGCGCTCGTGCGAGGACATCGGACACTCATCGCGCATGATCACTCTGTGGATCGTACTGAAGCGAACGCATTGATGGCGTCGATTGATCAATTAAAGGGCGTTCCGGTCGGGATTTGTGACGTGGCTCGTTATGATGCCGCGATTCAGTCTGACGCATTAAAGGTCTACGCGACGCCGAACGACATCTTTGGTCGATGCAAGCAATTTGCAGAGAGAAATCAGAATCTCAATGTCGATGTGGTGCTCGGCATCTCGAATACCGGTGCGATTCTGTCGCAGTGGATGGCGAATCATCTCTCAGAGGTGACGGGTCATGTGGCACATGCCGTATTTGCCGAGTATGTGCAGCAAGATGGTGCGTTCGCATTTCCGGAAGGGTATGCGCGGCTCGTAAAAGGGAAGCGCGCCCTGGTCGTAGAAGATGTTCTGACAACGGGGACATCTGCTCGGAGCGTCGTCGAACTCGCGCGATCGGCCGGAGCCACGGTCGTTGCAGTCGGTGCACTCGCGAATCGCGGGAAGGTGACTGCTGAACGGCTCGGCGTTGATCGACTGCGGTCACTGATTGAGATCGATGCAGAAACATGGCCTGCGCCATGCCCGCGTTGCCTGCAAGGGGTTCCAATCAACGTCGAGCTTGGCCACGGTCGGACCTATGTCGCTGAACACGGTCAACCGCAGGCGCAAGCCACGGGCTAACATCCATCCAAACTCGTCGTTGAGACGCACACGAAGAGAGACGCATCTGCGTTGCCTTGCGGGTGCGTCTCTTTCTTTTTGGGGAGTAGGGAGTAGGAAGTGGGGAGTGGGTCGGATCCGACCCACTCCCCACTTCCTACTCCCTACTCACTTCACCCATACTGCGCTATCCTCCAGAGATGTTCAGGCGTTTTCATCATAAAACCGAACACGCCATCGAAATCCAACATGGGAGCGATCCGGGGATCCATATTTTTCATCGTCCGCTGGGACTGATTGCGGTGATTGCGTACAAGGCGATTTGGGGCGTCACGGAAATCATCGGCGGGTTCGTGATTTATTATTCAACATTCATTATTGCGAGTGAGCTCTCAGAAGATCCGCAGGATCGATTCATGAATTGGGTGATTGCGCATATTCATTTGGAACCAAAAACCGTCAAAGAGTTGGGCGCATTGATTATCTTGTTCGGAGTTGGAAAAGTGGCGTTGGCGTTCGGATTGTGGTTTAGCTCGAAAAAAACACGCGAACTCGGGATCGCGTTTTTTGCCCTGATTGGCGTCTTCGGATTTATTCAAATCATCCGTCGCCCCTCTTATTTTCATTTAGCCGCGCTCGTGACAGATCTGATGATTCTCTACTACCTCTGGAAGATTCTTCCGAAACACTTACGCCACGGAGAAACAGTTTCCTAAATGACACATCGTCCGATCCACGGACGATGTGTGTTATTTCCGTTTTGGTAAATCAAACAGATCTCGATATCCGCCACGGAAAAAAATAATCGCGGCAGCAACGATGATGCCGATTTCAAAGAGGAATGACCAGTGGAGCACGTGGTCGGCGAGCCACCAGGCATGATGAGATGGAATGGAGATGATGTGAATCGGTGTCCACGAGAACGGCGCAAGCCAGTAGATGTCGCCAACGAGCGTATCAAGCACAAGATGGAGCATGGCTGCTGAAAAAAAGACGCCCCACGCCGGAAGCCAGGACTTCTGCTTTGTGAGGAGAATGATCGTGAGGAGAATCGCTGCGACGAGTGCCCAGACGATCGGGAAGTGCATGGGTGACACGCGATGACCGATCATGTCATGCGTGGTGAATTCTGCAAGGAGGATGTCGAAATCAGGAAAGGTTGCTCCGAGCATGCCGAGCCATAGTAGCCATGTCGGCCACTTTCGTTTTTGGACAAAGAGGTTTGCAAGAAGATATCCGGACGGAATATGCGCGAAGACCATGGGGCAGATGATAGCATGAAGTCACGAGTTAAGAGTCATGGGTCAATTGACTCCGACGCTTGACTCGTGACTCTTCACTTCTCATCCGCTAGACTCCCTTTCGATATGCATTACGTCTCTCTCGCAATCGCGCAGTTAAAGGATATTCAAGGGTTGATTGCCTGGGGCGGTTATACCGTGCTTGCGGCGATCATCTTCGCGGAAACGGGGTTGCTCATTGGTTTTTTTCTCCCGGGTGATTCGTTGCTTGTCACGGCCGGATTATTTGCGGCAAAAGGAGATCTGAATATTTTTATCCTGTTCGGATTACTTGTGGTCATGGCTGTGGTCGGTGATGCGGTCGGGTATTGGTTTGGTCGGACAACGGGTCCGAAGATTTTTACGCGTGAGAAATCGATTTTTTTCGCGAAAGATCATCTGATTCACGCGAAGCACTTTTACGAAAAATACGGGAGTAAAACGATCATCATTGCGCGATTCATCCCGATCATTCGTACGTTTGCGCCGATTGTCGCCGGCGTTGGCGAGATGCCGTATAAAAAATTTCTTCCGTATAACATTCTCGGGGGCGTGGGGTGGATCGCCAGCATGCTGTCGATTGGATTTTTTCTTGGTCGATTGATTCCGAATATCGAATCGCGAATCGATTACGTCATTTTGGCGGTAATCATCTTGTCGATCCTTCCGGGCGTCATCGAAGTGATGCGGAATCGCACACAGGCGAAAGCACAGAAATAGAACGGTGTATGAAATGCGAAACCCCGACCATGATTGCTCATGGTCGGGGACGTTTGTAGGTGAGATCCCGTGGTGGAACGGGATTAGATGAGGATGAGGACGACGACAGCCGCAGCAGCGATGGTGATAGTGATCCACTGCGGTAACGTCATCAACTCTTCCGGTTGTGTCTCCGTTGCTTGGGCTTCCGCGGGGGCGGTTGCTTCGGGCAACTGGAGTGGTGGGGTCGCTGGTCCCGGTTGCGGCGTTGGGATATGAGCGAGTGGCGGTCCTTGGACGGGCACCGCAGCTGCATTGCCACCCTGTGGTGGCTCTACGGCAACGGTCGGGGCCATCGGATTGACGGCCGCGAGCTCAGGATCGAACGCATTTCTGAGTGCGGCATCCACAGGGTTCTCGTTCGGCACGGCCGCGAACGGCTGTGTCGGCGGAAGTCCTGCGGGTGCAAGCGCATTCGCAAGTGCGAGATCAACCGGATTGGCTACGGGTTGCACAGCGATGAGAGGCATCGATGCAGCAACCGGCGGCGCGACCTGAGCGGTTTGTGCGGGTGCACGTACCGCGACGATGGGCGAAGCTTTGCTCGGCGGATTAGTGCGTTGCTGCACTAGGACCGCTGGGAGATCTGCTTCGTTGTCGTCAGGTTCGTCGTCTCCGTCTGTATGATCCGCATCCTCTTCAGGTTGCGGCTGTGCAGACTGCGCGACGAGATCCTTCAGATTTCCGGTGACCGTTGTCGTGAGCGACGACGGGGGGACGGGCGCGGGTGTTGCTGTTGCGGCTGCTGCAGGCCGATTGCCGATCCCAAGATGTCCAAATGCCGGTCGAGCAACTCTTCTTCCGACGGTCGTTGATCGAACAACGGTTGACGGCCTGACTGCGGGCGGATCGGCCGGCGACGTGTCGGCTGAAGCGGCAGGCGCTGGCTCGCTCGGTTCCGTTTGGACGGATCCTGTATTCGCGTTTGTTTCCAGAAGCGCTCCAGGATTCGTTGCTATCTGTTCGGCGAACGCATCAAGTGGCGCGAGCGCGGTATTGATCTCACTCGTGAACGAGGGAGATGGTGCTGCGCTTGCGTTCGACGGGGTGTTTGCAGCGGATGATTCCGATGCGCTCACTCCATCGTTCGCGGCCACTTGATTCGGCCCGGTAATCAACGGTGCCGCGGGGGCATCGCTTGCCGGAGGGGGAGAGATGCCGAGTCTCGATGCTGTGACCGCCAGTTTTACCGTGTCCCAACTTTCGTAATTACTCGGATGTCGCAGGTAGTCGTAGATTGACGGGAGCCCTTCCTTTCGGGCTTTCGCGAGACCGATGTCAATCCATGCCAGATCAAAGAGATCTTCCGGATCCCACAAGAGGATCACGGTCCCTTTGTTTAGGGACAGCCGCCGTTGCGGAAGGGTCTCTGGGACATCGATCGCGGCATCGAAGATGCGGACCGTGAGGCCATCGCAGATGCGTTGTTGCGCTTGAGCGGCGACTTCAGGTGTACCGCATTTCCATACCAGGATCTGTGCGCCGTTGTTGACGTACAGTTCCGAGCCAATGCATTTCGTAAACTGGATGTTGACGGGTGCTCCAACCGTGAATGTTCCTTCAATAGACTGGGTCATGAAATCCTCCAAAATCAGAAGCCTGACGGAATTCGTCTTCTTCTGTGAATGTACGGGTTAATCTCCTTAACGCGCCCTTCCACCAGGGTGCGCAAGAAGCTATCTATATAACAGAAAATAGTGAAAATGTCAATAGTAGTAGACATCTTGGAATCATCATCTCTAAATGAGAAATGAGCCGGTTGCTTCTATTTTTCGCTAAAATTCGCCATTTTTTTAAGTTCTTCCCTTGATTTTGCGCTTCAAACGGGATACGCTGTTGAACGAATTTTATCCGAACTATGCCAAAAACGACCCCGTCGAAGCGCTGTGCAACGTCAGCGCAAAAACAGGCTCATCCGTCAGTGACCTTGTTGATTTGGGATGGATTCGGGGTGTCGAAACGGAAGGAGGGGAATGCCACGGCGCTCGCAAAGATGCCGATGTGGCATAAGCTCCTGCGGGAGAATCCGAATACCCTTCTTGAATCGGATGGGGAGGCGGTTGGGTTACCGTCTGGCCAGGTTGGAAATTCTGAGGCAGGGCACACGACGATTGGCGCAGGTCGGCCAATCGAAACAGACGTCGTTCGGATTAGTGCAGAAATCAAGAAGCACGCATTTTATAAAAATCCTGCGCTGCTTCGAGCGGTGGCACATGTCACACGCCACCATTCGACATTGCACATGATGGGGCTCTTAACGAATCGATCGTCCGGGCATTCGTATCCAGATCATCTGTTCGCGCTGTTGAAGTTTGTAAAAGAAATGCGCGTTCCGCATGTCGTCCTTCATCTGTTTACGGATGGCCGCGATACGCCGCCGCACTTAGCACCGAAGTTGCTTGCGGATTTGGAAAAGCGTCTTCCGAAAAATTGTACGATTGGGAGCATCACCGGACGGTACTATGCCATGGATCGAAATAAGTTCTGGGAACGGACCGAACGGGCGTACAACGCGCTTGTGCTGGGCGAAGGGTATCATGCCCCAACGCCCGTGGATGCGATTGGCCGCGCGTATAATCGCGGTGAATCGGATGAGTTCATAAAGCCAACACTCATCAAGGCGAACGGGTCAAAGCCGCAGTGTATTCGCGATAATGACGCGATCATTTTCTGGAATCTGCGGAGCGATCGTGCGCGTCAACTCACAAAGCCATTTGTCTTGAAGCAGTTTGAATCAAGCGAACAGACGCCGACATTCAAACGAAAGGCGATTCGCAAAGGAGTGTTCTTTGTGACGCTGACGGAATTCGGTGCAGAACTGGATAGCGTGGTTGCCGCCTATCCGAGCCGCGGGATTACCGGGACGCTTGTCGAAGCATTGCGGTCACATCGTCAGTACTACATCGCGGAATCTGAGAAGTTTGTTCACGTCACGTATTTTTTAAACGGGGGATATGATCGAATCCGATTCGGTGAACATCGGATTCACATTCCAACCGTTCGGGTGGAGCGGTATGACGAAAAACCGCAGATGCGTGCGAAAGAAATCGGTCGCGCGGTCATTCGTGCGCTTGATGACGGCGCGGATTTTGTCTGTGCGAATTTTGCAAATGCGGATATGGTCGGGCATACGGGGAACTTGGCGGCATCGGTTACGGCCTGCGAGGCCTTGGATGCGGCGCTTGGCGAAATCTGGAAATCGGTTCAGAGCCACTGTGGCGTGTTGATGGTGATTTCGGATCACGGAAATGCAGAAGAGGTCGTTGCTCCGGATGGAACGCCTGATACAGAACATAATCCGAATCCCGTGCCCTGCTGTCTTGCCGGTCGTCTTCCGTCGAATACCCGATTACGGAAAAATGGCCAACTGGCGGATGTCGCACCAACGATTCTGCATTTGATGAAGATTGATATTCCTGAACAGATGTCCGGCTCCTCGTTGATTCGGAAAAAGGCGTAAGTTGCCTTTTTGAGCAGACTCTTCCGTTTGCGATGAAGATATGAGAGCGTACGATCCAGATCTATGATTCGTCCAACACCCGTGGTCCTGACGATTGTGAGTGGGTTTGGAATGAGCCCGGTCCTCCAGGGGAATGCGATAAAAGCCGCGCGTCTGCCGGTGTTTTCGCATCTCATTGAAACCTATCCAGCCATGACCCTGCACGCGTCAGGCGCATTTGTCGGACTTGAAGATAATGCATGCGGTTCGTCTCGTGCAGGATGCCTGACGATTGGCGCGGGTCGTCCGGTGCTTGCGCCGTGTACGCGGCTGCATGATGCCGCAACGGCACGGGCGTTTGGAAAAGTTCCAGCACTTCGCCGAGCAGGGGAACATGCGCAAACGCATACAGGGGCCGTGCATCTCATTGGGCAGTTCGATGGACAGTCAGATCGCGTACACGCCATATTGTCTGCGTTGTTGACGGCTGCACAGGATTGGAACGTGACGCGCGTTTTTCTGCACGTGATTCTGAGCGACGACATCACAACATCTGATCAGGTTCGCGAATGCGTTGCCCTGATTGCATCGCATGTGAAGACGGCAGGGATCGGAAAGATTGCAAGTATCTCGGGATCATTTTTTGCGGGCGATACACGACATGAATGGGAACGCGTCAAACTCGCGTATGATGCCATGGCAAATGGGACACCCGTTGGTGTCCCTGGATCTGACTCGGATGATCATCATGCCGTCGCGGGTGTTTTACCGTGCTCCATCGACGGAGAGCGAATTCGTCCTGGGGATGCCTGTATCTTTTTTGATCAAGACCCTCGACAGATTCGAGAATTGGTGACGGCATTCGCGCTCCCGACATTCAATGCCTTTACGCGAACGTATATTCCGAATCTTCGTATCGTGACGCTCGTTGAAACGGATGTGGATCTTCCGATTGAAACCGCGTTCCCAACGACCCTGGTCGAACACACCATGGGGACGGCACTGTCAGATGCGGGGTTACGGCAATTGCGCATCGCAGAAACGGAAGGCTTTGTGAGTGTGACCGCAGGATTAAATGGGGGAATCTCCGCCTCGCCTGGTGAAGATCGTCTCATCATTCCGAGTCCGACCGTCTCGCGTGTTGAGCGGGTTCCAGAAATGTCCTCCGTCACGGTTGCAGATCGGGTCGTGAAAGAAATTGCGTACGGTCGATATGACGTCATCATTGCATATCTGCCCGCCCCGGATCGGGTGGCGCAATCCGGCGATGAGACGGCCACGATAAAAGCGTGCGAGGCCGTTGATCGTGCGATCGGACGAATCGCCGAAGCAACGCTTGCGCTTGATGGGATACTGCTCCTCACATCAGATCACGGAAACGCAGAGGCGATCAATGATCGGGTGAAGTCTGTAGATGGTGAGATCACCGGGACCTGTCATCCAGTTCCATTTGTTGTCGTCGGACGGGCGCATGAGGGACTCAAAGCTCGATTCGGCGATTTGATTGGTGGCGATTTGTCATTATCAACCCCTTCCGGAACGCTCGCTGACATCGCCCCGACGATGCTTGGAATGTTGAATGTTCCGATTCCAAAGGAGATGACCGGAACGTCACTCGTGTAGTACGCGCCATGTCGCAAGCTCATCAACCCCATGCAACGGAGATCCTCCGTCTGCTCTCGAAGCAGTATACGGCACGACCGGATATGGATCTTGGAAATCCAAAAGATACGCTGCTCGGTGTCTTGCTTTCCGCGCGCACAAAAGATTCGCAAGTCTTAAAGATTTTTCCGGCGTTTAAGAAGCGTTTTCCAACGTTCGCTTCCCTCGCTCGCTCAACGCCGAATGAAATCGCCTCGTCGATTTCGACGATCGGCTTGTATCGTTCAAAAGCGCGAGCGATTCATGGGCTTGCAAAGATCATTGTCGATCAGCATCACGGGAACGTTCCATCAACGATGGAGGAGCTTGTTGCGTTGCCCGGAGTTGGCAGAAAGACTGCAAATTGCGTACTCTGTTATGTATTCGGTCAGTCGACGGTCTGTGTGGATACGCATGTGTTCCGTATTTCGCATCGTCTCGGATGGTCACGCGGAAAAACACCGGAAGCGGTTGAGCGCGATCTCATGAAGATCGTTCCGAAGACGGAATGGAATCGCATCAATCGAACTTTCGTTCAGTTTGGACGCGATCTGTGTACGCCTGGAACACCGAAGTGTTGGAAATGCCCGGTCGCCAAATGGTGCCCATTCCAGCCAAAGACGCCTCCGCCGAACATGGGAACGAGTAAGATTTTGGTAAACGGTAAACGGTAAACGGTGAAGGGGATCTCTTCTAGGGGTTCCGCTTACCGCTTACCGCTTACCGCTTACCGTCCCCATGACTGATCCAGATATTGTCCTCGCCTTCCAGCGTGCAACTGCCACGCCGTTTCTTCGAAACGTCGTGGGGTTTTGTGCGCGGTGGCTGATCTATCTTTTCATTCCGTTTGCGATCACGATGTATCGCGTGAAAGCGTATCGCATCATGATTACAGAAGCGGCCTGGTCTGCGCTCGTTGCGTTTGCCTGTTCGTCGTTGCTTTCAGTGATCATTGGGCGCGTCCGTCCATATTTGGCCGTGAGCGGCGTGATTGCCGTGGTTCCGCCAAATGTCCAGCACGGTTCATTTCCTTCAAGTCATACCGCGATCGCGACGGCGATTGCCATGGCGCTTGCACATGGACATCCGGCCATCTCTGTGGCCGTTTTAATTGCCGTCATCTTGATCGCGGTCGCGCGGATTGCGGCAGGGATGCATTACCCCACGGATATCATGGGGGGCATTGCGGTCGGAATTCTTGCGGTGTTGATTGTCCGTGGCGTGCGGATGGGAATGGCAGCGCTTTAATCGCGCGCGAGATCTGAGATCGAGAAACGGAATCCATTCCGTTTTTTCTTTTTTGTTTACGTCGCACGGTTTTCCGTTTACGCTATCCTCACGTATGCGCATTCGATCTCTGATGGCTCTCGTGCTCGTGGTTGTGGGAGGTGTGTTGGTATCAAGGTTTGTCTATATCGCGTTTCTCTCGACGCCGAGTGCGGGAGAACCGATTACGGTGACGATTTCAAAGAATGCGACGGTGACCGATGTTGCTCGCGAACTCGCTGCGGAAAAGCTTGTTTCCTCGGGATGGGTGTATCGTGTTTTTGCGCTGATTCACCCCTCAGCAAATACGCCGAAAGCAGGGATGTACCAGTTTCGAAACGGCGCGTCATTGAAAACGATCGCGGATACGATGACGCAAGGACCGGTACGGGAAACGGTCACCGTGCGGCTCCTCGAAGGGGGCACGATTGCGCAAGAATCTTCGCTGCTCCAGGCGCAAGGGGGTGATCCGGCCGCGTTCGTGGCACTCGTTGGCGCATCGTCCCGGCTTCCAGGGAAAACAACCGCCGAGAAGGATGGCCACTCGTTTGATCGCTCACTCATCAGCGAGTATCCCTTTTTGAAGGACATTCCAAACGGTCAATCGTTGGAAGGGTACTTATTTCCAGATACCTATGAAGTTTGGAAAGATGATTTGCTGAATGGATTGGTCACGAAACAGTTGAATACATTTGATCAGAAAGTCGTGATTCCATTAGATGCGGATCGCAAGGCCACCGGGAAGTCGTGGCATGAGGTGGTGACACTCGCGTCTATTGTGGAAGGGGAAGTTCCCACCGCCGCAGATCGAAAAATTGTTGCTGGAATTTTTTTACATCGGATGAAGTTGGGGATGCGATTGCAGAGTGATGCGACATTGAATTACGTGATGCCGGAACGGAATGATCGTCCGGATGCGCAAGATCTGGCCATCAATTCGCCATACAATACCTATGACCACGATGGTCTTCCGCCTGGGCCAATCGGCAATCCGGG
>JAHFIK010000001.1:25379-32811 GCA_023246415.1 Candidatus Uhrbacteria bacterium
AAAACAACGATTTTTTCGAGTAAACACCACACATTCCAAAACGAAGAAAGGTTTCCGCCATGTTAATGATTGCGAAGACTCATCCTGAAACGCCTGTTGAGGATGACGCTCCGTTTAGCGTGGGCAGACTCCTGCAGCGCGTCCTCGCGGCGAACGATTGCGACACGACGTCGTTTTTGATCGTTCCATTTGACGCACGATTGTTGCCATTTCAGAACATCGTGTTGCCAAAGGACCGTTCGTTCGGCGTTGTTAGTTTCGACTTCGACGCATATGGGGCTGCGCTTCCGCCTACGGTCATCGCGAAGATTGCCGCTGATCTGCTTGCTCAGACGGAGCGGCAATTGTGTCGCTTCGTGCATGACGCGTACGTCACGCATCGCGAGATGCTTTCGAGCATTTTGATTGTCGAAACAGATCCGAATGCTGCACTCGCTGAAATCCAGCAACACATCGGCTGGAATCTGCTCCAGTATCTGACTCGGATTTCGGTCTACTTCAGGGGTCGCGTGATCCCGCTGATCGCGACGCGTGTGGATGGCGCCCAGTTCACGGACGTTGGGATCTTGGTCTGGCGGTCCATTCGAACCCGCTATCTCCAAGCGAGGTCGCCCATCGACTTCGGTTAGTCTGTTCTTTTGCTCGGCCCCGGTTCATCTCTGTGTTCTTACATGAGATGTCCCGGGGCTTTAGCATTTTAAGGATCTGTGTTAGGTTCCGCGCAAGCCCCTTTCAATTTAACATTCAACAAAGCGAGCAGATCGATGCTGGACTCCTATAAGCGGAGAACAATTGAAACCAAAAGCGGTCCTCAACGAGGGACGTTTCAGGAAATTGACCCCAATCGACTCCTGATCCGTGTCGCTGGGAAGAATGAGATTCCGCCAGGCGCAGCGGTCAGTCGGTTCGGAAAAAAGTGGCACGTGTGCAAACACGGCCTGTATGACGCCTGGCGTCAGCATCTCCTCATCCGACGAGCTGGTTCGGCGGTGAACGGTGAACTGGAATCACTGCTTTCAAAACGGTACGTCATCAGCGAGTATATCGATGGTCTGTTGCATACGGCGTTGTTATCCCCGGATGATATCGCGGACTGCCGAACGGATTTCAGTAATGTCGTCAGTTCCCTTGGATGGGCGAATGACCCGTTTAAGCGGACGGCGTTCTTCAATCTGTTACGCGGACTGCAAGAACAGGATTCGCGCGGCCGCATGAATCGGCCTGCTGCAGCAATGGCCGCTGGTGCCGGACTTGGCCGTTTACTGGAACGTTCGGATCATGTGTGTCGCATTCTGCGTCACATTGGATTTCGGACATTCGAGCTGCATCGGGCGATTGTTTTTGTGGAGCGGATGTACACCTCGCTGTTCGAAGCGGTGGGCGGACATCGGATCGAGACTCCGCGCGTGACACCTGTGCTCTGGCAGTTCGCGTTAGATCCCTCTGCAGCACAGCGACCCTCGGTGATTGCCTCGGTTGAAGGCCAGCTGGAATCATTTGCGCATGTGTATGCAGAGCCGTTTCGTAACAATGCACATCATCTGCGGAAGGACCTGAACGAAGCGCTTGCGTTGCTAAGGGATCGTTCCTTTCTCAATTCGCCTCAGCGTCAGGATGCGTTGCGCGTCCTCTTCATGCGTATCCGTGAAGGGTCGGGGTGGGCGATTGTCCTGCACTGTTTCGAAATGGAAATCCGAACACCGTTCAGTCTCTTGAACGCTGATCGCAAGCGCGAGGCGCGTGCCCTGAAACGGGCTTCTGGAGATTGGGAACATTCGTCGCCATCGCCCGTTGTCATGAGCGAGCAAGTTCGTATGGAATATGCGGAAATTGTTCGTCGCGTGACGGATTTTGGGACGCGCGTCGATCTCTGTTCGGATGAGTATCTTACGCATCCGGTCAAAGCCGAGGTTCTCGCGCATCTCGAGCAATCGCTTGAGTTCGCACGTGCTGAAGACTGGGACGAAGTCGATAACGAATTCGAAATCGTTTCCGGTCTGCTCTAGGCTCCTCCGACGTTTGTTGAATGGGTGACTATCGAATCTCGTCCTCTGGTAAGCGCCAGGGGACGAGATTTTTCGTTGCGTCACGGAGTCCGTCTCGAGCATCGCGGGGATTGGTTTGGTCGGCTGACCCCACGCAACCACGTAACCGACCAAGTCTCCCTCGCGCCTTGCTAACCTGCTAACCTCTTCCTGCCATGACGACTCAATTCATTCTCCACGACGCTCCGAACGGACACGTGCCAACTATTGATTACGCAAAAGAGCTGAATCAAGAGCAGCTTGCTGCCGTGCTTGGGGGCGATGGGGCCTGCTTGGTTCTTGCCGGTGCCGGATCGGGAAAAACGCGGACGATCACGTATCGCGTTGCCTATCTCTTAGAACAGGGTGTGGATCCCTCGCAAATTTTATTGTTAACGTTTACGAACAAATCCGCAAAACAGATGCTGGAGCGTGTGGAGAAATTATTGAGCGGATCCGTTCACGGCATTTGGGGCGGAACATTTCATTCCATTGCCAATCGTCTTTTGCGCGTGCATGCGGATGCGCTCGGGTTGCCGCGTTCGTTTACGATTTTGGATTCCGATGATGCGCAGAGTATTTTAAAGCAGGGGATGAAGGCGATGCACATCGACCCCAAGGCACGGCGATTCCCGTCGCCGGGGGTTACGATGAATATTTTGTCGTACGCACGAAACACCTGTCAGACGGTTTCAGAGGCGCTCGAATTAAAGCATCCGCACTTTCTCGATCTCGCGGGCGATATCGAAGAAATCGGCCGGCGGTATGAAGAAAAGAAGCGAACCTCGCATTCGCTCGATTTTGACGATCTCTTAACATCGCTTCTCACGCTTCTTGAAGATCCGGTGCGTGGCCCGATGATTTCTTCGCAGTTTCGATACGTGTTGGTTGATGAGTATCAAGACACGAATGCGATTCAGGCGCGCATTGTTGATCGATTTTCTGTCGTGCACGGAAACTGTTTTGTGGTGGGCGATGATGCGCAGTCGATCTACGGATTCCGCGGGGCGGACGTCCAGAATATTTTGAATTTTCCAAATGAACATCCGGGGGCGAGTGTGTTTAAGCTGTTGTCGAACTATCGTTCGACGCCGGAGATTCTCGATCTGGCGAATGCATCCTTGCGACACAATTTGGATCAATTCGAAAAAGAGTTGAGCGGGTTCCGCAAAGGTGGAAAAAAACCATTCTACATTCCATGTGCGTCCGCTCGGCAGGAGGCGCAGTATGTGGCCGAGCAGATCTTGCAACTTCATACGGCCGGGACGCCGCTCAAAAATATCGCCGTCTTATTTCGGGCGACATCACATTCACAGCAACTTGAATTGGAACTGATGAAGCGCGATATTCCGTATGAATATCGCGGAGGCGTGACGCTGTTCGAACGGGCGCACATTAAAGACACGCTCGCGTTTCTTCGCGTGGTTCAGAACATCAAAGATGAACAAGCGTGGTTGCGATTGTTGCAATTGCAACCGGGGATTGGGGCGACAACAGCGGAACGCGTGGCGCATGACGTCACGATGCATGCGTCGATTGAAGAGGTGACGCGGAGCGGTCTTTCCATTTCGATTTCTGAAAAGGCGCGTGGCGGATGGATTCAGTTTTTAGCGATCATGCGGGGCGTCGCGGAAAAGGCTCCGTCACCGGCAGAAATGATTCGTGAAGTTGCCGGATCGGCGTATCAAGATTATCTCGAAAAAGAATATCCGAACTGGCGCGATCGATTGGACGATCTTGAACAGTTTGCGCTGTTCGCCGAAGGGTACACGGATCTCACGGCATTTCTCGCGGAAATTTCACTCTACGATAATGTTGTTGTGCTTGCGGAAGGTGGCCGTCGTCCGCCGACCTCCGAGGAGGATAAGATGGTGTGTTCAACGATTCATCAAGCAAAAGGGTTGGAATGGGATACGGTGTTTATTATTCATGTCGCGGACAATGCCTTCCCGAATCGTCGCGCGCTTGGGGAAGAGGGCGGACTCGAAGAAGAGCGGCGGTTGTTTTATGTCGCGGTCACCCGTGCCGAGCGGCGGTTGTTCTTAACGTTCCCGCTGACATCAGGATTCGATGCGCTTGTCCTGAACCGCCAATCGCAATTTATTGAAGAGATTGACCCACGGTTGTATGAACGGATTGAGCTTGTGGATGCCTCGCGGATGGCACCGCGGACGCCGGTTCCCCAAAAGACATCTTGGAACTGGGATGAGAGCGGGGGAGGATATAGCGAACCCACGATCGCGCTCGATCGGTATGGCGAGCGACTCCCATCGAAAACAGCGAGTGATTCCAGTCATCCCGTGACGAAGACGGCCTGGAAGTCGACATCGGACACAAAGAAGAAGGAACCGCCGAAATCGTTTTTGTCGGATTATTAGGTTCGTTGCGTCGTCCGTCGTCCGTCGTTGCGTCGGTCCGGCCGGCCGACCCGACGCAACGACGTAACGAGTATCCCTTGAACGATCTCTCATTTTCTGCTACGTTCTTTTATTGAGAAATACTTATGAGAACTGCGCGCGTCCTCTCGCCCGGACATCCGGATCGTGCCTGCGATATCATCGCAGAATCCATCGTGGATGAATATGTTCGTCGTGATCCGGCGGCATCGGTTCGTATTCGTGTTGCCGGCGGGCGTGGGGCGATTTTTGTGGCAGGCGTGGTGAGCTCCACCGCGGATTTTGATGTGGGCGCCATCGTCACACGAACGGCCGCGTCGCTCGGGATTCGCAATCATCTTGAACCGTTTGTGTCCATTGAACAGGTCCCGGGATCGTTCATTATGGAAGCGACGCGATCGCATCGTCCGATTTCCGTGGTCGGGTATGCCACGCGTGAAACAGATGAGCGTCTTCCGATTCCGGCCGCGTTTGCAAAGCGCATTGCAAAAAAGTTTGAAGATCTTCGCAACCACGATGCGGAATGGTATTGGCTGGAGCCCGCATTTGAAGTCACCGTTGCAGAGCGCCAGCACGGCGATCCGATTGCGTACGTGTCCTGTGCACACGGAGAAACAGAGCTTTCGGAAGCGCGTGAGCGCATTGCATCCGTCGTGACGTCGGTCATTCCGAGTATGACCGTGCGCGTCAATCTCCATGGACCGATTCGTGCGAACGGATTGGATCACGACGTCGGCTC
This sequence comes from Candidatus Uhrbacteria bacterium, assembly GCA_023246415.1. Lineage (GTDB taxonomy): Bacteria > Patescibacteriota > Patescibacteriia > 2-12-FULL-60-25 > 2-12-FULL-60-25 > 2-12-FULL-60-25. The sequence goes on from JAHFIK010000001.1 coordinate 30,539, forward strand.
ATCTGCGACGCCGGAAGAACCGTATGGAACAGGCGTGATCATTCCCGGTTCGCCAATCGGATGCGATCCGTCGAACCCGATGAAATTTGGGACCTGGCTTGCGCGCGGGTTGGCAAAGCGCATTCTTGAACGCGAACCGGATGCGAAAGCGATTCTTGTGCGTGCAACGTATGCCCCAGGGGATCGTGAACCGACATTCCTCTCGGTCCGTGATGAACGCGGACGCGATGTGTTGAAACCGGAAGATGCGGCAACGATGACGTACGCGTCTCTTCATCCGCAGCTCCGTCTCGGACTCTCTACCAACGCTGCGCATTGGGGGTTTGCAGGAGAAGTTGAGATGCCGTGGGAATCATAAAATCAATACCGTAGGGGCGAGGCCAGGCCTCGCCCCTACGGTATTGATGCCTTTCTTGACGCTTCTCTTCTCCAGGAACACCCTAGTCCTGGCTGTTTAGACAATTGAAGGAGACTCCCATGACGGAAACATCAGCTCATTCTGCGCTGTATCGCAAACATATCCTTGGCGTCGATCAGTTTGACCCCGAATTGCTCGCTGAAATTTTCCCGTTATCCGTGTCAATGCTTGAACGGGTGGATCGACATGATCCAACGTTACGCGACATTTTGGCCGGCTACCTGTTGATTGTCTTTTTCTACGAGGCATCAACGCGAACATCCTGTTCGCACGAGGCGGCCATGAAACGTCTCGGTGGCGAAGTCATTGTGCGCGAGAATATTCAGTTCTCTTCGGTTTCAAAAGGGGAAACGCTCGAGGATACCATTCGAACGTTTGCACAGTACGGAGATATCATCGCCCTTCGCCATTATGACGTTGGTTCTGTGGAGCGTGCCTCAAAGGTGTGCGATGTTCCGATTATTAATGCTGGTGATGGCACTGGCGAACATCCGACGCAGGCGCTCCTTGATGTGTTTACGATCCGTTCGGAAATGAAAAACATCGAATCGCTCAAGGTGGTCTTTGTCGGTGACTTGAAGCACGGACGGACCGTTCATTCGCTGTCTCGACTCATCGCCTCGCGATACGGGACGCGTATTGGGTGTTACGCCCCGGAATCATTGCGGATGTCGAATGAACTTCGTGCGGAATTGGGTCGACAGACCATCGTCGAAGAGTATGAGACGTTTGAGCAAGCGATTGCGGAGGCAGATGTCCTCTATGTGACTCGGATTCAGCAGGAACGCATGCCACAGGTCGAATACGATCGGGTCAAAGGGATGTATATTCTCACGCCCGAACTCATGCAACACGCAAAAGAACGCATGATCGTCATGCATCCGTTTCCGCGGAAAGGCGAGATCGATTCACGCGTGGATCTCGATCCGCGTGCAGCCTATTTCAGGCAAGCTAAAAATGGCCTGGCTGTTCGCATGGCCCTTCTTAAACTCGTTCTTGCGGGATAGCTCGCACTCACACGCAACGTGATCCCGTCTCAAGTCGCTTGATTTGAGACGGGTCTCTGCTTTTTTGAGAGGAATTTGGAATTTAGAATTTGGAATTTGGGTCTGGATCCAAATTCTAAATTCCAAATTCCAAATTCTGAATCTCTATGCTACGCTCTGAAACGCTATGAAACGAACATTCCTTACCTCACTCGCCCTTGTGGCGATGTTGGGCGCTGGATGCGCCGCGGCACCATCAACACCGGTGTCACCCGCTCAGCCCGTCTCTCAATCACCAACAAATTCACAAGCGTCTGCCGATACGCCAACGCGGGAGCCAACGCCGACTCCAGCCACGCCGACGACGCCAACGCCATTACCAGCTATGAACGATACGCACGAAAAACTCGCATTCCCAGGAGTGCTTTCAAAAGATCAGACCGATGTCAGTGTGCTCTTGAAAACATCGAAGGGGGACATCACGTTGAAACTGCTCCCAGACGAAGGGCCGAACGCGGCTTCGAACTTCGTGTACCTCATTGGAAAGAAATTTTATGACGGACTCACGTTCCATCGTGTGGTTCCGACGTTCGTCATTCAGGGTGGAGATCCGCAGGGGACCGGAACCGGAGGGCCGGGCTACAAGTTCCAGGATGATCCGGTGCCATCCAGTTCATCGCAGGTGTATCTCGGAGAATTTCAGGGCCAGAAGACGACGTTTTACAAAGCGGGGACGCTCGCGATGGCAAATGCCGGTCCAAATACGAACGGCTCTCAGTTCTTCATCATGCTTGAAGATCAGCCGCTTCCACCAAGCTATTCCGTCTTTGGAAAAGTCACCAGTGGGATGGATGTCGTGAGTAAGATTG
>JAHFIK010000001.1:32911-38587 GCA_023246415.1 Candidatus Uhrbacteria bacterium
GTCCTATTTTAATGGAGAGCGGGATGAGATTGCATCGTCGACCGCAGAAATGCGTATTCAGTCACTGATCGACTTTGAAACCGACAAGGGATATGGCGTTGATGTCACGGCGGCAGAAACGGTGAAGATTATCGAATCACGATGGCCGGATCTATCCGCGGAAGTCCTTCCGGTGACGAGCGTCGACGAGATCAAGCGCTTTATTGCAAATGGAATTCCCGTGCTGATTCCGGCAAATGGGAAAACGCTTCCAAATCCGAATTTTAAAAATGGGGGACCGGTGTACCACATGCTCGTGGTTCGCGGATATACGCAAGATTCCTTTATCACGAATGATCCTGGAACGCGCAAAGGAGAAAATTTCCTCTATCACTTCCAGGATTTGATGAATTCCATTCATGACTGGAATGGGGGAGACGTTCCACATGGAGCGCAAGTGATGGTTGTTGTCATTCCAAAAAAATAAATTATATTTTTTTCATTCGTCTCATTGTTGAGAATACGGTATCCTTCAAGACGGACCTACGGACCTACGGACCTACGGACCTACGGACCTACGGACCTATTTCTATGCCATCAAAAAAAGTGATTCTCTACTTCATTCTCGGCATCATCGCGTTGACGATTCCGCTTGCGCTTTTGATTCGATCGCGGATTGATGCACAGCATCCGATCTGGTCATCCACATTAGTTAAAGTCCCTGCCGCACCAACGCCATCCGTTCCATCGCCATCGCAGAATGCTCATTCGACGCCGACGACGGTCCCGAATCCGGATATTGACTCCCTTCCGCCTCCACAACATGTGAACGTGGTGAAAGTGACGCAGTCTGCATGTACCGCTTCCGGTGGAACGTGGAATGCGTGCGCATCCGCCTGTCGGACGGCTGCTCCCGGGTCCACCTGTATTCAGGTGTGCGTTTCAGCTTGCGAGTGCCGATCAAGTAAACAGTGCCCGTCCGGAACCGTCTGCACGCAATTCGTGAAGGGGGTCGGCGTGTGTCGCTAACGATACGGGGGAACCAATTGAATCGTTCGCGTCCGGAACCGGTGACTTACGACCTTGCGTGTTTACTGGTATCCTTCTTGTGATATGAGACGTTCTACGCTCGTTTTGTTTGCATGTGTCCTGACGCTTCTTGGGGCCGGGTGCTTCAAGACGTCTCAGAAGGCGGCCCCGGCTACGCCAGATCAGCCAGATACATCAGCATTGCAGAATTCTCCATTTAAAAAATTCGATGCGGTCGCAACGAAGCCGGATGCGCCAGCAGAAGCGCCGAAAGATTTAGATGTTCCGTCGGAGACGCCAGATGTCAAAACCGGTGAAACCGCGAGCGCGTCCAAGAACGTGATTGTTTCGAGCATCGCGAATAATCAGTTTTTAGGAAACCCGTTTGTCGTCTTGGGTCGGGCGCGCGCATTTGAAAATCAAATCGCGTGGCGTGTGCGTGATGCACACGGAGTGATTCTTGCGTCTGGATCCGCGCTGACGAACGCCCCGGAGGCCGGGCACTATGGTCGGTATCGCGTTCGTGCGTTCTTTGATCGCGTGCCAGAAACACCGAGTGGACGTGTGGAAGTTTATACGTTGAGTCCGGCGAATGGGACAGAACAGGACCTTGTGTTTGTCCCGGTTCGATTCGATCAGAAGGTGGTTCCGGTCAAAGCCTTTTTCTCGAATATCAAGAACGATCCACAAACGCTGCATTGTGAAAAAGTATTTGCAGCCACACGCCGCGTCCCGCTCACGGAAAATGTCGCCGAAGCTGCGATCATTGAATTGCTCAAGGGACCGTCTGCGCAAGAACAGACGCTCGGATATCGGACATCGATTTTTCCAGGAACGGTATTGCGATCGATCTCGATTAAAGATGAAACGGCCTCGGTGGATTTCTCAAAGGAATTCCTCTACGCCGTTGCCGGATCGTGTCATGTTCAGGCGTTGAGCGCGCAGGTTGAACAAACGCTCAAGCAGTTCCCGGCCGTGAAGAATGTGAGGATCCTCGTTGAGGGACAAGATGCGTCCGACAAGATCCAGCCATGATAACGACCACGCTTGCCCCGCTCGTTGCGGGGTTTGCTGCGGGAGGCGTATTGATCCTCCTGTCGCATCTTGCGTTTCGCGTGGGAGCAGGGAGTGGTCTGCGTGAAATTGATCAGCTCCATTTTTTTGGAAGAACATTTTCACGGCGCGAATCGCGCATTGTGGGAATTCTGATTCATCTGATTCTTTATGGTCTTGCCGGAAGCGCGTTTGGGATTCTTGTCCAGTTCGGCATGCTGGCGCATACCGTGTTGGATTTGACGGAATATCTGTTGATCCTGACACTCGTGTTCGGCGGTGTCATTCTTCCGCTTGAAGGACACGGATTGTTCGGATTAGAAGAGGATCCGTGGTTTCCGGTGGATCTCTTGATCGCGAACGCAATCTGGGTCATCCTGTTTGAGGCGATCCTTCGCCTGATGGTGTGAAAACGTGGTCTTGGATAGCGATTGGAATCGGAACCGGCATCCTTGTCGGTGTTATTTCGATTGGGGTGTGGGGGGAGTTAGGGCAGAGGGCAAAGGGCAACGAGCAAAGGGGAGGTGCAACACCCATTTCTTTCGTTCAGCATGCAACGTCATCGATGGCGGGATCAACTGGGGAAGAGGTTGATGAAATGGCGGTGACGCCGACACAGACGTTTGTGGATGACGCGTTTGCGGCAAAAGAGGCGTTGTCTGTTTCATCTGGAGCTCGCATCCTTCTTATTCCGCATCATCTTGTCGCGGCAAAACAGATCGCATCACTCCTGACGTCGGTGCATGCACCGAAGCGCGTCATCCTGTTAACACCGGATCATTTAGGGGTCGGTAAAGGAGTCGTGACTATCGGAGATGCGACCATCGCGATCGGCGATCAGCAGGTGCGGGGGGATGCGAAGATTGCGTCTCGCATTTCTTCTGCGGTGAGCGGATCCGCGATCAGCACACCGTCGATTTCGAAAGAATTGGCCATGCAAGCGCTGATCCCGTTTGTCCAACGAGCATGGCCGAACGCGACGATTATTCCGGTGATCGTGCACGCGAATCAAATTGCGGCTGGATCAGATGCGCGTGACCATCTGCGTGTGCAGCTCGCACAGATCATCACGAGCCTCTTGAACGAGGATCAAGAGACGATGCTCGTGGCATCCGTTGATTTTTCGCATTACCTTCCGGCGTTTGTCGCGGATTTTCATGATGAACTGGCAACGGATGTCGTCTCATCGCTTTCAGATCGAGAAGCGGATCGTGTGGAACTTGATAATCCAGACGTTCTGGCTGTCGCGTTGAAGACAGCACGAACCCTCGGGCTTGGGGATGTCACCATCCACGCGCATACGAATTCGTTGCGTCTTCTTCAATCAACGCTATCGAATGAATCAACCAGTCATGTGATCGCGTCGTTTGCGCCAGGCGTCATCGCGCCTGAACGGAAAACAACGATCCTCTTTTTAGGGGACGTCATGCTTGATCGAACGGTTCGCACGCGGATGCAGAAATCGAAGGTCTTGGATTTTCCATTTGATCAAATTGAAGGGCAAGAAGACCGTTTTTTCAAAGGACAGGATCTCGTCGTCGCGAATCTTGAAGGTCCGGTCACCTCGCAACGATTGCCGCCGGAGAAGTCGATTGATTTCGCATTTGATCCTTCCGTCGTTCCGCTCCTGAAGAAGGTGGGGATTGATGCGGTGAGTCAGGCGAATAATCACTCTCTAGATCAGGGACGGACGGGGGCGGACGACTCGCGCGCGGCGATCAAGAAAGGCGGGATCGCGGTGTTTGGTGATCAAGTTCGGGATGAGGCATCGTCATCGCTCGCTGTCGTGGAGTCGCGCGGTGTCCGTATCGCGCTTCTCGGTTTTAATGATAGTGACCGTCCGGTGGATCGGGAAAAAGCGAGTGCGGCGATCACGGAAGCGAAATCGAAAGCGGATCGCGTTGTCGTGATGATGCATTGGGGGAGTGAATATCAGTTGAATCCGAATGCGCGCCAGACGGATCTGGCTCATTGGCTTGTTGATCAGGGGGTTGATGCGGTGATCGGCGGACATCCGCATTGGATGGAATCCGTTGAGCAGTACAAGGGACGGTTCATCGCGTACTCACTCGGGAATTTTGTGTTTGACCAGGATTGGTCTGCCGAGACACAGGAGGGGCTTGCGATTGGACTCGTCATCGATTCGACGTCGACCGAAGCGTATCTCTATCCGATTCACATCGGTGCGAGTGAGCCACGTGTGTTGACGGGGGATGCCCGAACGGCGCGCCTGGAACGGCTTGCGAGTGCATCTGATCCGTTCATGCGTGATGGGATTCTGAATGGTATGATTCGAGTGAATCGGGAGGAAGAGAAGCGGTAAAGGGTAAACGGTAAACGGGCGTAAGAGACCCGTTTACCCTTTACCGCTTCCCGTTTACCCATCATCCTTTTTATGAAAACCTCCTATCCCTCCTGGGTCCTCCCCGTTGTTGCTGCCGCTGGTGCCGTGTTTGGTGCGTTAGTGATTACCGCGGTCTTCATCTCTCAAACCCCACAGACGAATCGGTCGTCAGTGACCGGGACGTCTGGCGTTGTGCCAACGGTTCAGGCGCCGTCTGGAGAGACGACGTCGACAGACGTCACGGCAACGTCTACTGCAGACGTACAGACAACGAGTACCGCAATCACGGTTGACTGGTATCAAAAAGGCGTGGAGATTCCGCGTTCAAAGATGTTTGATCTGTTAAAACATGCAACAGATGAACAGAAACTGAAATCAATGCTCGCGGTGAAACCGGAGGATCCTTCCCCGAACGGCGATGATGGATTTATCGGTGTTCAACAGCTGTGGAAACAAGGAGATGTTCATGGCGGCGCATACGATGGCGGTGCTGTCTATGTCATTGATCTGTTCGGGTACCAGCCGTTTGGCGAAAATCGGTTCCAGTTTGTGTTGAGCAAGGACGGATCCTTAGTTGGTTCCATTGATCGTGGAGGTGATGAGAAACAGGCGCAGGGCCAATCACTCCTGTCATCAATCGGCTTGATCAGCACAGATTCGCTCACCGTTGCGGATGCTATCGCCCCAGCTCTCCTTCATATTCACGGTCGGGAAGTGAAGCTTGCGGCGTCGGTTGGGTATTATGAGGTGGACCCGATTCAGAACAATGTGCGTGTCATGAAGGCCGTCGCAACATCAGACGAGGGAATCGTATTTCACGATTCAAGTCAGCCAGGGAGCTGTCTCATCTCTGTGTTTGCTGGCGGATACGTTGTTCACTACAACGCGACCCTTCCCTTCAAGGAAGGTGCAAAGCAAAACGGGAATCCGATGATCGGTTTGCTTGATGTTGATTGGATCGATGGGTATGCGAATACCAACGAATATCTGGGTCAGGTGTTTGGCGGATGTATGACTGGTGGCGATTGCGCGAATACCGTTTCTGCAAAAGATGTTGGTCCGGAATCGAATTTGATGCTTATCGGAACCGAACGGACGACCGGGGATCGGCTGTATGCGCCGAAGGATCCCGTCTCGCATCCGTTGGTCCAAAAAGCGTATGACATGTGGTATGTGCCGGGGGATCAAAAACCGACGATTCGAGAAATGATTGCGCAGATGAAGGTTCCGATCTTTTTCTGGAAGGATCCGGCAGGTCGCTGGGTTGAATT
>JAHFIK010000001.1:38687-47914 GCA_023246415.1 Candidatus Uhrbacteria bacterium
CCACTTCCTAGTCCTATGCGTATCCTCTCCGTCACCTCCTTTCTCGATCTCGTCAACGAGACATTGAAAGCGATTAACGACTTTGAACCGATTGCGGTTGAAGGCGAGGTTTCGGGATATCGGTTGAGCCAAGGGCAATGGGTCTCGTTTGATTTGAAGGATGATACGTCGCTCGTCAACGTGTTTATGCCGGTATGGAAGTTGAAGATTCCAATTGAAGATGGAATGAAGGTTCGCGCGCACGGCGTTGGCCGCATCTATCCAAAATACGGCAAGTTTTCAATCTCTGCAGAATCAATTGAAGCGATTGGAGAGGGCGCCCTCAAGAAGGCGCTTGCGGCATTGCGAGCGAGATTGGCTGCTGAAGGGCTGTTCGATCCCACACGCAAACGAGAACTCCCGCGCTTTCCTGAGCGTATTGCCCTTATTGCGAGTCGCGAATCCGCCGCATATGGTGACTTCTGTCGCATTGTCCGTGAGCGCTGGCCGATGCTGGAGATTCATTCGTATCACGTGCTGGTGCAAGGGGAGCGCGCTCCGGAGGACATCATGAACGCGCTTGAACATGTTTTCGCGCATCACGAGAAGACGCCCTATGATGTCATCGTGCTGACGCGCGGCGGCGGATCGTTCGAGGAGTTGATGGCATTTAATGATGAACGGCTTGTGCGGGCATTACATGGGAGCCGTATTCCAACACTGGTTGCGATCGGGCATGAGCGCGACAATTCGCTTGCGGAAGACGTGGCGGATGTTCGCGGGTCAACACCGACCGATGCAGCGCGCCGTCTCGTTCCAGATCAACGCGATGTCTTGTATGAACTGTCAGCAATGACGGAGCGCGCATCGCGCGTCCTTGAGCGCGATGTCCGCGAAGGGCGCGCCATGGTGGATCGCGTTCTTGATCATGGGTCTCGCTGGCTCACGCGGTATCGAGTTGATATCGATCGCTGTACCTCGTCTATTCTGAATCGGATGCAAGCAACGCAGGTGACGCTTGCTGAACGCGTGGATCAAACGGTGCGGCTACTTTCGTCCCTTGATCCAAAAGGCGTCATGAAGCGGGGATACGCCATTTTAAAAGATACGAATGGCCACGTCGTCACGTCGGTCGATCGGTTGTCGCGCGGACAGGCGATTGAAGTTGGATTGAAAGACGGAATCGCGGGAGCAACCGTGCAGGTGATTCGAAAGATAGGGTAGGGACGCATCGCATGCGTCCACCGCATGGTGAGTAGAGGCACGCCGTCGGCGTGCCCTCTTTAGAGAAACGTTGGATAAACGCAACACAATCTCTGTTTGTCAGGGCGATCCGATATTGACAATCGTACCGAAAATTCGTATCGTCGCCGCGTTCAGTTTTCAGGAGCATGTCCATGAACGTCCTTTCATTATTACCGATCTTCGGAAAAAGATTCTTGCCAAAGCGCACGCCGAGCCAGGTCGCGATCTCTCTTTCAGAATTTTTCATCCAGCACGTCTTCGAATGCGCGTTGGGAAAAGATGAGCGCGAACAGATTCTGCTCGTGTTCCGATACGATCCGGAACGCGGAACGGTTCAATGCCACACCACGACGGATCGTGACGAGGGCGGCGTGGGGTATCAGATCGCGCTTGTGCTGATCTCAAACTGGAACGCATTTCTCGAGGTTCTCTCGCAGCGATTCTTTCGGAATCCTCGCATCTTTCCCGATCAGGATTATCCGCGCGTTTCCGTCTGGTACACCCGGTATGGGCGCGAAGGTGAAAACTCCAATGTGTGCGAGTGCCGTATTCAACGTGTTGCTCCGCCGATTGCCGATCCTCCAACACGTGAACAACAGCGGGCTTCCTAGCGCCGCATCGGTGATCAGTCTTACTCAGACGCCACTCTTCAATGGGTGGCGTTCACTGTTTGGATCTGTTGTCGCCAGAGATGTATGAGCGACTGAAATCTGATCGGGAGACGCCCATGGTCGCTCGTGGAGTTCTATTCCGCTTGACATTGTCCTCAATTCATCGTATCCTCCGGCGGCTTATGGAATTGCGCAACATTGCGATTATCGCCCACGTCGACCACGGCAAAACCACGCTCGTGGATTCTTTGCTGAAACAGTCCGAAACGTTCAAGGAACGCGGGCTGGAAGGCGAAACGATCATGGACTCCAACCCACTCGAACGCGAGCGGGGGATTACCATTTTGTCGAAGAACGCAGCGGTGGTGTCTGGCGGCGTGAAGATTAATATCGTGGATACGCCAGGGCACGCTGACTTCGGAGGCGAAGTGGAGCGTATTATGAACCTCGTGGACGGGGTTTTGCTTCTCGTGGATGCAAAAGAAGGGCCGATGCCGCAAACGCGCTTCGTGCTGAAGAAGGCCATTGATGCCGGTCACCGCGTGGTGGTCGTGATCAACAAAGTTGATAAGCCGGATGCGCGACCAGCGTGGGTGCTTGATCAAACATTTGATCTCTTTGTGGCGCTTGGCGCAACGGATGAACAGACGGATTTTCCAGTCGTGTATGCCTGTGCAAAATTGGGGAAGGCGGGCTTTGAACCTGAGCTGGAAAAGATGGTGGACATTCAGCCGATTTTTAAAACAGTCATTGATAAGATTCCAGCACCGAAGGTGGATGACGGACCATTTCAGGTTTCTGTCGGCAGCGTAAGCTACGACCAGTTCAAAGGAAAGATGGCCGTGGGTCGCGTTGTCCGCGGAACATTCCGTCCAGGACCTGCTTCGTGGATTAACCGTGACGGCAAGGTCTCAACGGCAAAGGTAACGAGTGTGATGGTATTTAATGGAATGGGACGCGAAGAGGTTGCATCGGCTCCAGCGGGTGAAATTGTCGCGTTCGCGGGCGTTGAAGGGATTAATATCGGTGAGACGATTGCTGATCCAGAGCATCCAGATGCGCTTCCCGTGTTGAAGATCGAAGAGCCGACCGTGAAGATGACGTTTGGGGTGAACACGAGCCCGTTCGCCGGAAAAGAAGGGACGTTCACCACGAGTCGTAATATCAAAGAGCGGCTGGAGCGCGAACTTCAAAATGACGTCGCTCTTCAGGTTGATTTCGCGGGCGCGTCTGACGCCTCATTCGTCGTCTCCGGACGCGGTGAGCTTCACCTCGCGATTTTGATTGAAACGATGCGCCGTGAAGGATTCGAACTTCAGGTGTCGCGCCCACAGGTCATTACAAAAGAAATTGATGGCCAACTTCAGGAACCATTTGAAGAAGCGTCCATTGAAGTTCCTGAGAACATGGCCGGTGCGATTATCGAACAGCTCGCACAGCGGAAAGGTGTCATGCAGGATATGCGCGTGGAGAATGGCCACTCTTTCCTTGAATATGTTATTCCAACACGAGGTCTCATCGGATTCCGAAACGATATGCTCGTGCAGACAAAGGGACAGGGGATTATTAATACCCTCTTTCTTGGATATCGACCGTATGCCGGCGATATCGCGGCGAACCCGCATGGGTCCATGATTTCTTTTGAATCCGGCGTGTCGAATTCGTATGGGATGAAACAGGCGCAGGAACGCGGCCAGCTGTTTATTCATCCGGCGATTCCAGTGTACGAAGGGATGGTCATTGGCCAGAATGCAAAAGCGGAAGACATGATGGTGAACGTTTGTAAGGAAAAGCGATTGTCGAACATGCGCTCCAAAGGAGACGGCGTTGCTGAAGCGTTGGATACGCCACGCTATATGGGATTGGAAGAAGCCCTCGAATACATCGGCGACGATGAATTGGTTGAAGTCACTCCAAAGAATATCCGCATCCGCAAACGTCTGTTAAAGGAATTCGAGCGGAAACGCGCGAAATAATAAATCAATGAGCGTGCCGAGAGGCACGCTTTTTGCTGGGTTGAGCGGTCTGAATCTGTCCGTTGCGTTCTAGGTTGACGCGGCGGCAGATGTTTGCTTGGATTGCGTTGCGATCCTTAAAAAACAAAGACTTACGCTTATATTCAGGCCTCGAAACAGCAACGCAGTTCAATACGAAAGTCAGGAAGTTTATGGTTGAAATGATGAAAGACAATGAAATCGTTCTTCCGCCCGGGATGCAAGCGTGTATTCTGGATACGACGAATGGTATTACGTCGGTGTTGGCTGGATATTTCCAGTCCAACATCGGAAATACCGAACGTCCGGTTCGGTATAATCCGGAGACGGCACGTTTTGATCAAGTGTCCCTTCAGGAAGCGATCACGCCGTTCGTGACCGCGGATGAGGGTTCGTACATCGTGCTCAACAATCCACACAAGGACGGCGTATTTCCCCAAAAGGGGAAATCAAATACGCTCGATTTGCAGATTGGTCGTCGAGTCGTGATTCCGGGTCCGCAATCGATCGCGCTTTGGCCTCAGCAGTATGCAAAGGTTATCCAAGGTCATCGTCTGCGATCCAACCAGTATCTCGTCGCGCGCGTTTATAACGCGGAACAAGCAGAGTTGAACTTTGCGACATCTGCGATCCGATTTGCCATAACGACGGATGCTCCGCATATCGAAGCAGCGCTGCTCCCCACGAAAGAGGTACCGCCTGCAGGGAGGGTTGATTCCTCATCGGATGTCTCGCAGTCCACGCAGCTCGGAATACAACCTCCTGAGCAACAGCCATTACCGGTAGCGGGCGCAACGCCTCCGACACCTCCTCCTCCATCGTCAAAAGACGATGGGAAGTCTAAGCAGCCTAAGTTCGCAGTAGGCCAATTGCTGATCATTTGCGGTACTCAGGTATCGTTTTTCATTCCGCCGACCGGCGTCGAAGTCGTCGCGGATGAGTCTGGTCAGTATGTTCGGGACGCCGTTACGCTCGAACAGCTCGAGTATTGCATCTTGCTCAGTGAAGGCGGTGAGAAACGGTACGTCTACGGTCCCGACGTGGTTTTCCCGGAACCTACCGAAACGTTTATGACGGACGATCAAGGGAATCGTAAGTTCAAGGCAACGGAACTCAATCCGGACATGGGACTTCACCTCAAGGTGACAAAGGGGTACGTCGATGGAACACAGCGCCACGAACAGGGCGAAGAGCTCTTCATCACCGGAAGGACGACGCGGATTTACTATCCTCGAGCCGAACATGCGCCGATCAAGTACGGTAGCAAGGGGAATGGGATTACGTATGCGATCGCCCTTCCCGAGGGAGATGCGCGATACGTTTGGGAAAAGGATAAAGAACGCGTGGTCGTCGTTCGTGGACCGAAGTCGTTCCTGCCCGATCCTCGGACCCAGGTTGTCGTTCAGCGTGTCCTCACTGATCAGCAGTGTCGCGATTGGTTCCCGGATAGCACATCTGCGCTTCAGTTCAATCAGATGCTCCAACAGCAAAGCATGGTCGCGCAGGGCGCGGTCAGTTCGGATCTTTTGGGAAGTGACGAACGGATGGCGATGCGGAGCATATCATCGAGAGTTGCCGCACGTGCGTTCTCGCCGGACACTTTTGATCGAGGTGAATCATACACGCCGCCGCGGACGATCACCTTGGATTCGAAGTTCCAAGGCGCAGTCCATGTGGCGCCATATAGCGGATATGCGGTGTTGGTCGTCAGCAAAGACGGCGAGCAGCGCGTCATCGTCGGACCCAAGGGTTCGCATCTCGACTTCGACGAAACGTTGCAAGTCCTGACGCTCTCGAAAGGTCGCCCGAAGAATGCGGATCGCACGGTTCGGACCGTGTATCTCCATGTGAAGAACAACCGCGTGAGCGATCAGATCGAGGTTACTACGAGCGACATGATCGACGTCACGATCGACGTGGCGTATCGCGTGACATTCGAAGGCGAATCGGAAGCTGATCGATTGAAGTGGTTCGAAGTCACGAATTACGTTCAATTCCTATGTGACCATCTGCGATCGCTGTTGAAGCGGGCATGCCGCGCCAAGACGATTCAGGAATTGATTAATCATACCGCCGAGATCGTGCGCGATACGATTCTTGGTGTCGCGAAAGAACCGGGCGGCGATCGTCCAGGTCGTAAATTCACGGAAAATGGGATGCGCGTCTATGAGGTCGAGGTGCTCGGTACGAACGTCGTCGATAACGAGGTTCGTAGCTTGATCGCGGATCAGCAATTCCAGGTCGTCCAAGCCACCCTCGAACTTGCGAGAGAAGCGCAGGACGCGGAACGTCAGAAGAGGTCGCTCACCATCGCGGCAGGTCTGCGCGAAGCGCAGGATGCGGATGATGTGACGGCGCAAGCAAAGGAGCGCGAGCGAATTGCGCGGCAGGAAGAGACGGCAACGAAGCGGCGCGAGGCTGATCTAAAGGATCAAGATCATCAGGACTCGCTACAGAATCGTGACCTCGCCCGAGCGAAGAAGGCGGCGGATCAAGATGTGGCAATCAAGACGGCATTGCAAGCCATCGAGATTGCGCTTCTTACTGCTCAGGCTGACACACTGAAGACCAAGGCGGGAGCGATCCAGCCTGGACTCATCGAAGCCTTGCAGGCACTCGGAGATTCGGAACTTCTAGACAAGGTCGCGAGTCAGTTCAATCTGCTCTCGATCTTCAAGGATTCTGGTGTTCTCGAAATCGCGGCCCAACTCTTCGAGGGTACTGCCATCGGCGAACGGATCAAGCAAAACGCGTCGAAGCATCGCGGCGAACTGCCATCCGGCGGTCGACCGTCATCAACGATGCGTTGATTGTGTGAATAGCACGTAAGTCTGTGTGTACGTCATCAGCCCGGCAAGCGCCTTTATGCTTGCCGGGCTGAACTGTATGTATTGGACACATGTTCTCGCATTTGCCATCATTTCTGTAATCGTGAGTAACCGTATGCCTAAGAAAACGTCTACCCCTACTGACTTCGGAAAAGCCTTTACAGAGCTGCAAGGTATTGCAGACTGGTTTGAGCGTGAGGAACCGGATCTGGAAAAGGGGCTTGAGAAGTTCGAGCGCGCCATGGAGCTCGCCACGCTGTGCCGCGAACGGCTCGCGTCCGCAGAGCAGCGCATTGAAGACATTAAGAAGAAAGTCGTGAGTCACGAGTCATGAGTCACGAGTTTTTTTCGTTGACGCTTTCTCTTGACTCATCACTCTTGACTCTTGACTATGAAATTGATTCTCCGTTGGCTCATCAACTCTGCCGCCCTCTGTCTTCTCCCGTATCTCATTCCGGGGATTGTGATTTCGAATTTTTATACGGCGATCATCGCGGCGTTGGTCATCGGGTTGATTAATGCGATTGTTCGGCCGATTCTATTCATCTTGTCGCTTCCGATTACGATTTTGACGCTCGGGTTGTTTACGTTGGTTTTAAACGCGCTACTGTTTTGGCTCGCCTCAACGATTGTGAAGGGGTTCGAGGTGCATGGATTTGCGGCGGCATTCTTTGGGGCGCTGGTCTTCTGGCTCATTTCTTGGTTTGGGAATGCGCTCTTAAAAACGAAATAATTTTTTTTACGAATCGCTATGACGGAATCCATGTCATTCATGCCCGGCAACGACGCCATGCATGAAATCAAAGAAGAAGCTCGAAGAGTCGGTTGGAAAACCGCGCAGGAGTATCTTCAGGCCGATGAAGCGGAACGCGCACGTCAGGGATTGAGAATGCTTCTCTCTGCTGCCATCAAAGAAGCACTGTCGAGCACGGACATGAGTCATGAGTATGCCGAGCGTGTCGCAGATTCTTTTCGGAAAGCGATTGGCGAAGAAATCGCACAGCTGAAGCTCGAAACAAAGAATGGAAAGCAGCATCTTGCAGAATCTGACTATCGGCTATTTTATAAGCACGTCTACGATCGGGTTGCGATGATGCTCGCGGAAAACTAGTGTAAAAAATCAGCGAACCCCGATCGAACCGTGTGTCGATCGGGGTTTTGCGTTGGAGGGGAGAGAACCGAACGGGCGCTAGGCCGCAAGCGGATGACGGGCTCGATAGGTGGCCATCGTACAGAACACGACATTCTGTGTGACTTGCCAGGCGAGCGCAATCCGTCCGAGCGTGTCGCGGCACCGTAAGTAGGCGGCCGGATCATCGCGGTATCGCTGTCGATAGGCGAGCGTTCGTTCGAGGTTGAGCAATCCGCGTGACTTCCCCAGAGCTTCTTCGAGCCGGGTGTGTGACGTGATGTAGACCTCGTATCGACCCGCGGCGCTCAGACGTTCGATCTGTGCGAAGACGTTCGTCATGATTTGCCATTGCTGATCGGTGAACGGATGTGCTCCAAACAGCGAGATGATCGCATCGCAGTTGATCTGCGTGAGTTCGCGTTGGTCGGCGTGACCGACGGGCAATTCGCGCATCGCGTAGTGTAGGAGCTTTCGTTCAAGCGGAAGGAGGGTTCTCTGTGAAAAAAGGGCTGAGTTCATTGTTCTCTCCGGGAGAGATCACATCATGATTTTTGAAGTGTGTCAAGGGGACTGGATAGGCCCGTTTTTCGGGCCGTAAACCAGCCTTGACAATTTCTTCGTTTTCTGGTATCGTGGTTCTTCCTTTCTGCGCAACGCAGTTGCCCGAAAGGGCACCTTCTATTCAACCAACAACCCACACGTTCAACGTCTCAGATTTTCGGAAACAAAGGAGCAGACACCATGAATGCAGTAGCTACCGCAGTAGACACGGGAACGCTTTTCGGAATTTCGCCAGTGAGCGCGAGCATCCAACCGATTAGCAACGTCGTTCATCTTGCTAGCGCCAATCCAACGCGCGGCAACCTCAGACCGGCGAATGGTCTCCGTTTCGGAGATTTGCTGGAGATCTTCTTCGGCGATCTCGGCATGCCGGATGCGACATACGTTGCTGGGCTCTTATCTTCACTGAATCATCCGTTGCGATACCGTAACGCGATGTGTTCCGTGGGAGCACAGTCCAAATGCCTGTTCGGATTCAAGCAGGCCTGTAATGGCGCGTTTGTCGCAACAAGCGGCAATGAAGCGGAGCTCGGTTCCGCCGTCGCTGCGCTTCCTGACGGAGTGCATGGAATCATCACGATCGGCGAAGAACCAGTGATGCTTTCGATGGATTTCGACGACGATGACCTCGTCGTGACCGCTCGCGGGCCAGACCTGATGATGCATCCGTTGCGTCTTATCGCACATCGGCGCACCACGGACGGCACGCGAGTCCAGACGTCTGTCGAAGTCCCGTTCACGCACAGCCAAGGCGAGTATTTCGTCGCTCGCGTCGAACGTGGTCATCTGGATCGAACGTTCGTCGGAGTTGTCGGCTGAGACAGCAAGATAGGGAGTCGTACGCATTTACTCGCGTCCGACTCCCTCATCGTTTTTA
>JAHFIK010000001.1:48014-59177 GCA_023246415.1 Candidatus Uhrbacteria bacterium
CAGAAGATGACGGTTGTCGTCATGGGTAAAGACATTAAGAATATCGAGCACATGCTGGATGGGAAGAAGTTCGTGGGGACGGTGATTGAGAATTAGGTCCGTAGGTGCGTGGGTCCGTAGGTTCGGAACGAAAAACGGGTTCAGAAAGAGTAGAGGCGCCATAGTGCACACTTTCCTGAGGAGTCCGCGACGAAGGATCCCTTTCTAGCCGAGCTGTTTATTTAATACCGTTTACCTTTTTCATCACTGAGGTCAGAGAAGGATGGTAGATACGGAGTTTCTTATCAAATAGGCTTGACAAACGCCTCATTTCCTGATATAACGCGCGCATCGTCCTTTACATTTGAAGGCGAGAAAATTTAGGAGGTTCTAGTGAGAAAATCCAGTATTCGAATTTTGCTATGGTTTTTACTGTCGACCCTAGCTATTGGGTCGCTGATCACATACACGCTGATCCGTATAGCTACGCGAGACGCATCTAAAACGGAGGTTGACGGCAAGGTGATCAGATCTGTATGGACTCCGCAGAATACTCACGTGACCGGGCAACAAGTGGTTCGTGTTGTGTTCGCTCCACCTGCACCATTCCTCGTCCCAGAAGTACGATCGTTTCTCAAGATTGATGTATTGGCTTGGTATGGCGAACAGCCGTGGAGTATGCAATGTGATCTTGAGCCAGTTCCTAATACGTCTACATACGCGTGTGAATTTGATCTCAGAGAAAATCACGCGGAAGTATTTGGACAGATACGGATGGTTGTTCCATGCGGTATGGATGGCTGCGAATATAACGATACGTCAGTGTCAGGTACTCTGGCGATGCGCTTTTGGGGCGATCTTACGGATACACCTTGTGGCGGTCACGGGAAGCCTCTGGGCGATTTGTCTGTAAGTGTGGATGGGAAGGTAGTCGCCTACGATTTCACCGACCCCGCAACTATCGAGCCGTGTAGTGGGGAACGTTGTAACTTTCATTTCAAGGCCTAGTTTGTCTCGCCCACTTCCTCATAAGGGACCCGTCCGCTTCTCAGCGTTCGTGGTCCCTTTATGATTTCCCCACGCCCCACGCCCCACGCCCCACGCCCCAGCTTTTCGCCCTAACTCACCCCTTTCTTGACAAATTCCCCATATTCCCGTACTCTTTCGCCACATCCGAAGATCGTGTCCTGAGACCGTAGGAGTCCTTCTTCTCGAAAGAGATGGGATTCAAAACGAACAAACCTGTTCGATCCTACCGAGGCGCGCTCGTCAGCTTCTCTGAAAAGAGATCTCTGACGCCTTCTCCCGCATTTGCGGACGAAGGAACAAGCCCGCAGGACGAAACTCCGCGGGTGTTTTAAAAGGTCGAATAGAATCAATTAGTGCGTGGTGCGTAGTGCGTGGTGCGTAGGAAAGACCTATGCCCGACGCACAACGCACTACGCACGACGCACTATCAATTATGGCAAAATCACGTCAGCAAAAGTCGATCTCGCTCGAAAAGCTGGTCGACGCATTCAAGCGTGCAAAGTCCGTCGTGTTCGCGAACTTCCAGGGTCTCACCGTCCTTCAGGCCGATGAGCTCCGAAACAAGGCGCGCGCTGCGGGCGTCGAATACTCCGTGGCGAAGAAAACGCTCGTCACGAAGGCGGCGAAAGAAGCCGGATTCGACATCAATGCAAAGAACTTCAAAGGAATGATCGGTGCCGCCTTCGGAATCGAAGACGAAATGGCGCCAGCAAAGATCATCGGTGATCTTTCAAAGAAAACATCCATCACGCTCGTCGGAGGCATCTTCGACGGAAGCCCGATCGATGCCGCAAAGGTCACGGCCCTGAGCAAGCTTCCAGGCAAGCAAGAAATGCTTGGAACGCTCGTTGGCACGATCTATGCTCCGGTCAGCGCCTTCGTTCGCGTGTTGAACTCCATCCGCGAAAAGCGCGAAGCCGGTTCCCCGACGCCTGTCGTCGCCGAAACGGTCGCTGCTCCAGTCGCAGCCGTTGCTCCAGAAGCGCCCGTCGCCGAAGCATCGGTCGAAGCGCCAGCGGAACCAGCTCCAGCTGCAGAAGCCACTCCAGAAGTTGCGCCAGCTCCAGAGGCCGCCCCGGAAGCCCCGGTCGCCCCTGCTGAAGCTGCCGCAGCCGCCTAAGCGGTCCCTCGTCACTCTTAAATAACTGTTACGGCAATTCTCTATCGCGTTCTCTGGCCAAAAGCCAAAAGCCGATAGCTAAACGCCATTACCCATTCCTATGTCAGACGAACAGAAGAACGTCGAAGTCCCTGCGAAGTTCGCAGCCATCGTCGACGCTATTGAAAAGCTCACGGTTCTCGATCTCGCGGAACTCGTGAAGGTCCTCGAAGATAAGTTCGGTGTGTCCGCCGCCGCCCCAGTCGCCATGATGGCCGCCGGTGCCGGTGCTGCAGAGGTCGAAGAAAAGTCCGAATTCACGGTTGAGCTCACGGAAGCCGGATCCAACAAGATCGGCGTCATCAAAGCCGTCCGCGAAGCCACGGGTCTCGGATTGAAGGAAGCCAAGGATATCGTCGATGCCGCCCCGAAGGTGGTCAAAGAAGCTGTGCCGAAGGCCGATGCCGAAGCCCTCAAGAAGAAGATCGAAGAAGCCGGTGGAAAGGCCGTCTTGAAGTAATCGACTTCGTTGAAATACGAATCAAACAAACCCCCGAGAAATCTCGGGGGTTTGTTATAGGATATGGAATTTGGAATTTAGAATTTGGAATTTAGGTCCGAACCCAAATTCTAAATTCTAAATTCCAAATTCCTTTTCAGCTACGGCAACGGCAACACGAAGATTTTATTTCCGCTATCAATGACGTAGAGATTCTTTGTCTTTGGATCGCCAGTGAGATCAACCGGGCCGTTGAATGTTGGGGAGGTGTACTGGCCCATCAGCTTTCCGTCTTTGGTGAAGACGAGGACGCGCTTTCCGACTTGGTCCGTGATCGCGATGACGTTCGCATCTGGATCGGTCCAGATTTGATTTGCGTTGGTGAGCGGGGGATCGATCGTCGGGAGGACGAATCCATCCTGACCGCCGCTCAGGAAGCGTGCAATTTTTCCATCTGCCGTGAGGATATATACGTTCGAATCAATGGCGAGCGAGACCGCATTCGCAAGGTTCGAGTTTGTGGCCTGGAGATACTTTGTTCCGTTCCCAAATCCGCCGGACGCATTCGAGAATTTCCAAATTTGCTGGCTTGGAGCATCGAGGACGTATAAGCGATTCCCCGTGTACGTGAGTGCGTCGGTGACGGCTTGCATCCCGGAGCTTCCGATCGCGGCTTTCGCGATCTTTCCGTCATCAAGCGTTGCGGCGAGGAGCGTTTTATCCTGAAGAACGATGACGACGGATGTTTTTCCGGCACCGATGGCGACCGGAGCGGCGGTGTTCGATGGAAGGTCGATCTTCTTCGCTTCTTTCGTTGAGGGATCGACGGCAACGAGCTGCTTGTCGGCGCGATCCAGGAAGACGATTTTGTTCTGGAACAGGATCGGCGAGGAGAGCGCGTTCGCGGCAATGCCATCCGGGAGCGCGAAGAGCTGCGATGGCGCACTGACATTCTGGATGCGCTGCAGTTTCGTTTTCAGATCCGCGGCTTGTGCTTGGAGTTTTTTGATGGCGTCTTTGCGAGATGGGGTGGAGTCATCAAGATTCTTGACGGATGCAAGTGCGGACGCGAGCGTTTCGCGTGCGCGATCTTCCGAGTAGACGGCTTCGCCCTCCGCTTTGCCGATGGATGCTTTCGCCGCATCGTACGTTGAGTTCCACGCCGCCTCTTGTGCAGCGATATTTTGGCGATGCTTCACATATATGCCGATTAGAACGGAACCAACAATGACGACCGCGATGAGCGTGATCATCGTCTTTTTCTTTTTCGTGAACAGCGTCCCGAATCCGGCGTGCATCCCGCGGAGGTTGACCATGTTCGCCACGTCGCGTGTTCGTTCCCGTTTGAGGAGCCCGCGCACGAAGCGCATCGGATTGAACGTTCCGCCGAGTTTCGGCGCCGATGGTTCGGCCATGGTCCGATCCGGTTCGTCTTTCTTTCCGAAGGTTGGGGCCAGATACCGGAGTGCGTCTGCTTCGGTGCGGCGAAGATTTTCAATGGAGGCCGTGCTCTTTTCTTTTTCCGGGATCAGCGAGGGGAGCGGGATCTGTTTCGGTTCATCCATGGGCATACACGCGACGATTGCGGCCACGAAATCGTCTGGGACACTTCGCGTTTCTAAGTCCTGTTTGATCTCAAGCGCGGCCGTGACTGGCGGCAACGTGGTGAGTCGTTCCTTAATCCGAAGTTCGTTTCGATATCGTTCGAAGTTTTTCGAACCCGCGATGAGGAGATCGCCGGCTTTGAAGTCACCGCAGATGATGTTTGAAAAGAGTTTTTCCGGATTGATGTCGGCCGGTTGATCAAGCGATCCGAAGAGATCGTACGTCTTGAACGTTCCATCTTCCTGTGATTGAAGGAACATGTTCATGAGTCGGCCGATCCCTGCCAGACAGAGGTGACCGTTCGAGAGTTCGATCAGAAAAATGTTAACGCGTGACCAGTTGATCGGAGCCGTTTCTTGCTTCACAAAATCGCTGACCGCTGTATTCACATTCTGAACGATTTTTTCAAACCGGGTGACGGGATCCTGTTCGACACTGGAGGTGAGATTTCTGGAATGTTCCGCTTCGTTGTTCACCACATCGATCAATTGATCATAGACGTATCCAACGCCGTCGATTTCCGCAATGATGAGGAGCGTTGGGCCATGCTTCGACATCCCGGACGATTCGAATCGGAAGATCCCGATAATCCGTTCGTCAAACTGGCTGTTAGAGAATTCAATGTCCGCAATACGGTACATTGTGGGTTTTTCATTGGGCGTTTCCATGGGGGGAGTTCCGGGCGCTTCTGACGTCCGGTTCGTTCACCTATTTTGCCACGTTCTGGGGGGGTCTGCTTGGTCTCTTGTCAAGGGGGCACCGGAGAGGCAGGATATCCTCGACGTATGCTCGAACACCTTTTTGGTTCACGGACACGGGTACGCCTCATTGGTCTCTTTTTAGGGCAACCGGATGAGCCGATTTTTGTTCGCGAAGTGACGCGTCGGATCGATACGCAGATCAATGCCGTTCGTCGTGAATTGGCGAATTTGGAACGATTCGGATTGGTCATTGAAGCCGAAGATGATTCAGCGGATGCCAAGCGTCCGGGGGTGAAACGAAAATACTATAAATTGAATCATGTGTTTCCGCTCCTCCCTGAGGTTCGGTCACTCATGATGAAGGCGCATCTGCTTGTCGAACATCGGATCGACAAGACGTTCGAGTCCATGGGGAATGTGAAGTACGCCGCGCTCATGGGGGCGTTCCTGGGGATTCAGCATGCCCCGGTCGATCTCTTCATCGTGGGGACGATTGATGCGGAGGCGTTGAAGAAGTTGGTTCAAAAAATGGAGAAGTCGATTGGATCAGAAATCAATTACACGGTCATGAATCCAACCGAGTATCAGTATCGCAAAGAGATGAGCGATAAGTTTCTCTATCAGATCATCGAAGCTCCAAAGAATGTCATCGTGAATCGCCTCGAAGACAAACCGGAACGCGTGTGAGGCCGTGAGCGATGGGTGTATGCGATCAAATGCACAAGCAGAATTTTTCTTCATCGATACGAGTCAACGCGGAATCGTTCGTCTTGCGCGTCTCCCGATGGATGCTCATAAAAAAATCGTGACTCGCACCTGGGAGGGGAGGCAACAGGTCGTCCGATGCGCGGAGACCTTTTTTGGTGCGCATCTCGCGCACGCGTGCGGTATGATGGTGGTCGCCGGACCTGGCAGTTTTTCCGCTATCCGTTCCGGCGTTCTGGTCGCGAATGTGTTCAGTCGCCTGCGACATCTTCCACTGTATCAGTTCACAGTGAACGAGGCGGATGACCTTTTCGTCATCCGTGAGCGTGCGCTGAACGGGCAGTTGAAGCCCGTGTCATACGTGGCACCGATCTACGACGCAGAACCAAACATTACCGTGAAGACCGCGATGACCCCTTCGCCATGAGTACCAACGCCCGCACACGCTTCTACGAAATTCTCCCAGGCGCACTCGTCTGGGCAACGCTGATTGGCGCAGTCCTGTTTTCGTATCTGTATCCGCTGGCAGTGATCTGTTTTATTATCGTATTTGATATCTACTGGATGTTGCGGATTGCGTACTACCTGCCGTTTCTGCTGTCCTCGTGGTACCGCTATCGTCGCGCGTTAGGTCGTGATTGGCATGCCGCAGCTCAGGCAATGCCGGGATACGGCGAGATTACGCATTTGGTCATGCTCCCAACGTGGAAAGAGAGTGTTGATGTGATTCGTGGGACCATGGAGAACATGCTCGCCTGTGCCACGTCGGCGGACCGCATCATCGTCTGCCTTGGGGGCGAAGAGCGCGATGAAAAACATTTTTGGGAAAACGCGGACATCATTCGTCGTGAATATGACGGACGATTCAAGCATCTCTTTATCACGATGCATCCGGATCCGCGGAAACGCGAAGGGGAGATTCAAGGGAAGGGAAGTAATTTGCATTGGATGGCAGAGCAGATCAAACCCGTGATCGAACAGATGGGCATTGCTCCGGAAAAATTGATCGTCCACTCGTTCGATGTCGATACCGTTGCGCATCCACAGTACTTTGAAGCGGTCACATACGCGTATCTGTCGGAAAAAGATCCAACAAAGTGCTCCTATCAGCCGGTCGCGCTCTACAATAATAATTTGTGGGATGCGACCGCACCGGTGCGTGTGGCCATGTTTGGCACGACGTTTTGGCTCATGACAGAATTGGCGCGCCCGGAGCACATGATGACGTTCTCCTCGCATTCGATGAGCTGGCGGATGTTGCTCGACGTCGGATTTTGGCAGAAAGATATTGTGTCGGAAGATTCGCGGATCTTTCTTCAGGGGCTGGTACGATATCACGGTCAGTACCACGTGGTTCCGATTTATCTGCCGGTGTCGATGGATTCGATCGCGGATTCGTACATCGGTTCAATCAAACAGCTGTATCTTCAAATGCGTCGTTGGGCATGGGGTGTGGAGAACTACCCCTACATGGCGAACGCCTTTCGCGTCGATCGCCAAATGCCATTGGGGGTGAAATGGATCTATACCTTCAAGCAGCTGGAAGGGATGTATACCTGGGCGACCGCGCCACTTCTGATCACGATTTTAGGGAAGCTTCCATTCTGGCTTGCGCCGGAAGCGTATCGTTCGTTCGCCTTGTTTCAGAACACGCCATTTACGCTTGAACGGTTAATGCAATATTCGCTTGTCGGCGCGTTCGTCTCTGCGGGGTTGGCGCTGACGTTGTTGCCACCCCGTCCTGCACACGTCCCACGTCGGAATGCCATCGCGGTCTGGTTGCTCCAGTGGTTGCTGCTTCCCGTAACCTTTATCGTGTTCGGGAGTATTCCGGCGATTGATGCGCAAACGCGTCAGATGCTCGGCGGTCGATTCCGACTCGGATTTAATGTGACGGCCAAGAAGCGAAAGGTTCCGTTGCCGGTGGTGTCCTGAGATGAACAGGGGACGGATTTACGAGCGGATGCATTCATGAGAAAAGGAGTCTGTGAATGTGATCATCGTCATCTGTCGATCGTATGGACGCCGCAAAGCAACTCGTTATCAATATCGTGACCTGGAATTCCGCCAGGTTTCTTCCACGTATCTTTGAGTCGCTTGATGCGCAAACATCAAAGGCATTTACCGTGACGGTGATCGATAATGGGTCGACGGACGGGACCGTGGCGTGGTTGGAAGCGAATCGATCGGATGTGACCGTCCTGCGGAATCGGAAAAATTTTGGATTTTCCCGCGCGCACAATCAGGGGATTTCGCTCGCGCGATCACGATGGGAATCTGTGGGGGATTTGGAGAAGAAGTATATTTTTATTTTGAATCCAGATACGTTTTTGCATGAGCGGTGTGTCGAAGAAGTGATTGCGTATATGGACGCCCATCCGGATGTGGAAATTGCCGGTCCGAAATTATTGCGCGCCTTCCGTATTGCGGATCGAGAAGATGGGAGTGCGGATTATGAACAGACAAATATCATCGATAGTACAGGCATTTCGATTTTAAAATCACGCAAGTTCGTTGATCGCGGTGCGGGAGAGGAAGATCATGGCCAGTACGACGGCGTTGAACCGTTCGGAATTTCCGGGGCAGCGCTCGTGCTCCGCGCGTCCGCGATTCCACTGGTCGCAGAACATGACGCGGTCGTGTTTGATGAAGAGATCTTTGCGTATAAAGAAGATGCGGATTTGGCGTGGCGGCTGCGTCTGTTTGGCGGGAAAGCGGCACTGATCGTGCCAGCGATCGTGTGGCATCAGCGACTGGCGAAAGCCTCCAAGAGCAACGGTCCGATCGGACTTGTTTCGAGCCAGTTCGGACGGTCGTCGTTCGTGAACATGCTCTCACGACGCAATAAAATGTGGATGGAGTGGAAGAATGATGATTGGTCGTCGCGCCTGATGCATCTTCCGTGGCGAATCTTTGACCTCTTCATTCGCGCGATATCGCTCATCTTCCCTGCGCAACTCAAAGGAGCCATTCAGGCCTGGGTTGGATTGCCAATGATCTTGAAGAAGCGCAAAGAGGTCGCCGCGCGCCGCAAACTCTCTGTCGAGGCAATGCGGAAGTGGTTCGTGTAGAGGCGTGTCGAGTGTTGGGGATATCGTTCAGAGACGTTCCCTCTCAGAATCGAAGAAATCCCTTTAAATCGGACGAAAATAACGTCAGAGGCTTGATTTTTTCGATGATTTGGGGTACAACCGCGCCTGTTGGCTTTTGGCGAGAGATTCTTGAAGCGGCTCCACGCCGATCGCTAAACGCTCATCGTCAATCTCCAGATGTTAATCAAATAGATTGATGTTCCGCTGCTATCATTCATGATTGAATCTCCTAAGGTTTCCTTCGTAACCGTCGCCTACAAAACGCCGCATTTGATTCGATTGCTGTTAAAAGGTGTTGAGGCGGCGAAGTTTGCGTTTCCATTCGAATACATCCTCGTGGATAACGGCGGCGATGGGACGGCGGCCATGGTGCGTGAGCGATTCCCATGGGTCACGGTCATTGAACCAGGAGAGAATCTTGGATTCGCAAAAGGAAATAATCTCGGCATCCATCAGGCGAGCGGGGAGTATGTGATGCTGACGAATCCGGATCTCACGATCTTTCCGGGAGAAATGGAAAAATTGGTCGCCTTTGCCGAAGCGAATCCAGACGCCGGGCTTGTCGGTCCGCGCCTTGAGCATCCGAACGGTGAACGCCAGGTCACCTGTACGCGTTTTCCGCACATCGCCATCCCGGCATTCCGCAGGACGTTTCTCGGTAAGATGCCGTTTGGAAAGAGGATTGTCGCATCGCATCTCATGGAAGATGTGGATCACACGCAGTCGCATGATGCGGATGTCCTCTACGGGGCCGCGATTTTGGCGCGTCGACACGTATTAGCGGAGATTGGACATTTCGACGAGCGGTTTTTCATGTATTATGAGGATGTGGATTTGTGTCGACGCGCATGGGAAAAAGGATGGCGCGTCGTGTATGCGCCGGTGGCGCGCTTTGCGCACTATCACGCGCGTGAGAGTATGATTGCGAATCCGCTCGAGCTCTTCACAAAGCCGACAACGCGGTATCATATCGCGAGCAGCATACGGTATCATCTCAAGTATCGAGGAGTCCCGTTGCCGCGGTAGTGAGAAATAGGTGTATTTGCGAATTGACGGATTAATGAATTCGTAAATGCGGAAATTCGCAAATCCGTAAATTCACAGAGGGGCATGCCATTTACACACAATCCAAAACCGAACTTTTTGACGTGTCCGGGCGTTCCAGAACTGGAGCCTCCGAAAAAGGAGACGTCTTCTTCGGTTTCGGGGAAGGAGGCGTCGCACGTTGCGAGTCGAGAGTCAAGAGTGAAGAATGAAGGACGGGGGCGTTTTGGGATGCGTCCGGTCGTGGATTCGAAAAAGGGGACCGCGGCGGGTCCGGTCGCGAACACGGCGAACGCACCGACGCCGCTTGAGAAATCAATGGCGCTTCATTCGTCGAAGAGTGCGTATGGGATGAATGCAGCGATCGCACGTCGTCCAAAGCGCCGACATCGGTGGGTGCTGTGGTCGATCCTTGCGATCCTTGCGGTGGTCCTTACGCTGACCGTGCCAGCTGCGATGTCGCTTGCCCGCGCGGCTTCGTCTGCGTATACCGCGAAAGCTGCGGTTGGGCGCATGATGGTGGCATTTAAGAATCGTGATTTTGATACCGCAGGGACGGAATTGGAGACCGCGAAGACATCGCTTGGCGCGGCGCATGATGGATTGATGGGTGTTGGATTTTGGCGGAATACGCCCTACGTCGGATCGCGCTTGCGAGCGCTTGAGGATGCCTCGGAAGCTGGGCGTGAAACGCTCGACGGCGTGAGTCCGCTCATCGAGGTGGCGCGCGATATCGTGAACATTGTGAGCGGATCAACATTCTCTGATGACACGAGCGTTCACGTGGATCCGAATCGGTCCTTTGCGGATCTGTCGGCAGATGAAAAGCGGGCCATTCTTGCGCGGATTGCACGGGCCATCCCGGAGATGCATGCCGCGCAGGCAAAGATTGATATCGCGCTTGATCGCTGGAATCAGATTCCACAGAACGATCTCATTGCTCCGCTCCGTGCCTCGCTTGCGCCGGTCGCGGAAAATCTTCCAAAGTTGAAACAGACGTTGGATGAAGCGGTGCCATTATTGGAAGTCTCGCTTCCGCTCGCAGGATATCCCTCAGAATCCGATTTTCTCATCTTCTTGCAGAATACGGATGAGATTCGCGCCACGGGCGGTTTTATTGGAACCGTCGGGACGTTGAATGTGGATGCCGGGAATGTCAAAACGTTCTCATTCGACGATATCTATAACATCGACAATCCCGCCTCGAGCACCTGGAATGAAAAGGGGCCGTCGTTTATGACGGCGCGGATGAACATGCCGAAGTTGTTTTTGCGCGACGCGAACTATACGCCGGACTACACGGTCTCCGCAGAACGACTCATTGATTTTTACGTTCGTGAAGTTGAGGCCGGAACCGGGAAGCGTCCGCAGATTCCGACAGGAGCGATCGCGCTCAACCCCGCCGTCTTT
>JAHFIK010000001.1:59277-63982 GCA_023246415.1 Candidatus Uhrbacteria bacterium
GGTTCCTATTCGCTTGACTGGCAGAAGCAAGCAGGGAACGATAACGCCACGTTGACGCTGGATGCCGCATTTAGTAAAAAACTGAAGGACGCGACCCCT
Organism: Candidatus Uhrbacteria bacterium; assembly: GCA_023246415.1. Classification (GTDB taxonomy): domain Bacteria; phylum Patescibacteriota; class Patescibacteriia; order 2-12-FULL-60-25; family 2-12-FULL-60-25; genus 2-12-FULL-60-25. The sequence continues at coordinate 59,377 of JAHFIK010000001.1, forward strand.
CCGGAAGAAACCTCGCAATGGGGCGATGCAAACTATCGTGTCACGGCCACATCCCAGACAGATCGGCACTTCGAGGTGAAACTCTAGCGGAATCGGACCTCGAGGTCGTCAACGTGGTTCTCTTTAGAGAAAGATTTTAAGATGGTGTGGTGAGTAGGGAGGTAGGGCGGTACGGCGGTAGGCCGGATCCGACCTACCTCCTTACCGCCCTACCGCCATACTCACCTGTCCCAACCATGTTCGCAAAAAAAATCGGAATCGACCTCGGGACCACGACCGTGCAGGTCTACATGCCAAAACGCGGGATCATTATCAATGAACCTTCGGTGGTTGCGATTTCTGTGATTGATAAGAAAGTGCTTGCCGTTGGAAAGGAAGCGAAGGAAATGATCGGACGCACACCGGATACGATCATCGCGAAGCGTCCGCTGAAGGATGGCGTAATCGCGGACTATCGAACAACCGAAGCGATGCTTCGCTATTTTATTAACAAAGCCCTTGGAGGGATGCGTCTCTTTCGCGTGGAGGTGATGGTGGCCGTTCCTGGCGGAATCACCTCAACGGAACGGCGTGCGGTGATTGATGCAACGATCTCTGCGGGCGCAAAGGCGGCCTATATCATTAAAGAGCCGGTCGTAGCTGCGATTGGTGCGGATATCCCTATTGGTTCCGCTTCTGGACACATGATTATTGATATTGGTGGCGGGACGTCAGAGATCGCCGTCATCTCTCTTGGCGGAATCATTAGTTCTGCCTCCATTCGCATTGGCGGGAATAAACTGGATGCCGCCATTCAGGAACACGTGCGTCGCAAATATGGATTGGCGATTGGGGAACGAACTGCAGAGGAAATTAAGATTCGCATTGGGTCCGCACTCTACCTCGAAGAAAAGTTGATCATGGATGTGAAGGGTCGCGACATGATGAGCGGACTCCCGCGCCTGACAACGGTCACAAGCGATGACGTCACAGATGCGATTCAACATGAGCTTCAGGGGATGATCGAAGCGATCAAAGACGTGCTTCATAATACGCCGCCGGAACTCTCTGCCGATGTCATGGAAAAGGGGATCGTCGTGTCCGGCGGATCAGCTCAGCTTCGCAACCTGGATCGCTTGTTCGCGGAAGCTACCGGTGTTCCAGCATTCATCGCAAACGATTCTCAAATGTGCGTGGTCAAAGGGACGGGAATCGCACTTGAGAATCTTGAGAGTTATAAGCGGAGTATTTTTACCTCGTAATTTTTTAAGTCCGTAGGTCCGTAGGTCCGTGAGTCCGTAAGTTCAATCCGAACCTACGGACTCACGGACCTACGGACTTTTTGCATTTTCGATTGACTACGCAATTCCGCGTCCTTCCTGCTACACTCTGAGCATGCTGATCGGGATCGACGCCACACGGGCGAATAAACCGAAGAAAACCGGGGTGGAGTGGTACGCGTACCACTTGATCCAGATGCTGAAGAAACTCACGGAGAAAGATGGCAATCATTGGATTTTGTATACAAATGATCCCTTAACGGGCGGGTTGGAGGTGCTCCCGGAGAACTGGTACGAGGTGCGGGCGACGTGGGCGCCAAAGCGATTGTGGACACAAGTTCGTCTTTCCTGGGAAATGCTGCGTCGGACCCCGGATGTCCTGTTTGTTCCAGCACACGTGTTGCCGCGATTTCGACCGGACAATAGCGTCGTCACCGTACACGATGTCGGTTTTCACCGACTCCCAAAATTATATAAGAGTGCGCAGATCCACTATCACGAAACATCAACGCGGTATGCGGTGAGCAGTAAGGCGCGTATCATCGTTCCCTCTGAATTTACGGGAAGGGAATTGGTCGACCTCTATCATGCGGATGCGTCACTGATCGCCATTACGCCGCTTGGCATTGATCACGACGTATTTCGTCCGATCACGGATGCGGAAGAGATTGAGCGCGTTGTGTCTAAATATCATATCCCGCAACCCTATTTCCTCTACATCGGACGGCTGGAAGCGAAGAAAAATGTGTTGGGGTTGATCAATGCGTTTAATCTATTTAAGAGCATTCGCGGCTTGGGAGATCCGACGACGCTTGTCCTCGCAGGTTTACAAGGATTTGGATACGACGCCATTAAGAAAGCGATGGCCGCATCGCCGTATAAGGATCAGATTCTTGAGGTTGGATACGTTGATGAAAAAGATAAGCCAACGCTGATTTCTGGCGCGCTCGCGTGCTGTCAGGTCACCTGGTACGAGGGGTTTGGGATTCCTCCGCTTGAAGCCATGGCATGCGGCTGTCCGGTGATCGCATCAAATACGTCGTCGCTTCCAGAAGTGATTGGAGATGGGAATGCGTTGTTTGTCCGACCGGAGAGCGCGGAAGAGATTTCGCAAGCGATGGTTCGGATTTCAGATGACCACACGCTGGCAACAGATCTCCGGAAACGTGGGATCGATCGTGCCAGCGGATATACGTGGGAACGAACGGCGAAAGAAACATTACCGGTACTTACGGAATGGTTAGGTGGGAGGAAAATCCTACTGTGATCAGTGAGTAGGCGAGTAGGTAAGTAGGTGAGTAGGACGGAACCGAAACATGCCTACTCACATACTCACCTACTTACCTACTCACCTAAAAAAAAGAGATCCCCGCAGAACGTCGTACGTGACGCTCTACGGGGACGATTTATGTTGAAGGGAGTGTCTCTCTCGTGAACGTGCAAGGATGCGAGGATGAGGGGTCGGCGAACAGCAGGGATGACGGGGTCATCGGCGCTGATCTCTTTTGGAAAAGAGACGGTGATGCCGGTTCCTCATCACGCCCGGAGGCGCGAGGGGCATCACATAAACAAGGTACAGCTCCTTTCGAGAGGGACGTGGGGATCGTAGCAGGTGGTTCGAGGGGCGGTCGAAGGGGAGGGCGGGGGAAGCGTCAAGAGGCGTGTATAGGCAGTAGTAAGTAGGCAGTAGGAACGCGTTCCTACTGCCTACTGCCTACTTCCTACTGCCTCGTTTTTATTTTTTTTGGCTTAATAAAGCCTCATTATTCGTAAGTACGGATCCTGGACGGGGATTGTACACTCCCCTTGACAAAATGGGGGTTTTGTGGTATCTTCTTTCTTCCACTTGAGATCCGTATTTATTCGGATTTTCAAGCGGGGCAAGATCGGTTTCCGATTTTGAACAGGAACTTCGACATCTCAACATCACTGTTTCAAGCCTTTTGGCTGTACTGGGAGAATAAGCAAAATGAAACACATCGCAAAGACACTGTTTGGTTTGTTCGGCCTCATCATGATCGCTGGCTGCAGCGATTACCCTGGCATCGGCGGAACCGGTGGATCGCCAGGCACTGCCGGACAAGCTCCGACGGGTGGGATTTCAACCCCATCGACTGGCGGAACTGCGTCCGTTCCAGTATCCACGGGCGGATCAGCCATGACGACGAATTCGTCTCCAACCTGCGTGGAAGGAACGACGAATCCCTGTCCTGAGTGTCCGACCGTCAATCAGACGTGCCATAACAATGCGTACACCGCATGCGTCTGTCCGACGACGACTGCCGGAACGGGTGGAAACACCTCAACGGTAAGCGCAACGGGCGGTTCGGCTTCCGGATACGCTTCATCAACTGGTGGAGCAAGTTCGGCGGCAACGACACCGGTAAAGATCTGTACCCCTGGGACACTCGTTGTCTGCAGCACCTGCACGACCGGACAAAATCTGATCTGCAATGCTGACGGAATGGGGTACTCACCAGCCGTTGTTTCAGGAACGGGTGGCGCCACATCATCGGGGTACGCAACGGGCGGTGCAGCACCAACGAGTACGGGCGGCAGTGCGGCGACGGCAACCGGCGGGTCGGCAACGGCTTCGGCGACTGGCGGCGCAGCATCTGGAAATGTCTGTACGGCGAATATGCCCTACGCGTGCACGAATTCGTGTGTCAGCGGGCAGGGCACGATGTACTGTAACGCCAATGGCACGGGATACCTCGCCTGTTCTTGCTCCTCAACAACGAGCACGGGCGGCGCGGCATCCACGAGTACCGGCGGAGCGAGTTCGACGGGCGGCACAGCGAGTACGACGAAGGATACGTACAATATCCGAGTCTACAAGCAAGCCGGCATGCCGGCGTTCGTCATGCAGGTCGCAGCGGGTGCGGACTTGTTCATGAGCAAATCGCTCGATAGTACTGCTCCGGCTGTCGCGTGCACGGGTGACCTCTACACTCAGACGTGTAGCTTCTCGGTAAGCAACGCGATCGTCCCTGAGGTCTGGGTCAGCACAGGTCTGAATGGTGCCGGGAGTTGGCTCCCCGGTTTGGACGGAAACACATTCGAGTGTACGTCCTACAGTGAGTGGACCGTGACGAAGAATGGAAGTGACATGCCATTCAGTTGTCTGCTCAATAGCTCGAAGAATGGATTCCGTTATCGCTTGCAGACCTCCGGTGTTGCAAACGATGCGGACAACGACGGCGTCTCTGATGCCTCGGACTGCGGAAAGACAAATCCGACCATTCGACCTCGCTCGTCCGCAGCGATCAATGCCGGCCTCTCCTATGAGGAATCCGGCAACGGGATCGACGGCGACTGCGACAGCAACACGCCGAGCTGATCTCGAA